>NZ_NPEX01000070.1 GCF_003258865.1 Rhodoplanes roseus | reverse complement strand
GCCGCTTCGGCGCCGTCGCGGGCTTGTCGGTGAGGAAGTCGATCAGCCGCTGGGCCGGGGCGGGCGGGTCCTCGGCGGCGAGGACGCAGATGGCGTATTCGCGCTTCGCCCACGGCTCGGCGAGGCGCACCAGCCGCAGGCCCATGGCCTGGGCGAGCGGCTGCACGGCCTTCTCGGGCAGGATGCCGATGCCCAGGCCCTCGCTGATCATCAGGCACATCACCTCGAAGCTGCGCACCTGCACGCGCGTCTTCATCACGCGGCCGAGCTCGCGGGCCCGGAACGAGAGCAGGCGATGCACGGCGGTGCCGCTCTCCAACCCGACCAGGTCCTCGTCGAGGATGTCGGCGAAGGCGAGCGCCTCGCGGCCGGCGAGCGGATGGTCGCCGCGCAGCGCCACGGCGAGCTGATCGCCCTCGTAGGGCGTGACGGCGAGACCGTCGATGTCGGCACTGCGGACGAACACCCCGAGATCGGCCTGCTTGTGCAGCACCGCGTCGATGGTCGACTCGCTCGGCCGCTCCTCGAGGTCGAGCTTGATCTCGGGATTGGCGGCGACGAAGCGCGACAGGTCGTGGGCCAGCCGATGCACCAGCACCGAGCTCGACGCGCAGACCCGGACATAGCCGCGCACGCCGAGCCGGTGCTCCTCGATGCTGACCTGCAGCTTCTCGCCGAGGCGCAGCACGTCGCGGGCGTAGTTCATCATGGTGACGCCGGCGGCGGTCGGCTCGATGCCGTGCGGGCGGCGGACGATGAGCCGGGTGCCGACCTCGTGCTCCAGCAGGCTGACGCGGCGGCTCGCCGCCGAGAGCGCGATGTTGAGCCGCTCCGACGCCTTGCTCATGCTGCGCAGCTCGCAGGCGGTGAGGAAGATGCGGAGCGTCTGGAGATCGTGTGAGAGCAAGGCGCGCATGCGGATCGGGGCTCGGGCGCGCCGGACATCGGCGCAGCCGCCACCATAGCACGCGCGCGCGCGGCGGGGAGAGGCGCGCCCGAAGGCCGTCAGGCACAGCAGCCGAAAGCATGATCGTCGAAGAGCGCACCTCCACGCTGAAGCCCGGCACGCTGAAGCCCGGCACGCTGCATCTCGACGACCAGGACGACGAGAAGAACGGCGGGCTCGCCATCCAGACCCGCATCCTCGGCAACCTGATCGGCTACTTCCACGTCGAGATCGGCGAGCTGAGCAAGGTCGTCTTTTGTGGGGCTATGCGAGCCTCGCCGAGCGCGAGGCGAACCGCGCCGCGCTCGGCGCCGATGCGGAGTGGCTCGGCTGTCCGAAGCCGTCGCCCGACATCGTCCGATCGCCCGCCGACCGTGTCATGAGGCGTCGGGAGGGGACCGCTCCGGATCCTTCGGGGCGGCGGTCGGCTTCCTTATCAGGACCGTTTGGCCCGACACGGACCGGCTGCGACATCCTCACCGCCGGACCGCACCGGCAGTCGCGGGGCACGGGGGGCCGACGCTATCGCCGGAAGCGGTCCAGCAGGCTGGTGCCGAGGGTCCAGAAGTGCGCGGCGAAGCCGTTCACCAGGACGGCGCGGACGAAGTGGAACGCCGTCACCAGCGCCACGTCGAGGTGGAGGGTCTGGGCCGTGACGGTCATCTCGGCGATGCCGCCGACCGAGGTGGACAGCACCGCGGTGCCGTAATCGAGGCCGGTCATGGCCGTCACGCCGCCCGCCACCGCCGCCATCACGCCGGAGAGGAGCAGCACCGTGCCGATCGTGGCGAGGCACACCGGCAGCATGCGCAGCACCACCTCGCGGCGGAACCGCGCCCCGATGCTGATGCCAATCAAGAGCTGGCCGATGTCGTAGAGCGGCACCGGCACGCGCCCGTGCACCGTCTCGGTCGCGGCCAGCACGGCGGCCCCGAAGATGGCGCCGATCATCCACGGATTGTTGAGCCGCACCACCATGGTGGCGCCGACGCCGGCGAGCGCGCAGGCGAGCGTCAGCCCGGTGAGGAGCGGCGTCAGCGGCGTCCGGGCCGCCAGTGCGGCGATCTCGCCGTGCAGGTCGAGCAGGAGCACGAGCGGCGGCAGCAGGCACACCACGAGACTCAGCCGGATCGTCTGGGCGAGCGCGATCGGCTCGGCCGCCGCGCCGACCGCGGCGCCGATATTGGCCATCTCGGCGAGCCCGCCCGGCATCATGGCGAAATACGCCGTCCGGCGATCGACGCCGGTGACCCGGCCGAACAGCGGGGCGATGAGGGCCGCGACCGCGATGGCGAACAGCGCCGTCGCCACCATCAGGGGCAGGTTCAAAAGGATGCGGCCGAGCACCGGGGTGGTCAGCCCGAGCCCGACCTGGGCGCCGACGACGAGCTGGCCGAAGCGACGGCCGTGCTGCAGGCCGCCGCCGGGCCGCAGGCCGGCCATCGCCACGGCCGCCGAGGCGGCGAGCGGGCCGAGGATCCAGGGCAGCGGAATCCGCAGTGCCTCGGCGACGAAGCCCGCCGCGGCGGCGAGCAGCAGGACGAGGCCCGTGACGGCGGCGGCGCGCAGGCGCCCGCGGAACTTGGATGGCGCCGGCATGGCCGCTAGGTCCGCGGCTGCGCCGGCGCGGCCGTAGCGGGAGCTTGCGCCGCGAGCCAGTCGTGGACGAGGCCGCCGAACACGGCTGGCGCCGTCAGCGGAAACATGTGGCCGCCCCAGTCGACGACGGTCAGCGTCGACCCCCGAATCGCGGCGTGGAGCTCCTCGGCGAAAAAGGGTGGCGTCGTCATGTCGTCGCGCGCCGTGACGATCCGGGTCGGCGCCCGGATGGAGCCGACCTCCGCCGAAGGGTCGAAGTCGCAGATCGCGGCGATGCGGGCCATCAGGATCTCGGGATTCGTCAGGCCGGCGACGGCCGCCGCCTCCATCTCCAGCATGCGGCCGTAGTTGCGGGATATCCAGTCCGGCGGATAGAGCAGCAGGCTCGTCACCCGGACATAGGTCTCGGCGCCGAGGCCGGTGAGGATGGGCAGCCGCGCGTCGAAGCAACGGCGGAAATACGGATCGCGCCGTCCCCAGGTGGCGGCGAGCAGCAGGCTGCGCACCCGCGCCGGATGCCTGGCCCCGAGGATCTGGCCGATGGCGCCGCCGGTCGAGTGGCCGCACAGATGCGCGCTGGCGATCCCGAGCACGTCCATGAGCGCGACGAGGTCGTCCGCCATCCCGTCGACCGTGTAGGGGCCGGGGGTCGGCGTGCTCTGCCCGGTGCCGCGATGGTCGTAGACGATCACCCGGTGGCGCCGCGCGAAGGCATCGACATGGGGAGCCCAGAAGGCGGCCAGCCCGCCAAGGCCCGTCACCAGGACCAGCGGCTCGCCGTCGCCGTGCGTCTCGTAGTAGAGCCGGCCCGTCCCGATGTCAGCGAACGGCATCGGCCTGTCCTTCCGCGCCGTGGAGGTGGAGCCGCATGGCGTGCCAGGCGGCGACCGCCGCCGCGACGATGTCGGCGACGGCGCGGCCGCGGCGGTGCCGGTCGAACATCTCGAACTCCACGACGGCAGCCGGCGCGGCGGCGAGCACGTCGCGAACGATCGGCCGCAGATCGACGATGCCGGCGCCGAGCACGTCGCGGTCCGGCTTCTCGGCGGCGCTCGCCTGGGCGATGCCGCAGATCTGCAGCCCGACGACATTGGCGGGCGGCGTCGCCAGGTCGGGATCCCACCAGCTGTGATAGGCGTCGAGCATCAGGCCGAGCCCCGGCACGCCGGCGGACAGGCGTCGTGCCGCCGCGATCGAGGTGACGGCGCCCTTGAACAACACGTCCATCGGATGGATCGGCTCGACCGCCAGCCGGACGCCGGCCGCCGCCGCCGTCTCGACCAGCGGAGCCAGACGATCCTCGACCAGCGCCGCAGCCACGGCGGGAGCCCACAGCACCCGCTCCCGCAGCGCGCCGTCGTCGCCGAAGCCCTGGCCGGAGAGCCCGCCCGTGACGATCACCAGGGCCGCGGCGCCCATCTCGGCGGCGGCGTCGATCAGACGGCGGTTCTGGTCGGTCTGCGCCGCCGCCAGGCCGGGATCGCGCAGCAGCAGGTCGCCGGCGCTGTTGAGCGACGTCACCGCGAGCCCGTGGTCGGCGGCAGCCTGGCGACAGCCGCGGCCCCCGAGCTCGGCCAGCGCCGCCCGCGTCATGCCGATGCCGGCGGCGCCGCGCGCCGCGATCTCGGCGGCGAAGCGCTGCGCGCCGTAGCCGGGCGGGCAGAGATAGTGGTTGATCGACAGGCCGGGGGCACGCATCCGAGGAGTGGCCGCAGTCGGAGGGTTGAATCAGAAGGACGGAGCCGAGAGGGCGGGCGGCGGCGGCTCGACCGCGGCGTACCAGTCGGTGATCTGGCTGCCGGTCATGAACACCACGTCGTCGCGGGCCGTCAAGACGTCGAGCAGGCGGTTGAACCAGGTGATCCGGTGGGCGACGCCGATCAGATGCGGATGCAGTGGCAGCGTCAGGACCCGGCAGTTGTCGCCGAGCTCGGTGTCGTAGGTGGCGAGCGTCTCCAGGGCGCGCACGTATTGCGCATCGGAGGCGTGTCCCCAGCCGGCCCACAGCACGCTGTCGTTCAGCTCGAGCGAGTAGGGCGCCGCGACCATCGGCCCGTGCGCGGTGCGCATCCAGGTCGGCAGGTCGTCGATCACCCAGTCGCACAGATAGTCGATGCCGGCCTTCTTCAGATGGTCGGGGGTGTCGAAGGTCTCGCTCAGGCCCGGCCCGAGCCAGCCGCGCGTGCGCACGCCCGTGAAGGCGCGTAGCGTCGCGAGCGTCGCCTCGATCACCTCGATCTCGTCGGCGGCGCTCTGCAGCGGCTGCTGGAACACGCCGTGGCCGATCAGCTCCCAGCCGGCCTCGAGCGCCGTCTCGGCGACCCGCGGATAGACCTCGATCACCTGCGCGTTGATGGTCGCGGAGGCCGGGATCGAGCGGCTGCGCAGCGCCCGCAGGATGCGGGCGTGGCCGACCCGCATGCCGTACTCGACCCACGAGAAGTTGGGCACGTCGGGGATCTTGTCGAGCCCGTGCGGGCCCGGCTGGATCTTGCGCGGCATCGGCCGGTCGAACGGCCAGTACTCGATGTTGACGACGACGTGGACGATCAGCGGCTTGCCGTTCGGCGCCGGCAGCTTCGGCCGGTCGGTGGCGAGCTGGTAGGGGATGCGGGGATTGGACATCGGGGCCATGATCAACTCGGGGCCAGGAGGGCGCGCGGCGTGTGGAGGGTCTCGAGCGCGATCTTCACGTGATGCACGAAGGCCTCGGAGGTCGGATCGCGCGGCCGCGGCAGGTCGACGTCGATGATGCGGCCGATGCGGCCGGGCCGCGGCGTCATCACGACGATGCGGTCGGCCAGGAACACCGCCTCCTCGATGCTGTGGGTGACGAACACCACGGCCGATCGGTGCGCCGCCCACAGGCGCAGCAGCTCGGCCTGCATGGCGCTGCGCGTCTGCGCGTCGAGCGCCCCGAACGGCTCGTCCATCAGCAACAGCTTGGGGCTGGTGGCGAGCGCGCGGGCGATGCCGACGCGCTGGCGCATGCCGCCCGACAGCTCGTGCGGATACTTCTTCTCGAAGCCGGCGAGCCCGACCGTCTCGACCAGGCGTGCCGCGATCTCGTGCCGCTTCGCCGCCGCCATGCCGCGGGCCTTCAGGTTGAACTCGATGTTGCGCAGGACCGTCATCCAGGGGAACAGGCCGTGCTCCTGGAACACCACGGTGGTGTCGGGATGGCAGCCGACGAGCTCGCGCCCGTCGATCAGGATGCCACCCTGGCTCGCCGGCTCCAGGCCGGCGATGATCTGCAGCAGCGTCGATTTCCCGCAGCCCGAATCGCCGAGCAGGCAGACGAACTCGCCGAACGCGACGTCGAGCGACACGTGGTCGAGCGCCAGCACGTGGCTGCCGCGCTGGTCGTAGGTCTTGGAGACGTCGGAGACGCTCAGATGCATCGCAGGATCCGCCGCGTTACTGGATGACGAGGCCGTCCTGCCAGCGGCACAGCCTGGCCCGCAGGAGCTGGATGGACTGGTCGAAGAACAGGCCGACGGCGCCGATCAGGATGATGCCGGCGACCACCTGGTCGGCCCGGAACATCACCTGGGCGTACATGATCATGTAGCCGAGCCCGGACTTCACGGCGATCATCTCGGCGCTCACCAGAGTGAGCCAGCCGGCGCCGGTGGCGAGCCGCAGCCCGGTGAGGATCGACGGCAGCGCGCTCGGGAAGATCACGTCGGTGAACACCATCAGGTTGGAGGCCAGCGCCGCCCGGGAGACCTTGAAGAGCGTCCGCTCGACGTTCTTCACGCCGAAGATCGTGGTGATGATCAGCGGCCAGAAGGCCGAGAACCAGATCAGGATCACGGCCGGCCTGTCGCCGATCCCGAAGAACAGGATGGCCAGCGGGATGAGGGCGATGCCGGGCAGGCAGCGGAAGATCTGGATGGTCCAGTCGAACGTCTCCTCGACCGGCCGGAACCGGCCGATCAGCAGGCCGAGTGGCACCGCCGTGACGAAGGCGAGGCCGACGCCGAGCAGCACCCGCACCAGGCTGGTGCCGGTGTGGCGCAGCAGGTCGGGCCAGCTGTCGACGAAGATCAGCCACACCGCCGCGGGGGCGGGCAGCAGCACCGACGAGTAGGCGCCCGCCACCGTCGCGACGTGCCAGACGAGAAGCAGCAGCGCGAGCGGCGACAGGCCGAGCACGATCCGACGGAGATGCCGGTGCGCCATCTCAGACGAAGCTCGTGTCGACGAACTTGGACCAGTCGGGCTTGCTGGTGATCTGGCCCATCAGCTGCATGATGTCGCCGACCGCGACGATGCTCTTGCCGAAGTCGCCGCCGACGTCGCTGGTGTAGAAGATGTTCTTCATCGCTTCCGCCGCGATCGCCGGCGACAGGTTGAGGATCTTGACCATCGCGGCGGCCGCCGACGAGTTGTCGCGCTGCAGCTCCTGGGTGGCCCGGACATGCGCCTTGACGATCTGCCGCGTCGTCTCGGGATTCTTGGCGATGAAGCTGCGCGAGGCGATCAGCACCACGTTGCGCTTGCCGAGCGGCGTCTCGTAGGGATTCCAGATGTCGGTCGCCCAGCCGTTCATGCGCACCAGCGTCGGGATCGGCTCGACCCCGTGCAGGGCGTCGATCTCGCCGGAGCGCATCGGCGCCGGCATGTCGTTGTTGTTGAGGAAGACGAGCTCGACCTCCTTCTGGATGCCGAGGTCGCGCAGCTTCCACTCGAGCCCGAGCTGGGCGATCGAGCCCGGCTGCACGGCGATCTTCTTGCCCTTGAGGTCGGACAGCGACTTGAAGGCCGGCTTGCCGATCAGGTACCAGCCACCCTCGCAGCCGTTGCACAGCGTCACCAGGTCGAGACCCTTGGAGGCGAGCAGGATCGCGCCGTTGACGCTGGCGTAGCCGACCTGCGTCTCGCCGGCGGCGAGCGCCTGCATGCGCTGGGTGATGTTGGCGAAGTCGATCAGCTCCGCCTTGATGCCGGCCTCGGCCAGGTATTTGGGCAGCAGCGGCGCCTGCATGGTGGTGCCGCTGAACACCGAGCCGATCTTCACGCTCGACACCTCGGCGCGGGCGAGGCGGGGAATCACGGCCGGCGCGGCGACGGCCGACATTCCTGCGATCAGCACCTGGCGGCGGGTGGTCATGCGGTGGGTCCTCCTGGAGGGTGGCGCGGGTGGTGCAGGCACGGGCCGTGCCAGCGGGGGTGGGGTCATGCCAGCAGGGTGGCGGCGATCCATCGTGCGGTCGCCACCGTCGCGAGGTCGGAGGCGGGCGGGCCCATGACCTGCAACCCGAGCGGAAGGCCGCGGCTGTCCATCACGGGCAGCGACAGGCTCGGGCCGGCGACCAGGCTCCACGGCACCGGATAGGACCGGCTGCCCGTGTAGGCGATGTCGGCGATCGCCGGGCCGGACGAGGCGAGGGCGACGAAGCCGTCGGCCTGCTCGGCGAGCCGGCAGGCGGCGGTGCGAAGCCGCAGCCGGGCGGCCACCGCCTCCCGGTAGTCGCCGTCGGTCATCCGGTCGGCGCGCGCCAGGAGGTCGCGCACCCGCTCGCCCACCAGGTCGGCGCCGCAGTCCGCATAGGCGCGCAGCGGCCATTGCGATTCGTAGGCGAACACCCGGATCGAGACCTCGGACGCCTCGGCCAGCGCCTGCTCGAACGCCTCGACCTCGGCCGTGGTCCTGCGGTCGACGATTGCGACGCCGTGTCCGGCGAGGGTGTCGATCGCGCGCTCGAAGGCGGCGCGCGCGTCCGCGTCGACCTCGGCCCAGCCGGCGGTGTCGAGCCGGACCAGGCGGCGCGGCTTCGCCGCCGTCGGCATCGCGTCGGGCAGATCGAGCCGCGGGCCCCCGGGGCCGGGACCGAGGGCCGCGATCACCGTCGTCGCCGCCCACACGTCGTCGAGGTTGGCGCCGAAGATGCCGAGCGTGTCGAGCGAGGCGGCGAGCGGCGCCGTGCCGTCGAAGCAGAGCAGCCCGTGCGAGGGCTTCAGCGCATAGGCGCCGCAATAGGACGCCGGGCGGATCACCGAGGCCTGGGTCTGGGTGCCGAGGGCGAGCGGCACCATGCCGGCGCCGACCGCGGCGGCCGAGCCCGACGACGATCCACCCGGCGTGCGGGTCGGATCGTGCGGGTTGCGGGTCGGCCCGGCGCGGCCGCAGGCGAACTCGGTCGTCACCGTCTTGCCGAGCACGATGGCGCCGGCGCGGCGCAGCGCGATGATGCAGGCGGCGTCACGGCGCGGCTGGTAGCCCGCGAAGATCGGGCTGTTCATCTCGGTGGGGAGCTGGCGCGTCTCGATGATGTCCTTGGCGCCGAGCGGCAGGCCGTCGACGGCCGACAGGGCCCGGCCGTGCCGATGGCGCACCGAGGCGTCGTCGGCGAGCCGCCGGGCCGCCTCGGCGTCGAGGCTGACGAAGGCCCGGACGGTCGGCTCCAGCCGGTCGATCTCCTCGAGGCAGCGCTCGAGGAAGTGGCGGGGCGAATCGGAGCCGTCGGCGAAATCGGCGCGGCACGCCGAGAACGGCCGCAGCGGCGGCCGTCTCGCCGCATAGCTGGGGCGGGAGCGTTGGGCGGTCGGGCGGGGGGCGATGGCGTAATCCAGCGGCATTCCGTTCTCCTAGCCGGATTGCACCACAGCACTGGACCGACATCAACCCGATTGTAGACAATCTTATAGTCGACAATAGACGAAAAATGTGGCATTCCGCCTGGAAATCGCGCAAAGCTGCCGACGACGAGGCCAGGCCCACGCCGACCAGGGGCGGCCCGCCGCCGAGCCGGACACCGCCGGGAGCGTCATGACCGTCCGAACCGAGACCCTGAGCCTGTTGCGATCCAAGTCGTTGCCGGCCGCGATCAAGGACGAGATCGCCAGCCTGATCCTCTCCGGCGAGCTGCCGGCCGGGCGGAAGCTGACCGAGGCGGAGCTGGCCGCCCGGCTCGGCGTCAGCCGCGGGCCGATCCGCGAGGCCTTTCTCGGGCTCGAGGAGGCCGGGCTGGTGCGCATCGAGAAGAACCGCGGCGTCTTCGTCCGCGAGATCACGGCACGCGAATCGAGCGAGCTCTACGAGCTGCGGGCCGGGCTGGAGAGCTGGGCCGGCAAGCTGCTGGCGCCGCGCGTCACGGCGGAGCAGATCGTCGCGCTGCGTCGGATGATCGACGAGATGGCGCGCAGCATCGAGGAGGTCGGCATCGAGGGCTACTTCCCGCAGAACATCCGCTTCCACGAGATCCTGGTGGAGTACACCGGCAACGCCAAGCTGCTGCAGACCTATCGGCGGATCATCAACGAGATGCATCTGATGCGCCGCCACGAGATGGCGACCAGCCGCGGCATGGCCGTGTCGGTGAAGGAGCACGGCGCGATCGTCGACGCGCTGGAGAGCCGCTGCCCCGAGACGGCGGCCCGCGTCATCGAGGCGCATGTGCTGGGCGGTCGCGACCGGCTGCTGGCGATCCTCGACGGCGCCGACCCGGCCGGCGCCGATCCGGCTTGTTCCGCCCGGCCCAGCCGCTAACGTGCGTCCGAATCGGCCGACCCGCCGGAGGGCCGGTGTTCTTCGGATGATGCGTCGCCATGGTCCCCGCGAGCCGAGTCTTGCGCGTCGCCTCGCGTGATCTGCGCCGGGCGATCGATCTGCTGACGGCCGAAGGCGGCGCCAAATTCGCCCGCCGCGTCGCGCGACGGCTTTATCGCCTCGTCGTGCCACGCAGCTATGCGGCCTGGATCCGGCGCTACGACCGGCCGGTCGCTCCGCAGCGCCTGGGATCCGACGCCCGCTGCGGCGCTCCGCCGGGCGGCTCCCCGCCCACGATCGACCTTCTGATGCCGGAGGCCGGCGATCCGGCCGGGCTCGCCGCCACGGCGACGTCGCTGCAGCGGCAGACCGCACCGGACTGGCGGCTGTTGATTGCGCTCGGGCCGGCCACGCCGCCGGCGGCTCTTCGGGCGGCCTCGACCGTGGCGGAGCACGACCGGCGGATCCGCCTGGTCCGAACCGCGCCCGAGCCGGATTCGGCCGACGCCGACGGCTTTGCCGCGGCGGCCAACCGGCTGCTCGCCGAGGCCGACGGTTCGTTCGTCGCGCTGCTGGGCGCCGGAGATGCGCTGGCGCCGGACGCGGTGGCTGCGATGCAGCGGGCCGTCGCCCGTCCGGACACCGTGCTGGCGTTCAGCGACGAGGACGTTCTGCGGCGCTCGCGGCTGCCGTGGCGCCGTGCGGTGCGGGCCGATCCCTGGTTCAAGCCGGACTTCAATCCGGCCCTGATGCTCGGCTGCGACGCGGTCGGCCGGCTCGCGGTGCTGCGTCGCGACCGGGTCGTGGCGGTCGGCGGCATCCGGCCGGGCTTTTGCGGCGCCGAGGAGTACGACCTGGTCCTGCGCTACACCCGGGGCCTGCCGGCGGCCGCGATCCGGCACGTGCCGCGAATCCTCTGTCACCGGCCGGCCGAGGTGCGGCACCCCGGCGGCTGGCGCAGGGTGGACGGGGCGGCGGCAGCCAGGCGCGCGGCCGCCGAGCATCTCGCCGCGATCGGCACGGTCGCGACCCTGGAGCCCGGGCCGGCGGGGAACCGCGTCGTCCTGGCCGCGCCGCGGACCGCCCCGCGGGTCAGCGTGCTGGTCGCCACCACGGGCCGCCCGGCCGTCGCGGCACGCTGCTTCCACACCCTGTTGAAGGGCACCGACTACCAGGCGCTGGAGGTGCTGGTCCTGGTGTCCGAGGCTGCGACCGCCGATCCGGAGCGCGCCGCCTTTCTCGACGGCCTCGCGGCCGATGCACGGGTTCGGCTCGTGGTCGGTCCCGACCGGCCCTTCAATTATTCCGAGGTGAACAATCGTGGCGCCGCGCAGGCGACCGGCGACGTGCTGTGCCTGCTCAACGACGACACCGAGGCCTTGCGGCCCGACTGGCTGGCCGGGCTGGCCGCCCGCGTCGCCCAGCCCGGCGTCGCCGCGGCCGGAGCGATGCTCCTCTACCCGGACGGCACCATCCAGCACGCCGGGGTGTTGCTCGGTCTCGGCGGCGTCGCCGGCCATGTCGGCCATCGCGAGCCGCGCGGCAGTGCGGGCCCGTTCGGCCGGCTGGCGCTGGAGCAGGACGTCGCCGCCGTCACGGCCGCCTGCATGGCGGTCCGCACGGAGGTGTTTCGCGCGGTCGGCGGCTTGGACGAGGGGCTGCCGCTCGCCTACAACGACGTCGATCTCTGCCTGCGGATCCGCCGCGCCGGCTGGCGCATCGTGTGGACGCCGGCGGCCGAGCTCGTCCACCACGAATCGGCCTCGCTCGGCCGGCACGATACGGCGCACGCGATCCGGTTCGCCGAGGATGTCCGGCTGATGCGGCACCGATGGGGGCCGGATCTCGACGCCGACCCGTATTACAATGCGAATCTCTCGCTCGACCGGGCCTATGCCCTGGCGTTTCCGCCACGCCAACGGTCCGGCGGAGCCGATGGACCTGGACCTGTCGGGGCCCTGACCCGCTGATGCCGATCCGGACCACGCTCTCCATCCTGGCCGGTGCCGGCCTCGCCCTGCTCTGGGGCGTGGTGGCCTATCCGGTCATCGACTGGGCCGACAACGCGCTCTACTGGCGACGCGTGCGGGCCGGCAGCGACGTGGCCGAGCTGGTCGGCCATCTCGGCAACAACACCTTCTTCGAGTTCTCCCGCGCCGCCGCCAAGGCCGGCCTGCGGCGCTCCGACACCATCAAGGGCGTCGTCGACAACGCCACGCTGCAGCCGGACGGCCGCCTGCGCTTGTTCGGCTGGGCGGTCGACACCCACAAGGGCAACAAGCCCGTCGACGTCTTCCTCATCGCCCCCAAGGTCGCGGTGTTCATGGTGCAGACCTCGCGGTCGCGCGACGACGTGGCGGACGTCTTCCTGTTTCCCCGCGACTACATCAAGGCGGGCTTCGAGACCACCTTCGACCACAAGGTCGACTGCGCGGTCGCGCGCGCCGCGCCCTATGTCGTGGTGGTGAACCAGGATCTCGAATACGACATCGTCAATCCGCAGGTGAAGATCGCGGGCTGCTGAGACGGCGCGCCGTCTGCCGACTTGCCTCGTCATCACGACGGCTGTCCGGACGGGTGACGCGTCGGTCCGAGCGGGCCGATCTCATAAGGATGCGGCTCCATTCGAAATACCCTGTTCAATGGGGAAACAACAGGGAAAACCCCGGCAAGCGGAGCTCGGCCGATGCGGCAAGCCGCTCAGAGTCGCCTGGCTTTCAATGTTGCGGTGCCGATTTCCCGTCGCAGCTCAACAGTGAAATCCCAAGCGATCCGCAGGGGATCGGCGCACACAAACAGTGAGGGGCGGAATTGCATCCGTATGGCCCGACGCGTCGAGGCGCCGCCGTGCCGAAAGACCCAGAGGCCGGCGGGGCTTTGGTCGAGCAGAACAAGACGTCCCGAATTCTTGCTCTGACCACCGGTTATCGGAACAAAAAAAGAACAAAAGTAGAACAATGCGTGTGGACGAGCAGATCAGCCGCTCTTGACCTTCCGACTTAGCCCGGACATCTTTGGCACCACCGATTGTGAGCCGAGTTACCTGGGGCGCTGGATCAACAGCGACGCCTCCAACAACAAAAAGAAAGACGACGATGATGACGAACGATGGGCGCGGCCAGTTGGGCCCGATCCGCGATCTCGCGGTGTATTGGCTTCCGCTGACGACGTTGAAGGCAAATCCCAAGAACGCCCGCACCCACAGCAAGCGCCAGCTCACGGCCCTTGCACAGTGCATTCGCGAAGTCGGCTTCACCAACCCGGTGATCATCGACGAGGACGGTATGATCCTCGCCGGTCACGCCCGCGTCGGGGCAGCGACGATGCTCGGCTTCGACACGATCCCGGTCATTCGGATCGATGCGCTCAGCGAGGCCCAGAGGCGGGCCTATGTGCTGGCGGACAACAAGCTCGCCGAGCGGGCCGGGTGGGACCGTGACATGTTGGCCGTCGAGCTCGGCGAACTTTCGGTCCTGTTGCCGAACCTCGATCTGTCGCTCGATCTCACCGGGTTCGAGGCCGGGGAGATCGACGTGATCTTGTCCGATCACGACGAGGCGGCACAGCCCAAGGGCGAGGACGCGGCCGGACCCGGATCCGAGACCCCGGTGTCGAGGGCCGGGGACATCTGGCGTTTGGGCCGCCATCGCATCCTCTGTGCGGATGCCCGTGATCCGGCGTCGCTCTCGGCCCTGCTCGGCGACGAGCAGGCCGACCTTGTCTTCACCGATCCGCCCTACACCGTGCCGAGCGAGGGCGATGTCGTGGGGCACCGCTGCATCGAGCGCGGCGAGTTCGCGATGGCGCGCGGGGGACCCTCGGGCGCCGAGTTCCACGATTGTCTGGCCGAGGTGCTCGGCCGTGCGGTGACGGTGACGCGCGCCGGTTCGCTTCATTACGTGGCGGTGGATTGGAGGCACGTCGCCGACCTGATCGACATGGGAAAGGGGATCTATTCCGGCCTCGCCGATATTTGCGTGTGGACCAAGTCGAGTCACGGGCACGGGTCGTTGTACCGCAGCCAGCACCTGCTCTTCGCTGTTTTCGAGGTGGGGCCGCGCGCTCTCCCGACGACCGGCGAGATCGGCCGCGTCGGCTGCGCCGGCCGCGGTCGCTCGAACGTCTGGACTCATGCCGCCGCCGACGCCATTCGGGCGGGCCGCGGGGAGCCGGCCATTCACACGACGGTGAAGCCGGTCGCGCTCGTCGCGGACGCGATCAAGGATGTGACCTCGCGCCACGCGATCGTCCTCGACCCGTTCGGCGGACGCGGCACCACCCTGATCGCAGCCGAACGGACGGGGCGGCGGGCTCGGCTGCTCGAGATCGAGCCGCGCCACGTCGACGTGACGATTCGGCGCTTCGAGTCCTTGACCAAAGTCGACGCGGTTCACGCCCGGACGGGGCTGACGTTCGCCGAGGAAGCGGGCTTGCGCGGTGGCCCTGTGCACTGATTCCGCGAGAAAGACACACCATGTCCAATAACAAGAAGAAGACCCGTGAATCGCTCGATCTCAAGCGTCGCCTGAAGGACGCGACGTCGGACGAGCGCGCCAGCCTGCTCGACGGACTTC
This sequence comes from Rhodoplanes roseus, assembly GCF_003258865.1. Classification (GTDB taxonomy): domain Bacteria; phylum Pseudomonadota; class Alphaproteobacteria; order Rhizobiales; family Xanthobacteraceae; genus Rhodoplanes; species Rhodoplanes roseus. The sequence continues at coordinate 10,397 of NZ_NPEX01000070.1, read as the reverse complement.
CTTACGAGGTCGGCTTCGGTAAGCCGCCGTTGGGCGCCCGGTTCAAGCCCGGTCAGTCGGGAAACCGGCGCGGGCGTCCGCCGAAAAGCAAGGACCTGGCGACAATTCTCAGGGAGGAACTCGAGGCGCAGATCGTCGTCAATCATAACGGCAAACGCCATAAGTTGACGAAGTGGCAGGTTGCCGTCCGTCAGCAGGTCAACAAGGCGGTCGCCGACAAGGACCTCAAGGCATTCATGTGCCTCGCCGAGTTGGCGCGCCACACCCGCCAGCTCGAGGCCGCCCCTGCCCAACAGGCTGCGCCCATCGACGACCGCGATCTCGCCGCGGTCGCCGAGCTGAGGCGCCTCTATGAGGAGAGTGCGCCCGACCCGGAGGACGCTCCCGACGCGGACGACGGCAACGGAGAGCCGGAGCCGATGGCATGAACACCGCGCTTCGCGAGGCCGTCGCGGCCTATCGTACGAACTTCCCCCTGTTCGCCACCAAGGCATTCAATATCGTCAATCCCGGGACGGCCTTCTCAGGGACAATGGCGTTCCTGGCGATGGCGCATGCCCTGTCCGAGGTGGCGGCGGGGCGCACCCGCCGTCTTCTGATCACGGTGCCGCCCCGGTCGGGAAAGTCGCTTTTGGCCTCGATCGCGCTCCCGGCCTTCGTCCTCGGGCGAGATCCGACACGGCGCGTGATCTGTGCGTCCTACTCTGGTGATCTCGCGGCGAAGCTCGCACGCGATTCTCGGATGCTGATGTCGGATCACAGCTATGGGCAGCTTTTTCCCGGGACCAAATTGACGGGAAAGAACACCGAGACCGAGATGGAGACCGCCCATGGCGGGTTTCGCTTCGCGACGTCGGTCGGTGGTACGTTGCTGGGGCGCGGCGGAAACTTCATCGTCATCGACGACGCCATGAAGCCCGACGAGGCCAGCTCGCAGAGTTCTCGCGAGCGGGTGTGGGACTGGTTCACCGGGACGGTGGGGTCGCGCCTCGACAACAAGGCCGAAGGCGCAATCGTGGTGGTCATGCAGCGGCTCCATCCGGAAGACCTGGTCGGGCTGCTGCTCGACCGCGGGGGATGGGATCATCTCTGTATTCCGGCGATCGCAGACACCGACCAGATTCTGTCTGTCGGAGGAGGGCGGGTTCATCATCGTAAAGCCGGCGACGTCCTGGATCCGGTCCGGGAGCCACGGCACGTGCTGGACCAGATCAGGGCCGAGCTCGGGTCACGCACGTTCGAAGCCCAGTACCAGCAGCAGCCCGTCCCCGACGAAGGCGCCCGTGTGAACTGGTCTTGGTTCCGGACATACGATCGGGCCCCGGATGCCCGGCTGAACGATCGGCTCGTCGTGAGCTGGGACACTGCGACCAAGGACCGGGACGTCAATGATTACACGGTCGGCATCGTCGCCCGCGTCACGGCGCAAGACGAAGTGTTCATTCTGGAGGTGATCCGGGAACGACTGATCTTCCCGGCGCTGCGCTCGCGCATTCGGGAGGTGGCGCATCGCCATCCCGGGACTGTCAGCTTGATCGAGGATGCGGGTTCCGGGACGGCATTGATCCAAGACCTCCGGAATGTCGCTCGCGTCATCGGGATCCGGCCGGTCGGTGAGAAGATTCAACGGTTCGACGCCGTCACACCTCACATCGAGGCCGGCCGAGTGCATCTCCCGAAACAGGCGCCCTGGCTCGCCGCATTTCAACGGGAGCTCCTCACCTTTCCGGCCGGTGCTCATGACGATCAGGTCGATGCGCTCTCACAGCTTCTCGGCTGGTTGAACAATCGCTACCACGGGTCGTATGTCGGGACGTATGGGATGAATTGACGATGACCCGGAACGGTCTGGTGGAGTGCGTCGAATCCACCGACGCTGCGGCTTCCGTTAAGGCCTGTGCCGGAACACCGCGTTGCGAAGCACCGCCTTGCGAGCGGGTGGTGGGCCGGATGGGGTAATCCCAGTCGCTGTGGATCCGTGATGGCATTGAGCAATGACGTCTATGCCGGATGTCGGTACGACCGCCGGAGGCGTCACAGGAACTCGGCCCTTCGGTCGCGTCGCGGGCGCTGACGAACCGAATCGCGCGGCGCCCGTTGATCGGGGCGGCGCGTCACGGTGACGGCTATCGATCGCACATAGCCCGGTACGCTGTTCCTCACGCGCCGCGTTCTGCTCCCGACAACACGCGAGGCACCGATGATCCAATCCCCCGAGGAACTCCTTTCGCACCAGCTGTTCAGCATCCGCGATGCGGAATCGCAGGCGTCGAAGGCGATCGAACGCTATCTGGAGCACATCGAAACCGACGACCTGCGCGAATTGCTCGCGCTGCGTCTCGCCCAGGGCAAGACGATCGTCCAGAACGTCGAGAAAGGCATGAAGCAAATCGCCGTGAAGCCCAGGAGCAAGCAGAACGCTGCAGCCCGGGGCCTGATCGAGCAAACGGAGGCCCTGCTCGGCGAAGTCGAGTCGATCGACATGAAGGAGGCCGCCGTCATCGCCGGCGTACAGGAGCTCGAGCATTATTGCATCGCGGTCTGGGGCACGGTGCGGGCGCTGGCCGGGGAGGTCGGTGAGGACGATCTCGCCGGAGCGATGCAACGCGCCGTCGAGGAGGGCTATGCGCTCGACGAGCAGCTCAGCGCGATCGCGGAAGGCGAGATCAATCCGTCAGCGATGGCCGAGGAGAGCGAGGACGACGAGGAGTTCGGGGAGGAGGACACGGCCGAGGGGGCCGATGGGGACGAAGCGGCCGGGACCGAGTCTGGCCGAACCAAGAACAAGGGCAAGTCCGCCGCGACGTCCGGCAAGGACTCCGATCTGAAGCAACGCGAGTACCGGGGTGCCGACGGCGAAATCCACCACCATACGCGCAAGGCAATGGAGCGGAGCGGCGGCAAGTAGACCCGTCGAACGCTCGCTGATCTCAGTGCGCCGCGTGCGGGGCCGGCGGTCCTGCCGCGGCTCGCCCTTCGGGCGCCAGCATCGCCGAAACCGCGAGTCCGACCGTCGCGAAGCCGGGCTCCGCGCCGTTCATCAAGGCGATCTCGCCGCGCTGGGCGTGCCGGATGACGTGGGCCATTGTCCTGAGGCGGAGATCGCTCGCCCGGTGCAGCGCCTCGTCGGCCATCAGGATCGCGCCACGGTGATGCTCGGACATCAGCGCCACGAAGGTGCGGTCGAAGTCCGGTCGCGCCGTGTCGCGCAGCGCGCTGATGCGGGAAGGGTCGAGCATGCCGGGCATGTCCCGGTGCTCCTGCGCCGTCGCGGGCGGCAGGACGCCGCCGAACCAGCTTCGCCACCAATGGGACAGCGCGTCGATCTCGGCCCTCTGCGAGGCGGCCATCAGCCGCGCCAGCGCCCGCAGACGTTCATCATCCGCATTGTCGGCTGCGATCGACGCGAGCGCGACGCCCTGGGCGTGGTGCGCCGCCATCTTCCGGATCCAGCTTTGGTCATAGGACGGGTCGTGCCCCGTCCACGGCAGTTCGCGGCCCGATGCCCCGAGCACCGCGAGACCCGAGAGCGCCACCATGCCGGCGAGCGAGAGCGCGCCCCAGACGAGGCCGAAGCGCCGGTGCGGGGATGGCCGGAGTGCCCCGACACGGTCTCGGAGCCAGGGGAACAGCGGGTACATGGACGCGGAGAACAGATGGACCAGCAGGCCGAGCCAGTAGGGCTGTTCCAGGGTGAAGACCGGCTGCATGAACGGCAGCACCGGCACCAGGACGAACCATTCGAGGCTCGACGTCAGCATCGCCCAGGGGAGTGCCAGGGCGAGGAGCGTCCAGGGTCCGAGCCTGCGGGTCCACCGGCCGAGCAGGCCGAAGAAGACCAGGGCCCAAGAGAAGTCCGCCCATTGGTGGAACGCGATGCCGGCTGCGACGACGCTCCACGACGGCTCGCTCTGCAAGGCCGCATCGCGGATTGGAATGGCCGCGACCACCATCCAGTCGACCGCGGCGTCGCGACCGATGCGGAAGGCCGACAACGTGCTCACGATCGTCGAGAAGGTGCTGCTGATCAATCCGAGCAGCGCGGCGGCCTTCCAGTCGAGCCGCCGATCGACGTCGCGCGGTGTCATCGCTTTGCCCCGCGCGCATGGTCCGGCGGCCGCCGGGGCCGCCAACGCAGCAAGACCAGGGCGGCCGGAATGCCGATGAGCAGGGCTCCGAGCGCCGCCCGGACGCCAAGTCGCGTCCCTCGGGCCCGCCACCCGCCGCGGACCGCATGCGGCCCTCGGCTGGTGAAGAGATTGCCCTCCGAGGGCGGCGTCGCCTTTGCCTCGAACTGCAGGATCGGACCGAGTCGACCTCCGGCCCGCTCGGCCGTGCGCGGCGCCACCGCGGCGAGCCGAGACACCAGCCGGGCGATCCGGCCGATGACGACCTCGGGCCGCGGGCGCTCCGCCACGGCCAGCACGGTGCGAGCGACCGAGGCCGGATCGCAGGTCGGAGGGATCGCGCGCGCTCGTTGCCCGGTGTAGTTCGCGGCGTGCTGATACACCGGGGTGTCCACGGACGGCGGCAGCACGGTACAGACCTGGATGCCCGGGGTGTCGCGAAGCTCTTGCCGCAGCGCCGCGCTCAAGCCCCGGATGGCGAACTTGCTCGCCACATAGGCGGACGCGTGGGGCTCGGTGACGACGCCGAGCAGCGAGTCGATGTTGACGAGGACGCCACGGCTGCCTTGCTGCCGGAACTGTCTCAGGGCGGCGCGGGCGCCGTAGACATAGCCGAACAGGTTGGTCTCGATCACCTTTCGGAAGGCCGGCTCCGGCACGTCCTCGAACCGGCCGAGCGCCAGGACGGCGGCGTTGTTGATCCATACGTCGATCCGCCCGAAGGTGTCGACCGCGACGCGACGGAGAAGCGCGACAGCGTCGGGATCGCTGGTGTCGGTCACCCGCACCAGGGCCGTCCCGCCGAGCGCGCGGCATTCCCGTGCGGTCTCGTGCAGCGGCGCCTCGCTGCGCCCGGCCAGCACCACCGCGCTCCCGGTCCGTGCGAATGCATGCGCCACGGCCCGCCCGATGCCGCTGGACGCTCCCGTGACGACGACCACGCGCGTCGGGGCAGACGTCGGCATCGGAGCGAGAGGCGGCATCGTTCGATCCTCGCGACAGAAGCGGCAGAGTGCGGAGGGTCCGGTACGCAAATGCTGACGTAGCGATCTCGTTCCAGGCGAACAGGGGTCTCCGGCACAGACGGCGCGCTCACGAGCACGTTCATTCCATGGAGCTGCCGCATCGGAGCCGACCGCAGGCTGACCCCAGGACTCCGCGTCAAGGCCCGAGCCTGATGGCGGCCCCTTCGTTCGGGCTCTGCAGAATGGGACTGGTGATCTGCGCGTCGACCGCTTCAGGCCCGCGACTCGGCCCGGATGAATGATGAAAGCGCGGGCCGGACTCCGGAAGCAAAGGAACTGCAGCGGGCCGGCGGCGTGCGCTGATGAACCTCAGGATACTGAACTCGGGAGGCCGACGGGGATCCGGCTGATGAGGCGAGATCGAAAATACCAGACGGAACGAGCCCCGGACGTGCACGGCGCCCGGGGCTCGTAGGCACTCGACAACGGAGGAGGAAGGCGTGCCTACACAAAAAATGAACTCACGCCTGGTCGCGTTCCGCTGGAACGAGGTCATCCGTGTCGCCTCTGTCAGCTCGACGACACTGGGCTGACCCAGCAGTGGGACGTGACCGGAGCAGCTGATACCGCGCCTCGACGAGCAACGACCACATCGATCCATATTTCTGACCTCCAAAGATCCTGGCCACGCAAAACCGATCCGGTCAGCGGGGCGCGGGATGTGCAGCGAGGAGCGTCCTCGGGGAGTAAAAGTGCGTGGAACTGCATGGATGTGTCGGTCGTCCGACCTAGTGAATTCTGCCCGAGTAGCCCGGTACGTATGTTCGACAGAGAGACCGGTTATCCTCTGTACGAGTGGAGGGCTGACGCCCCGAAGGGAATAACGCGATGTATACGCTGGATCCGGACGCCTGCTGTCTCGCCGCGGACGCCTTCGAACGAGCGCAAGCCGAGCTGTCGGCGGACGACCGGACTCAAGAAGGCAAGAGCCGCGGTCGTCCAGGCGATTGCGCACCGGACGTTCCGCGGAAATGCCGCCGTGGCGGAGCGAGTCGCCGTTTTCGACGACCGGCTCGCGGCCCTCGCGAGCTGCCACGCATTGCTGGTCCAGGCCGACTGGACGGGAGCCGAGCTCGCCGCGATCGTCGCCAGCCAGCTCGATCCCTATGTGTCCGAGAATCCGGACCGGCTGATGACCCGGGGCCCGCCTGTTGTGCTGCCGCCGGATCTCGCGACCCCGTTCGGCCTCGTGTTGCACGAGCTCGCGACGAACGCGGCCAAGTACGGATGCTTATCGTACCCCGCCGGAATGCTCGCCGTCACCTGGACGCTCGGTGAGAACGACGCGGACCGGATCGTCAGGGTCCTCTGGACCGAAGCGGGTGGCCCGGCGGTGGCGAAGCCGGCCTCGGTCGGGCTCGGGAGCAGGTTGATCGACGGGGCCATTCCGAACGCGAGGGTGACGCGCGAGTTCCGTCCGGAGGGGCTCGTCTGCACGATCGAGGTGCCTTTTCCCGAGCTCGACACGGCTGCCGCCGAGTAGGCACATTCGGTCCGTTCACCGTCTCAGGAACTGCCGCATCGTGCGGAGGCGCCAGCTTCAGTCGGAACGTCCTGTTGCTTGCTCGATCCAGGCTTGCTCCATCCCCGGGCTGCTCCGCGGTGGTTTGCTCCGTCTGGGCCAAGGTCGAAGGCCGTCATCTCGATCTCGAGGAGCGGGCGGAAGATAAAGGGGGCCTGCCGCTCCGGCAGACGGGGACCACAGGGTCTTTGTCGAGCCCCGGCAGGATCCAACGGCGCCGTCGGACCGGAGCGCTCGAGCCGTCCCTCGATCGTCATCGGCCGACAATCCTTCTGTCTGAAGGCGCCACATCCGGACGAACGGTCCGTCGTCATGCCGCCGCCTCTCAACACGGTCGGGCTTTGACCGTGTGCTGGTCATGTTGGGCGGCCGCATCGTCGAGGACGGCTCGCCGACTGAGTTGCGGTGTGCGACAGCAATGATGGTACGCCCGTGCATTCGGTCGACCAACGCTCCGTGGACCGCAATGTCGAAATTGGTGTCGAGGGCCGACGTGGCCTCGTCGAGGATCAAGATCGGCGCATCTTTCAGGATGGCACGGGCCACCCAAATTCAATGACGCTGTCCACCCGACAGCTTGAGGCCGGGCTCCCCGACGAGCGTGTCGACAGGCGGCCCCAGACGGCGTGATCAGCGTCGGTCGGCGTAGCGCAAGTGCGGCGCACATCAACGAACGACGACGTAGAGCTGTCAGGAGCCACGAACGGGCTCGCGTCCGGCCGGCCGCGGAGCTTTGTGTCGAAGCACGACGTGATGAATGCCGTGGCACTGGGCTGATCTGCGGCATCTCCGGGATATTTTGTCGGGCGAGCACCCCTGACACGTTGCCGTGCCAGATCGTTGCTCCGACCGCTGCTGCCGGCAGCGTGGAACGGAGTTGTTCGGACCAGCGTTCCGGCACGGAGACGAGACACGCCCCACATGTTTGGAGGCGCCATGACCGAGGATCGCGACATCCCCGACCAAGAGCCGGCTGAAGGGTCTCGAGACGTCGTCGATCGCGAGTGGCATCGAAAGCTGGGGCGCGAAGGGCGATTGGCGATGATGAAGGAAACTGGGCGGACGCCGGAACGCCAAAGCCGCCGGCACCGGAATCGCCGGGCCGACCTGCTGTCCTGACCCTCTCTGAGATGCATGACACGCTTGCATGCTGTGGGAGGCCGCGGCTGGCCCGCCGTATCTGTTCGCATCCGCGGGCGGAAGATTGCGCAGGAGAGCCCCGGCGTTCAGCAACCTGATCCAACCGAAGGAGCCGCCGTGACATGACCGAGCAAACCAGACAGGACGGCAACGATACCGTCGACCGGCTACGCAACGACATCGACAGTGGACGAACCCGCGACAAGGTTCAGGTCTCTGACCCGGCTGCCGCGCCGCTGGGCGCCGATGAGGAGGCGGCCGGAACTCCAGTGACGGCCGAGCGGGTTGCGAAGAGCCGCCGCGCGGAGCTGGCGGAGGGCGGAGCCGCTCCGCGGCACGACGGTCTCGGGAGCGCCTGGATCTTAATCGGCGTGGTCGTGGCTTTCGCGACCGCGATCGTGGGCTGGGGCATTCTGCGCTGAGCCGAAGACCAGCCGTCCAACAGGGCGGCAGATGTGGGAAGGAATGTCGGCCCGGGATCGTCTCGCTCCGGCAGTCTGGAACCCGTGTGTAGACCGGCGTGTTTCCTTCCATGTAGAGCACGAACACCCTCGAGCAAGAACACCTCCGTATGCGTGTGATCCCCACTCGCCTCCACGGCATCATAGACTACGTCGTCGGCGTGATGTTGATGGCTTCGCCATACGTCCTCGGCTTCGCCGACGGTGGGGCGGCCGAGTTCGTCCCGGTCGCGCTCGGCTTCTCGGCCGTGATCTACAGCCTGTTCACCGATTACGAACTCGGGGCGATTCGCGCGATCCCCATGCCGGTCCATCTCGGGCTGGATGCCGCCAGTGGCATTGTGCTCGCGGCCTCGCCGTGGCTGTTCGGCTTCGCCGATCAGGTCCATCTGCCTCATCTGCTGTTCGGGCTGTTCGAGGTCGCGGCGAGTCTGACGACGCGCACGCGCCCGAGCTCCGGCCTGGTGATGGGGGATGCGTAGCGTGGCCCCAGCCGACGTCGCTTTCGACCGATCGGCGCCCGGACGCGAGACCTCTCGCGAGCCTGCGACCGTCTCGCGCGGGAACACGTTACCGGCTGCTGCCTCGTCACCGCCCCGCGTCGTGATCCTGGGCGCGGGCTTCGGTGGCCTGGAAGCCGCGAAGGCTCTCGCCGATGCACCCGTCGACGTGACGCTGGTCGATCGCCAGAACCACCATTGCTTCCAGCCGCTCCTCTACCAGGTCGCGACAGCGGCTCTGTCGCCGGCCGACATCGCCTGGCCGGTCCGGGCAATCCTGCGCGACCAGCCCAATCTGCGCGTCGTGATGGCGACTGCTACGGGCATCGACCGGGACAGGCGGCATGTGCTCACCGACCAAATCGCTCTGCCGTTCGACCATCTCGTCGTCGCGACCGGCGCGACGCATTCCTATTTCGGCCACGACGAATGGGCCGCGGTCGCCCCCGGTCTCAAGCGCATCGAGGACGCGACCCGCATCCGCGGGCGGCTCCTCGCCGCCTTCGAAAAGGCGGAGGTGACCACGGATGCCGAGGCGCGGCGGCGCCTCATGACCTTCGTGGTGATCGGCGGCGGACCCACCGGCGTCGAGATGGCGGGCGCCATCGCCGAGGTGGCGCGTCAGACCCTGCGCCGGGACTTTCGCCGGATCGATCCGGCGCTGTCGCGTATCGTGCTGGTCGAAGCCGGACCGCGCCTCCTCCCGGCGCTGCCAGCGGATCTCTCGGCCTACGCCGAGGCGGAGCTGCGGCGCATGGGAGTCGAGGTGCGCACCTCGTCCGCCGTCACCTCCTGCGACCGACTGGGGATCGTTATGGGGACCGAACGCCTCGATGCCGAGACGCTGGTGTGGGCGGCAGGCGTGAGGGCCTCGCCGGCCGCTGATTGGCTCGGCGTCGAAAGCGACCGCGCCGGGCGCATCGGGGTCGCCCCGGATCTCTCGGTTCCGGGAACGGCCGGGATCTATGCCATCGGCGACACGGCGAGCCTGCAGGGATCGGACGGTCGGCCGATCCCTGGGATCGCGCCGGCCGCCAAGCAGATGGGGCGGCATGTCGGGCGACTGATCGCAGCCCGGGTCGCCGGCGACGAGGCGGCAGCGAGCCGCCCGTTCCGCTACCGCCATCATGGCGATCTCGCCACCATTGGGCGCCGGGCGGCCGTGGTCCGCATCGGCCGGCTTCATCTCAAGGGGTTTTTGGGGTGGCTGTTCTGGAGCCTCGCCCACGTCTACTACCTGATCGGCGCCCGCAACCGGATCGTCGTGGCCTTCACCTGGATGTGGAGCTATCTCACCTTCCAGCGCGGCGCTCGCCTGATCAACTCGTGAGGCGTGACACGAGCTGGTCGAGGGGCCAGCGGAAAGGCGTTTTGAGGCGACCGGTGAACCGGCCATTTGAAGCCCGTGTCGAGCTGAAGGTGCGCGACGGCGGTCAGTACATCCTGAAGGAGGCGGCGCGGCGCGTGACTCCGGCCGAGGTGATCGAACGTCCGAGGGGCCACTGTCCGGGGCCGGCCCTGAAATACATCCGCGGATCATTCCTCGACTTCGTCTGCGACGTGCTTCACCCGCCCCCCGCCCCCCGCCCGCCGCCCGCCGCCCGCCGCCCGCCGCCCGCCAG
>NZ_NPEX01000708.1 GCF_003258865.1 Rhodoplanes roseus | reverse complement strand
GTCGATCGTGTCCGCCCCGAACGCCTGCGACAGAGCGAAGGAGCGGATCCCGAGGATCGTCCCTTCGATCGCACCGGCAACCGTACCGGAATAGCTCACATCGTCGGCGATGTTCTGTCCCCGGTTCACGCCAGAGATCACCAGGTCCGGCTTTTCGCCGATGACGACCTTCGAGGCCATGATCACGCAATCCGTCGGCGTTCCGCGCACGGCGAAATGGCGCTCGTCGACCTCCCGCAAGCGCAAAGGGTCGCTCAGGGTCAACGCATGCGCCACGCCCGATTGATCTGTCTCCGGCGCGACCACCCACACATCGTCGGAAAGCGCGC
>NZ_NPEX01000707.1 GCF_003258865.1 Rhodoplanes roseus | reverse complement strand
CCGGCTCGGCGAGCGGGCCGCGCTATCTCGCCGATCTTTACGGCGTGATCCAGACCTACGGCTCCGGCACCAGCTATTTGCCCGGCAGCTCGGCCGGCACGGCACCGTCCGGCACATACGCCTGATCCCGGAGAGCCGAGATGACCGATCTTCCTTTCTCCGATGACGTCGTCGTCGAGAACGGCGCCGACGATGTCGAGGAGATCGTAGTTCCGACCCAGGGGCCACCGGGTCCCAAAGGCGTCCAGGGCGAGCCTGGTCCGCAAGGGCCTGCCGGCCCGTCCGGACCGTTGGGACAGACGGGACCGCAAGGAGTCACGGGCTCTGCCGG
>NZ_NPEX01000706.1 GCF_003258865.1 Rhodoplanes roseus | reverse complement strand
CCGGCTCGGCGAGCGGGCCGCGCTATCTCGCCGATCTTTACGGCGTGATCCAGACCTACGGCTCCGGCACCAGCTATCTGCCCGGCAGCTCGGCCGGCACGGCGTCGACCGGCACATACGCGTGATCCCGGAGTAGTCGAGATGACCGATCTTCCGTTCTCCGACGACGTCGTGGTCGAGAACGACGCCGGCGACGTGGAGGAGATCGTCGTCCCGACCCAGGGGCCACCGGGTCCCAAAGGCGTCCAGGGTGATCCTGGTCCGCAAGGGCCTGCCGGCCCGTCCGGACCGTTGGGACAGACGGGACCGCAAGGAGTCACGGGCTCTGCCGG
>NZ_NPEX01000705.1 GCF_003258865.1 Rhodoplanes roseus | reverse complement strand
TATAGTACAAATCCAACTCCCCATTAGATCACACAAACATCTTAACCCAGACCAATCTGGACGCGGATGAGAGCCTGGTCGGCCGCGCCGCCTGCGCTAGCACATAGGTGAGCTGGGGCGATGTCGATATGCCAGCGACTGCCTGCGGACGCTCTATCCGCGAGGAGACGTCTCAGCCCGCGCATATTGGCGTTTCTTGAGCGTCGGGCAGGCGTTTCCCGCCGGCACGCCGGAGGAGCTGGCGACCTATCTCGGCATATCGATATGTCGGCAGGTCGAGCGGCACGCGCCCGACGGATATGCGCCATATCCCGGCCGACCTTACCGACCTT
>NZ_NPEX01000704.1 GCF_003258865.1 Rhodoplanes roseus | reverse complement strand
GAGGTGATCGGCAGCGTTGAGGTGTTGGAAGCGAAGATCGCGCCCTCCGGCAGATGTGCCTTCACCTTCTCCGTCACCTCGGCCTTGACCTTGCGGTCTTCAAAGACGGCCTCAATGACGAGATCGGCCTCGGCGAGTGCTCCGTAATCTGGCGTCGCCACGATGCGTTCAAGAATGCCGACGGCGGCCTCTTCGCTCATGCGCCCGCGTGCCACTTCCTTTTCGAGAAGACCGGCGCAATGCAGCTTGCCCTTCTCCGCCGTCTCCTGGTCGCGGTCGATGAGGACGACGCCCATGCCGGCGCGCGCCGTGACATAGGCGATGCCGGCCCCCAT
>NZ_NPEX01000703.1 GCF_003258865.1 Rhodoplanes roseus | reverse complement strand
GCCTCTTCCGCCTCGATCATCCGGCCCGTCAATGTGAGGTCGATGGTGCGGGCGAGACCGAGATGCTCGCGCATGATCCAGTTGCCGGTGACCGTCGGAATGCCGGAATTGATCTCCGGCTGTCCCATTTTGACGCCCGGATGCGCAACGCGCAGATCGCACAGAAGAGCCACCTGGAAAGCCGATCCGGCGGCCAGGCCATTGAGCGCTGCGATGATCGGCTTCGAGCCGAGGCGGAAGCGATTGTAGAGCGCCTTCCATTCGCCCATCCAGGTTTCGGCGCGGTCCGCGTCGAAGGTCTTGCTTTCGCTCAGATCCTGCCCCGCCCCGAAGGCAC
>NZ_NPEX01000702.1 GCF_003258865.1 Rhodoplanes roseus | reverse complement strand
CGCCACCGAGCGGCGCTTCTCGGAGTTCCTGGCCCGCGAGATCACGCCGCGGTTTCCCGACGGCCTCACCGTCGTCGACGCCTCCGGCCAGTGGCGCGATCCCGCCACCCGCCGGACGTCTCGCGAGGCGACCAAGCTGGTGCTGCTGGTGACGCCGGCGGAGGAGTCCTCCGCCGCGCCGACGCGGGAGGTGCGCATCGCCGCGATCGTCGATGCCTACAAGCGCCGCTTCAGGCAAAAATCCGTGCTGGTGCTGACGCGCGAGGCGTGTGCGCGATTCTGAAAGGGCTCAGGCGGGTCTTTCACCTCTCCCCATCGGGGAGAGGTCGGATCTCGCGCGAC
>NZ_NPEX01000701.1 GCF_003258865.1 Rhodoplanes roseus | reverse complement strand
GGCGACGAGCGTCTTACCTTCACCCGTCTTCATTTCGGAGATGGCGCCTTCGTTCAAAACCATGCCGCCGATGAGCTGCACGTCGAAGGGGCGCTGACCGAGAACGCGTTTGGCCGCTTCGCGCACGGTGGCGAAGGCCGGCACCAGCAGATCGTCGAGCTTGGTGCCGTTTTCGAGCTGCTGGCGAAATTCCAGGGTGCGGCCGGCGAGCTCTTCATCGCTCAGCCTTGCCGTCTCGTCCTCGAGCGCGTTGATCTGATCGACGAGAGGACGATACTTTTTGACGCGGCGGTCCGACGGGGTGCCAAAGACCTTGCGGCCCAAACTGCCCAAGCCCAGCAT
>NZ_NPEX01000700.1 GCF_003258865.1 Rhodoplanes roseus | reverse complement strand
CCAGCCGCTCCCGCAACGGCTTTAAGCCATGCGGCGCCTTCAAGGGATTGCCCGGCGTCACCAGCCACCACACCTGATCGAGCTGCAAAAGCCGCAGCGCCCGGAGCGCCACCTGCCGGTGTCCGATATGCGGCGGATTGAACGAGCCGCCGTAAAGCCCGATCCGCTGCCCCCGCCCATGCGGCGGGAGGCCTTCGTAAATCCGGCTGTCGCGGGCTTTGTGTAACGAACTGGAGATCGCTGCGCCTCGCCCCTAGGTCCGCGTCTGGCCGCTGCCATAAACGCAGTATTTGAAGCTCGTCAGCTGCTCCACGCCGACGGGCCCGCGGGCGTGCATCCGCCCC
>NZ_NPEX01000699.1 GCF_003258865.1 Rhodoplanes roseus | reverse complement strand
GCCTTCTCCATACCGCGATAGAAGGCGCTTGAAGCGCGGATGAAAAGCGATATTATCGAGCGGCCATTGTTCGATATTCTCACATGACTAGACGCCTTCCTTCCCTCAACGCGTTGCGGGCCTTTGAAGCCGCCGGTCGCCACGGCCGGATGTCTCTCGCCGCTGAAGAGCTGAACGTCACCCACAGCGCGGTCTCCCGTCAGGTGCAGCAGCTTGAAGAGATTCTGGGCGTTTCGCTCTTTGAAGGGCCGAAGAACGCCATCCGCCTGACGGAGGAAGGGCGGGCGCTCCTGCCCGGCCTGACAGCCGGGTTCGATCAGCTGCAGGCGGCGGTTGCGCGCGTCG
>NZ_NPEX01000006.1:36638-60194 GCF_003258865.1 Rhodoplanes roseus | reverse complement strand
GTCACCAACACGGCGACGCTGCCGCAGGAGGACCGCGACGCCATCGCCGAATTCATCACGTCGCTGCCGCCGCGCGATCCGCCGGCGCTGCCGAACGGCGAGGTGGCCGAGGCGGTCGCCTTCCTGCGTTGGCTGCTCGACGACAATTTCACGTTTCTGGGCCTGCGGACCTATGCGATCGAGGGCGACGCCGGCACGGCCGTCGAGTCGGGCGGCGATCCGTCCGACGCACTGGGCATCCTGCGGCAGGAGAACGTGCGGGTGCTGCGGCGTGGCCGCGAGCTCGTGACCATGACGCCGGAGGTGATGGAGTTTCTGCAGGAGCCGAAGGCGCTGATCATCACGAAGGCCAATGCGCGCTCGCGCGTGCACCGGCGCGTCCATCTCGATTACGTCGGCATCAAGCGCTTCGACGGCGCCGGCCGCGTCGTCGGCGAGCTGCGCCTGCTCGGCCTGTTCACGGCGACGGCCTACACGCGCTCGGCTCGCAGCATTCCGTATCTGCGCCGCAAGGTCGATGCGGTGCTGACGCGCGCCGGCTTCGCGCCGACCAGCCATTCCGGCCGCGTGCTCGCCAATGTGCTGGAGACCTATCCGCGCGACGAGCTGTTCCAGGTCGACGAGAGCACGCTGCTGCAGTTCGGCCTGATCGTGATGCATCTGGGCGAGCGGCCGCGGGTGCGGGTGCTGCCGCGCGTCGACCGGTTCGACCGCTTCGTCTCGGTGATCGTCTACGTCCCGCGCGACCGCTACGACTCGACGGTGCGCGAGGCGATCGCCGAGCATCTCGCCGCCGTCTATGCGGGCCGGATCGTCACCTTCTATCCGTGGTTCCCGGACGGCCCGCTGGTGCGCGTCCATTTCATCATCGGACGCTGGGCCGGCGAGACGCCGCGTCCGTCGCGGGTCGCGCTCGAGGATGCGGTCACGAGCATCGTGCTGACCTGGCAGGATCGCCTCGCCGCCGAGCTCGCCGCGACCACCGAGCCGGTCCGCGCCGCCGCCCTGCGTGAGAAATATGTCGGCGCGTTCTCGCGCGCCTATCGGACGGCGTTCACGCCCTCGACCGCCGTCGACGACATCAGGATCCTCGAACGGCTCACTGTCGAGCGGCCGCTCGGCGTCGGCTTCCATCGGCGCGCCGGCGATTCGCCGTCCTGCGCCCGGCTCAAGGTGTGGAGCCGTGGCCGGCCGATCCCGCTGTCCGAGCGCGTGCCCGTGCTGGAGCACATGGGCTTCCGGGTCGTGGAGGAGAGCACGTTCCGGGTCGATCTCCCGGCCGGCGACGACGGCCCGGTGTGGCTGCACGACATGACGCTGGAGCGGCTCGACGGCGGCGCCGTCGACCTCGACCTGCTCGGCCGGCGGCTGGAGGCCGTGTTCCTGATGGCCATGCGCGGCGTCGCCGAGGACGACGGCTACAATGCGCTGGCGCTGGTGGCGGCGCTGCCGTGGCGCGAGATCGCGCTGCTGCGCATGCTGTCGCGCGCGCTGCGGCAGTTCGGCATCCGCTACTCGCAGGACTACATGTGGGCGACGCTGGCGCGGCACCCGGAGCTCGCCCGGAAGATCGTCGTCCTGTTCCACGCCCGCTTCGAGCCGCGCGAGGGCCTCTCGGTCGATGCGCGTGCCGACCGGCAGACCGAGATCGTGCACGAGATCGAGACGGCGCTGGACGCGGTCGAAAGCCTCGACGAGGACCGCATCCTGCGGCGCTTCCTCAATCTGGTGCTGTCCGCGCTGCGTACCAATTTCTATCAGCTCGACCGCGACGGCCAGCCCAAGTCCGTGATGGCGATCAAGTTCGACAGCCGGCGCATCGACGGCCTGCCGCTGCCCCGCCCGCTCTACGAGGTGTTCGTCTATTCCCCGCGGCTGGAGGCCGTCCATCTGCGCTTCGGCAAGGTGGCGCGCGGCGGCATCCGCTGGTCCGACCGGCCGCAGGACTTCCGCACCGAGATCCTCGGGCTCGTCAAGGCCCAGCAAGTGAAGAACGCCGTCATCGTGCCGGTCGGCGCCAAGGGCGGCTTCGTGCCGAAGCAGCTTCCCGCCGGCGGTCGCGAGGCCGTGCAGGCCGAAGGCATCGCGACCTATCAGGCGTTCATGGGTGCGCTGCTCGACCTCACGGACACGATCGCGCCGGACGGATCCGTGATCCCGGCCGACACGGTGCGGCACGACGGCGACGATCCGTATCTGGTCGTCGCGGCCGACAAGGGCACGGCGACCTTCTCGGACATCGCCAACGGAATCGCGCAGGCGCGCGGCTTCTGGCTCGACGACGCCTTCGCGTCGGGCGGCTCGGCCGGCTACGACCACAAGGTCATGGGCATCACGGCGCGCGGCGCCTGGGAGGCCGTGAAGCGCCACTTCCGCGAGATGAACATCGACATCGGCACGACGCCGTTCACGGCGGTCGGCGTCGGCGACATGTCCGGCGACGTGTTCGGCAACGGCATGCTGCGCGAGCGCACCACGACGCTGATCGCCGCCTTCGACCATCGTGACATCTTCATCGATCCCAATCCCGATCCCGAGAGAAGCTTCGACGAGCGCGCGCGCCTGTTCGCGCTGCCGCGATCGAGCTGGCAGGACTACGACCGCACCCTGATCTCCGCCGGCGGCGGCGTGTTCTCGCGGGCCGCCAAGGAGATCGCCCTGTCGCCCGAGGCGCGGGCCGCGATTGGGCTCGACAAGGAGCACGTCACGCCGGCCGAGCTGATGAGCGCCATTCTGAAGGCGCCCGTCGATCTCCTGTGGTTCGGCGGCATCGGCACCTATGTCCGCTCGCCCGAGGAGACCAACGAGCAGGCCGGCGACCGCGCCAACGACGCGATCCGCATCGCCGGCGACGAGCTGCGTTGCAAGGTGGTGGGCGAGGGCGCCAATCTCGGGATGACCCAGCGCGGCCGGATCGCGGCGGCCCTCGCCGGCGTGCGCCTCAACACCGACGCGATCGACAACTCGGCCGGCGTCAACACGTCCGACGTCGAGGTGAACCTGAAGATCGCGCTCGGCCGGCCGATGCGCGAGGGCCGCATCGACCGCGCCGCCCGCGACGTGCTGCTCGCCTCGCTCACCGAGGACGTCGGGCGTCTCGTGCTGCGCAACAACTATCAGCAGACCCAGGCGCTCTCGCTGGCGCAGCGCCGCGGCCTCGAGGATCTCGGCTTCCAGCAACGGTTGATGCAGACGCTGGAACGCCGGGCGCTGCTCGATCGCGCCGTGGAGTTCCTGCCCGACGACGTGGAGATCGCCGAGCGGCGTGGCCGCGGCGAGCCGCTGACGCGGCCCGAGCTCGCCGTGCTGCTCGCCTATGCGAAGTTGTCGCTCGGTCACGACCTGCTCGAGTCGACGATCCCGGACGACGCCTATCTGTCGCGCGAGCTCGGGCGCTACTTCCCGCCGGCCGTGGCGGTGAAGTTCCCGGATGCGCTGACAGGCCATCGCCTGCGCCGCGAGATCATCGTGACGCAGCTCGCCAACTCGATGATCAACCGCGGCGGTCCGACCCTGGTGGTCCGCATCGCCGACCAGACCGGCGCGAGCCCCGACCGCATCGCCGCCGCCTTCGCGGCGGTGCGCGACTCCTTCGACATGGTCGAGCTCAACACCGCCATCGAGGCGCTCGACAACCGCATCGACGGCGACCTGCAGCTCGCGCTGCTGGAGCAGATGCAGAACCTGCTGCTCGACCGCATGGTGTGGGTGTTGCGCCGGCTCGACCTCTCGGGCGGGCTCGCCGGCATCGTCGCGCATCACCGCGCCGGCATCGCCGCCATCGAGGCGGCGCTCGATCGGGTGCTGCCCAAGGAGGCGCAGGCCGCGCGCGCCGCCCGCGTGGCCGAGCTCGCCGTCGCCGGAGTTCCCGAGGACCTCGCCCGGCGGCTCGCCGACCTGCCGCAGATCGGTGGCGCGCTCGACGCCATCCGGGTCGCCGACCGCATCGGCCGCCCGGTCGACGCGGTGGCGGCGTCGTGGTTCGCGCTCGGCGCCTTCTTCGAGATCGACCGCCTCGCGACGGCGGCCCGCAAGATCGTCATCGCCGACTATTTCGACCGCCTGGCGCTCGATCGCGCGCTCGATCAGATCGGCGACGCGGGCCGTCGCATCACGGCGGAGATCATGGCGGGCGGCCTGTCCGGCGAGGAGGCCGTGCAGGCCTGGGTGAAGGCGCGCGGCAGTGCGGTCGAGCGGGTCCGTACCGCCGTGCACGAGATCGCCGCCTCCGGCCTCACGCTGTCGCGGCTCTCGGTCGCGGCGAGCTTCCTGGGGGATCTGGTGCCGGCCTGAGGCGGCCGGGCGGACTATTGCGCTCGACCCGCGGCGGGGCGCAGAATACCGCCGCTGGTTGTCTCGAACGTCCCCACGACGGCAAGGCGATGACCCGGGCGCCCCTGCAGTACGACGAGCCGCTCTACCGGCCCCCGAGCGAGGGCCGCAACCTGATCATTCAGGCGACGCTCGGCTGCTCGTTCAACCGCTGCACCTTCTGCGCCATGTACAAGTCCAAGAGTTTTCGCGCGCGGCCGCTCGGCGACGTGTTCGCCGACATCGAGGCGGCGGCGCGGCTGTGGCCGGAGGCCGACCGCATCTTCCTGGCCGACGGGGACGCCCTGGTGCTGGCGACCGAAAGCCTCGCCGCGATTCTCGACCGGCTCGCGGCGGCGTTTCCGCGGCTCGACCGCGTGTCGTGCTACGCGACGCCCATCAATCTGGTTCAGAAGGAGCCGGGCGAGCTGCGGCTGTTGCGCGAGAAGCGACTGTCGCTGGTCTATGTCGGGGTCGAATCCGGCGCGCCGACCATCCTGTCGCGCATCCGCAAGGGCGCCACCCCGGAGCGCATCGCCGAGGCCCTGAATCGCGCGAGCGCCGCCGGCATCGCCGTGTCGGCGACCGTCATTCTCGGAATCGGCGGCCGACGTCTGTGGCGTCAGCACGTCGACGGCACCGCCGCCGTCGTCAACGCCGCGCCGCCCGCGTTCCTGTCGACCTTGCAGCTCCGCCTCGGCGAGGACGAGCTGCAGGAGTTCGTCACCCGCTTCCAGCGCGACGGAACGCCTTTCGAGGAACAGGACGACGAGGGGGTCCTCGAAGAGCAGGAGGCCCTGCTCGCCGGCCTCGATCCGCCCAGGCCGGTGGTGTTTCGCTCCAACCACGCCTCGAACTGCCTGCCGCTGGCCGGCACGGTGCCGCAGGATCGCGATCGCCTGAAAGCGATCGTCACCGCCGCCCGCCGCGGCGCGCCCGTGTTGCGACCCGAGTTTTTTCGCGGGCTGTAATAAGCATCGACGCACTCTGACTCGTCATGCCCGGCCTTGTGCCGGGCATCCACGTCTTTGCGGCGATGCGGCGTCGAAGAACGTGGAGGGCCGGGACAAGCCCGGCCATGACGAACTTTCTACGCCAACATCCGGCCTACCGCTTTTCGCGCCTCGGCGAACAGGCTCGGCAGGTCGAGTCCCGGGATTCGCCCGTCCTCGACGATCAGGCGGCCGTTGCAGAAGCCGTATTTCACATGCGCCTGGCCACCGCCCGCGACCGGGCCGATGGCGGAGTCGTGCAGGCCGGCGTAGCGCACGTGATCGAGCGAGTAGACCATGAGGTCCGCGGCCATTCCGGGCGCCAGCGTGCCGGTGTCGGAGAGGCCCAGCACGTTGGCGCCGCCGGCCGTGCCCCAGTGGATCACGTCCTCGACCGTGACGCTGGCGGCGCCGTCGCGCGCGCGGTGGACCAGCCACGCCATGTGGCTCTCGTTGATCATGTCGGCGGCCTCGTTGGAGGCGGCGCCGTCGACGCCGAGTGAGACGCGGCCGCCGAGCCGGGCGAGCGCGGGGGCGGGGGCGATGCCGGAGCCGAGCCGGCAGTTCGACTGCGGACAGTGGGCCATGCCGGTGCCGGTCTCGGCCATCAGCCGGATCTCGTCCGGTTGCATGTGGCAGAGATGGGCGAAGAACACGTCCGGCCCGACCCAGTCGTGTCTCTGAACGAACTCGAGCGGCGTGCAGCCGTGCACGTCGCGGCAGAAGTGGACGTAGTCGAGCGACTCCGACAGATGGCTGTGCAGGCCGATCCCCATTTTCCGAGCGGCCGCAGCGAATTCGGGAAGCTCGTGCGCATGCACCGACCAGGTCGGCGTGGTCGGCGCCAGGATCACCTTGCGCATGGCGTCGCCGCCGCACTGGTGGAAGCGCCCCACGTCGGCTTCGACGCTCGCCAGCATGCCGTCGAGCGTCTCCGGTCGGGCCTCCGGCGGCGGGTTCAGGTCGATCTCGCGGACCTTGGTGGCGCCGCCGCGCATCAGCACGAAGCGCACGCCGAACCTGTCGGCGATGTCGAACAGCAGTGCGCTGCCGTCGAAGCCCATGCCGGGCCAGTAGGCATAGTGGTGGTCGGCGATGGTGGTGCAGCCGGACAGCAGCAGCTCGGCGATGCCGATCGTCGCGGCGATGCGCAGCGTCTCCTCGTCGACGAAGCGGCGGTAGGCGACCGGCACGGCCGAGAGCCACGGCGCGAGCTGAAGGTCGATACCGGCCGGAATGCCCTTCATCAACGACTGGAACAGGTGGTGATGCGTGTTGATCCAGCCCGGATAGACCACGCAATCGGTGGCGTCGAGCACGCGCTCGCCGGGTTCCGGCGTCAGTGCGCCGATCGCCGCGATGCGAGTGCCGCGCAGGCGGATGTCGGGGCCGGTCGCGCGCGCGGCCGCTCCCGAGCCACCGGTCATGATCGCGGTGGCGTTGCGGATGAGGAGGTCCATCAGGTCTCCGGAACCAGCTCGCTCTCGTGCCAGTCGCCGAGCGCCAGCCGGGAGAGCGTCACCATCAGGAGGAAGAGTGCGACGCCGGTGAGCGTGATCAGGAACAGGGCGGCGAACAGCAGTGGGATGTCGAGCTGGAAGCCCGCCTGGAGGATCTGGTAGGCGAGCCCGGCCGAGGTGCCGCCCGTGCCGGCGACGAACTCGGCGACCACGGCGCCGATCAGCGCGAGCCCGGAGGAGATGCGCAGGCCGCCGAAGAAGTAGGGCGCGGCGCTGGGGATGCGCAGGCGGACGAGCTCCTGCAGCCGCGTCGCCTTGTTCATCCTGAACAGGTTCAGCAGGCCCGGATTGACGCTGCGCAGCCCGAGAATCGTGTTCGAGATGATCGGGAACAGCGCCACGATGGTGGCGCACACGACGAGCGCGGCGGTCGGCTGCTTCACCCAGATGATGATCAGCGGCGCTATGGCGACGACGGGCGTCACCTGCAGCAGCACCGCGTAGGGAAAGAACGACATCTCGATCAGCTTGCTCTGCGCGAACGCGAAGGCGATCAGCGTGCCGATGACGACGGCGAAGAAGAACGCCATGAACGTCACCTTCAGCGTCACCAGCAGCGAATCGAACAGGAGCGACCACTGGTCGACCAGGGTCTGCGCGACCAGGACGGGCGAGGGCACCAGATATTTCGGCACCTGCCAGTAGCGGACCGAGCCCTCCCACATCACCAGCATGACGATGCCGACCAGGATCGGCAGGACGATGCCGAGGATGCGACTGTTCTTGTCGAGTGCGGCCATGGCTGCCTCAGTCGTGCGCCGCGCCGGAGACGCTCGCTTCGGCGAGCAGCACCTGCAGGTCGCGGGCGTAAGCGGCGAATTTTTGGGACACCCGGAAGGCGTCGTCGCGCGGATAGGGCTCGTCGATGACCACCTCGCGCAGCACGCGGCCGGGCCGCGCCGCCATCACGACGACGCGGGTGGAGAGGAAGACCGACTCGTAGATCGAGTGGGTGACGAACACCACGGTCAGCGTCTTCTCGAACCAGAGGTCGAGCAGATCCTGGTCGAGCTTGTTGCGGGTGATCTCGTCCAGCGCGCCGAACGGCTCGTCCATCAGCAGGAGGTTCGGCTCGGTCACCAGCGCGCGGGCGATCGAGGCGCGCATCTGCATGCCGCCGGAGAGCTGGCGCGGATAGCTGGCGTCGAATTTTTCCAGGCCGACCGTCGCCAAAGCCTTGTCGACGCGGGCGTCGCCCTCGGATTTCGGCACGCCGGCGAGATCGAGCGGCAGGCGGACGTTTCCGCGCACCCGCGCCCAGGGCATCAGGGTCGGGTCCTGGAACACGAAGACGAGCTTCTTGCCGTCCTCGCCGACATGACCGTAGTCGCGGCCCCACCACATCAGGCCGCCCGAGGTCGGCTCGATCAGGTTGGCGACCATCTTGAGCAGGGTCGACTTGCCGCAACCCGACGGGCCGAGCAGCGTGACGAACTCGCCCTGATTCACGGTGAGGTCGATCGGCGCCAGCGCGCGCACGCCGTTGCTGAAGATCTTCTCGGCGCCCAGAACCTCGATGGCGGGCGGGCGGGCGGCTGCAGCGGGTTCGCCCGCCGCGGAGTTTGTGTCCGGTGCACGCACCGCCTGGGCCATCCTCATGGTCGTTTCCGCTCTCGGCGGGACGGCGGCTGCGCCGCGGTCCCGCTCGTCTCGGCCGAACGGGACGCGGGCGGCCGACGGCCCCCCGCGGCCGCCGTCACGGCATGACCTTCATGTCCTTGACGAATTGCAGCGTGTAGCCGGCCTTCATGTCGACCTCGGGCTTCAGGAGCTTCTCCTTCACCATGAAGTCGTAGGTCGCCTTCCAGCGCGCGTCCGTCATCACGCCGATGCCCTGGGTGGCGGCGTCGCCGGAGACCAGCACCTTGCTCTCGCGCAGCTTCTCGATCGCGTAGGCGATCTGCTCGCTGCTCATCTTCGGGTTGTCCTTCTGGATGAGCGCGTTCGCGGGGGCCGGATCACCGTAGATATAGCTCTTCCAGCCCTCCATCGACGCCTTCACGAAGCGCTGCACCATGTCGGGCTTGTCCTTCACGGTCTTCTGCAGCGTCACGATCGTCGTGCCGTAGGGCGGGTAGCCGTCGTTGGCGAACAGGAAGAAGTTGACCTTGGCGCCGGCCTGCCGGGCCGCGAAGGGCTCGGACGACATGTAGGCCTGCTGGGCGGCGTTGGGGTCGGCCAGGAAGGGCTGCAGGTTGAACGTGTAGGTCCGGGTCTGTTCGTCCGTGTAGCCGAACTTGGCCTTCATCCACGGCCACCAGTTGGAGCGGCCGGCGGTGGCGACCAGGATGGACTTGCCCTTCAGGTCGGCGAGGCTCTTCACGTCCGGATGGGTCATCAGGCCCTGCAGGTCGGACTGGAACGAGGTCGCGACCGTGACGGCCGGCACGCCCTGCTCAAGCGCCTTGTAGACCGAGAAGTCGTAGCTCATCAGGAACTCGGTCTGCTCGGCGCCGAGGATCTGCATGCCGTTGATCTGCGGGCCGCCCATGCGGACCGTCACGTCGAGGCCGTACTTCTTGTAGATGCCGGTGGCGACCGCCTGATAGAAGCCGCCGTGCTCGGCCTGGGCGTACCAGCTGGTCAGGATCGTGACCTTGTCCTCGGCCCGAACCGGAGCCGAACCGAGTGCGACGACCGCCGTGCCGGCGAGGCAGGCGATGACGGCCCACGGGCGCGTGAAAGCAAGCATGGAGACCTCATCCTTTGGCGGACGTCCGGCGTGACGACATCGGGTGAAGACGCAGACGTGGCAATGCGGACGTGACGACGGAACGTGGATTCGAGCGACGACTCTGGGTGACGACGAGCATTCGCACCCCGGCCTGTCGGTCCGCGCGTCCTTGCCACCCCGCCTGCATCCCGGCCGTGGAGGCCGGGCGCGACCGACATGCGGTGTGCCGCATGCCCCGGGTGACGCGGCTTGCGACGCTCGCAAGCTGTCGAGTGCACACGATTAGTGGCATTGCCGCCGAAGTTGTCAATCAACGCGGCTGTCCGGTTATTGTGCATGTGCCTTGTTTCCAGGCACGCTCCGCCTTCCGGCGTGGGCCGGGACCCCTGCGGCCAAGCCGCGCGTCGCCCGTATCATATTGCCTTTCAAGGTGATGCGGCATCGGGCTCGGTGCCGAGAGGATTCCCGATTGGAGCCGGCATGTCGCGCCGGCCCGAGTTGCATGGCTCCCCACCGGCGCGTCTCGGACACGACGCTCCTCGGCCAGCCTCGTTCTCGGGCGAAAATTGCCCTCCGGCGGGAGCGAACCATTCACCACATACCGACCGGGAGCAAACGTCGTGTTGACAATGCCGTGACAAGTGACGAATTTCGATATTCATCAGTCGTCACTCCTTCGCTGGTAATAAAATGCCCCGGGACGTCGCTTCCTCCGCTGGTTTTTTGGGTGTCGCACGCCTCCTGCGCCTCCTCGTGCACAGCGCCGCCGGCCGTGCCGGTCGGGCTGCCCCGGTTGCCGCCGCCGCTGCTCGTCTGGTCCCGATGTCCCCTCGGGCCGCTGGACGGGCGGCGGTGGTGGCGCCCTTGATGGTGGCCGCGATCGCCCTCGCGGGGTGCGGCGAGAGCAACGGCACGCCCGGCAAGGCGCAGGTGCTCGACCGGCCCGTGCTGGTCGCTCCGGTGCATTTCGAGGACCTCACCGACACCCGCACCTTCGCGGCGACCATCCGGCCGCGTATCGAGAGCGACCTCGGCTTCCGGGTCACCGGCAAGGTCGCCAAGCGGCTCGTCCAGAACGGCGACCGGGTGACCAAGGGCCAGCCGCTGCTGCTGCTCGACACCAACGATCTCGAGCTTCAGCTCCAGCAGTCCGAGGCCGAGGTGCGGGCCGCCAAGACCAATCTGATCCAGGCCGAGGCCGACGAGTCGCGCTCCACCGAGCTGCAGAAGAAGGGCTGGACCGCGGCCGCGACGCTGGAGAAATCGCGCGCCACCGCCGAGGAGGCGCGCGGCCGCCTCACGCGGGCGCAACGCCAGCTCGATCTCGCCAGGAACTCGCTCGACTATGCGACGCTTGAGGCCGATGCTGACGGCATCATCACGGCGACCCCGGTCGAGCCCGGCCAGGTGGTCGCCTCCGGCCAGGCGGCGGTGCGGCTCGCCCGCCTCGCCGAGGTGGAGGCGCTGGTCGCGCTGCCCGAGACCTTCGTCGAGCGCGCCCGCAACGCCACCGGCACCTTGACGCTGTGGTCGCTGGCCGATCGCAGCTACGATGTGCGGCTGCGTGAGCTGTCGCCGGCGGCCGACACCACCACCCGCACCTACGCCGCCCGCTACACGATCCCGGGCGCCGACGAGGCGGTGCGCCTCGGCATGAGCGCGACGTTGACGTTACGCGAGGGCAAGGGCGAGCGCGCCGCGCGGCTGCCGCTCACCGCGCTCCTCAACCAGGGCCAGGGCCCGATCGTCTGGGTGGTCGACCGCGACGGCCGGCTCGAGGCCCGCAACGTCACGGTGTCGCGTTACGAAGGCCGCAGCGTGCTCATCGACGCCGGCGTGAAGGAGGGCGAGAGCGTGGTGACGCTCGGGGTCCAGAAGCTCGATCCAGGCCTGGTCGTGCGGCCCGTCGCGTCGCTGTCGTTCTGAGCCGGAGACGCGAGATGCGCCGCTTCAACGTCTCGGCCTGGGCGGTCGCCCATCCGACTCTCGTGCTGTTCCTGATCCTGATGCTGGCCGCGCTCGGCGCGCTCTCCTACACCAAGCTCGGCCGCGACGAGGACCCGTCCTTCACGATCAAGATCGCGGTCGTGACGGCCGCGTGGCCCGGCGCGACCACGGCGGAGATGCAATATCAGGTCGCCGACCGGATCGAAAAGAAGCTGCAGGAGCTGCCCTGGTTCGACAAGGTCACGACCTATTCGAAGCCCGGCTTCGTCGCCGCCCTGATGGAGTTCCGCGACACCACGCCGCCCGGCCAGGTGCCGTATCTGTTCTATATGGTCCGCCGCAAGATGGCGGACCTGAAGTCCGATCTGCCCGACGGCGTGCTCGGCCCGTTCATCAACGACGAGTACGGCGACGTCGACTCGGTGCTCTACACGCTGCGGGCCGACGGTGCCGACTACGCCCAGCTCAAGCGCGTCGCCGAGTCGATGCGCCAGCGCCTCCTGAAGGTGAAGGACGTCACCAAGGTAACGATCTACGGCACCCAGGAGGAGCGCATCTTCGTCGACTTCGACCACGTCAAGTTCGCCAATCTCGGCATCACGACCCAAGCGATCTTCGACAGTCTCGCCAAGCAGAACGCCATGGTGCCGGCCGGCACCGTGCAGACCTCGTCACGCATCCCGCTGCGCGTGACCGGCGCCCTCGACGGCGTCGAGACCGTGAAGGAGACGCCGATCGCCGCGGCGAACGGCACCGTGGTCCGGCTCGGCGACATTGCGACGGTGAGCCGCGGCTTCATCGATCCGCCCGAATACCTGATCCGCCAGCGCGGCACCCCGGCGCTCGCGGTCGGCATCGTGATGCAGAAAGGCGCCAACATCCTGCATCTCGGCGAAGGCATCAACGAAGCCATGGCCGCGATCGAGCGGGAGACGCCGGTCGGCTTCACCTGGGAGCGCATCGCCAACCAGCCCAAGATCGTCGAGGAGGCGGTCGGCGACTTCATGCGCTCCTTCATCGAGGCGCTCGCCATCGTGCTCGGCGTCAGCTTCCTGTCGCTCGGCTGGCGCACCGGCGTCGTCGTCGCGCTGTCGGTCCCGCTGGTGCTCGGCATCGTCTTCACCCTCATGCTGATGATGGGGCTGGATCTGCACCGCGTCACGCTCGGTGCCCTGATCATCGCGCTGGGTCTCTTGGTCGACGATGCCATCATCGCGGTCGAGATGATGGTGGTGAAGATGGAGCAGGGCTGGGACCGGGCCCGCGCCGCCTCCTTCGCCTGGACCTCGACGGCCTTCCCGATGCTGACCGGCACGCTGGTCACGGCGGCCGGCTTCCTCCCCGTCGGGTTCGCGGCGTCGTCCACCGGCGAGTATGCGGGCGGCATCTTCTGGGTGGTGGCGATCGCCCTTCTGGCGTCGTGGGTCGTGGCCGTGGTGTTCACCCCCTATCTGGGCGTCAAGCTTCTGCCGGACTTCAAGATTCATCACGCTGGCGATGCCGACGACATCTATCACACGCCGCTCTATCGGCGGCTGCGCGGCGCCATCGACTGGTGCGTGCGCCATCGCGTCGTCGTCGTCGTCGTCACGATCACGTTGTTCGTCGCGTCCGTGCTGGGCTTCGGCAAGGTGTCGCAGCAGTTCTTCCCGCTTTCCGACCGGCCCGAGCTGTTCGTCCAGATCCGCCTGCCCGAGGGCACCTCGATCGGCACCTCGCTCGACACCGCCAAGCAGGCCGAGAGCCTGCTCGCCGGCGACGACGACGCCGCCACCTGGACCACCTATGTGGGGCAGGGCCCGCCCCGCTTCTGGCTCGGCATCAGCCCGGCGCTGCCCAACGAGGCCTATGCCGAGATCGTCGTCGTCGCCAAGGACGTCGCGGCGCGGGAGCGGCTCAAGGCGAAGATCGACGGCGCCACCGCGAAGGGCGCTCTCGCCGCCGCGCGCGTGCGGGTGAGCCGGCTCGACTTCGGCCCGCCGATCGGCTTCCCGGTGCAGTTCCGGGTGATCGGCACGGATCCCGACACGGTGCGCGGCATCGCCTATCAGGTCCGTGACGTAATGCGGGCCAATCCCGATGTGCTGGAGCCGCAGCTCGACTGGAACGAGCAGATGCCCTCCGTGCGCCTCGTCATCGATCAGGACCGCGCCCGTGCGCTCGGTCTCGATCCGCAGACCGTGGCGCAGACGCTGCAGACGCTCGTCACCGGCTACACCGTGACGACGATCCGGGACCGCACCGAGAAGGTCGCCGTGGTGGCGCGCGCCATCGCGCCCCAGCGCGGCGACCTCGGTGCGATCGGCGACCTCACGGTGCTGTCGCGGGGCGGCGTGCCGGTGCCGCTCTCCCAGGTCGCCCGCATCGAGCAGGGCCACGAGGAGGCGATCCTGTGGCGCCGCAGCCGCGACATGGTCATCACGGTGCGCACCGACATCCGCGACGGCGTGCAGGCTCCGGACGTGTCGACCGCGATCTGGTCGGCGCTCGGCGACCTCAAGGGACGACTTCCGGCCGGCTACCGCATCGAGATGGGGGGCGCGATCGAGGAATCCTCCAAGGCCAACGCGTCGCTGTTCGCGGTCTTCCCGGTCATGCTGGTCACCATGCTGACCATCCTGATGATCCAGCTCCAGAGCTTTTCGCGATTGGCGCTCGTTCTGCTGACCGCACCCCTGGGCCTGATCGGGGCGACGCTCGGCCTGCTCGCCTCCGGCATGCCGTTCGGCTTCGTGGCGCTGCTCGGGCTGATCGCGCTGGCCGGCATGATCATCCGCAACACCGTCATCCTGGTCGACCAGATCGAGCACGACGTCGCGGCCGGCAGCATCCGCCGGGTGGCCATCGTCGACGCCACCGTGCGCCGCGCCCGGCCCGTGGTGCTCACGGCGCTCGCCGCCGTGCTGGCCATGATCCCGCTGTCGCGCTCGGGCTTCTGGGGTCCGATGGCCGTCACCATCATGGGCGGCCTTCTGGTCGCGACCGCGCTGACGATTCTGTTCCTGCCCGCCCTCTATGCGCTGTGGTTCCGCCGCTCGCTCGACGAGCGCGGCCCCGGCACGCCGGAGCAGGACGACGAGGAGGCCCCGACGGCCGCCGACGCTCCGCGGCTGGCGCCGGCCGGCCCGAACGGCCATCCGGTTCCGGCAGCGCAAGAACCATGAGGCGCCTGCGCAAGGTTTTGGATACACTCGCGGCCCAGGCGGTGTGCAAGCCGTCGCGCAAGGGAGGCGGGGGCGTGAGCGACGCGACGCGGGCGGACACCAGGGAGCACGACACCCGCATCCGCATCGTCCAGACGGCGGACCGGCTGTATCGGCAGATCGGCTACCAGAAGACCACGGTGGCCGACATCGCCCGCGAGCTCGGCATGTCGCCGGCCAACGTCTATCGCTTCTTCCGCTCCAAGGACGAGATCAACGAGGCGGTCGGGCGTCAGCTCCTCGGCGAGGTCGCTGCGGCGGCGGCCGAGATCGCGGCGCGCGACGTCCCGGCGGCGGAGCGCCTGCAGGCACTGTTCACCACGGTCGAGCGGATGAACACCGAGCGGTTCACGGTGGAGAAGAAGCTGCACGACCTCGTGGCCGTCGCGCTCACCGAGAACTGGGACATGGTGAAGGGCTATGTCGAGCGGATGGACGACGTGATCGCCGGCATCATCGCCGACGGCATGGCGCGCGGCGAGTTCCGGTCGCTCGATCCCAAGCGGGCGGCGCGTTGCCTGCACACCGCGATGGTCCGCTACTCGCATCCGCGACTGATGGTCGAGTGCTCGGACCTGCCCGAACCCACCCTCGACCATTTGTTGGACTTCTGCCTCGCCGCGCTGCGGTGAGGCGGGTCCGCCGGATTTTCAATCGCATATCGCCGGCGCTTCATGCGGGCGAGATCCGGGGCGCCTGATGCGTCACGCTCGCGGCTTCCTCATCACCTGTGTGAGCGCGTCGCGGTCGGCCAGGATCGAGAACGTCTCCTTCGGCGCCAAGAAGGTGGCGGCTTCGGCGACCGTGTCGGCCTGCTCGGTGCGGGCGCGGGCGACGACCAGGGGAACGTCGACGTCGCCTTTCTTCCGCGCCGGCTTGTCCGGCAGCATCGCGAGGTGTGCGTCGAGGAGTGCGGCGTCCGAGGCCAGGCGCAGCAGGGCGGGGGCGTCGGAGGGAGCCGGTGCGGCGACTAGCTCCTGGGCGCGCAGCAGCACGGCGGGCGGATCGCGCTCCTCCGGGATCAGCAGCAGGCCGATGCGGCGCAGGCCCCGTCCGATGCGTTCGCTGGACGTCGCCGCGACGGTCGGCACCGCCAGCACAAGGCCGGCGACGACGGGTGTCATCCACAACAGCAGCGGGGCCGACACCGCATAAGCGGCCGCCCCCAGCAGGACGCCGAGCAGCACGTGCCAGCCATAGAGGCGTGACAGCAGGCGGAAGCCCGCGTGGGCGACGTCGCGCTGCTGCGCCTGCCAGCCGGCGTCCCGCCCGAGCAGGATCTCGGCGACGGCGCGCGACTGCAGCAGCATCATGATCGGCGCGATCAGGCTGGTGACGAAGGTCTCCAGGATCACGCTCACGAACGAGCGGATCACGCCGCCGGTGCCGCGGCGCTCGCTCTTCTGCGTCATGGCGGCGAACCAGCCGAGAAACTTCGGGACCACCAGGATGCCCATGGTGCCGGCGAACACCCAGGCGGCGCGGACCGGGTCCTGGGCCGGCCACTGCGGGAACAGCGAGAAGCCGGACGGAAAATACTCGGGCTTCACGAACTGCGCCTGCAACGAGATCAGGATGCCGACCAGCAGGAACACCAGCCACAGCGGCGAGGTGATGTAGGAGCCGATGCCGGTGAGCAGATGCAGGCGCGAGACCCAGTGCAGGCCGCGCGCCGGCAAGACGCCGAGATGCTGCAGGTTGCCCTGGCACCAGCGGCGGTCGCGGATCGCGTATTCGGTGAGCGATGGCGGACACTCCTCGAAACTGCCGCCGAGGCCGGGCGCCATGTGGACGCCCCAGCCGGCGCGCCGCATCAGCGCCGCCTCGACGAAGTCGTGGCTGAGGATGTGGCCGCCGAACGGTTTTCGCCCTTTGAGTAATGGGAGACCGGCCTGGCCCGCGAAGGCGGCGACCCGGATGATCGCGTTGTGGCCCCAGTAGTTGCTCTCGGAGCCGTGCCACCAGGCGATGCCGCGGGCGACCAGCGGGCCGTAGACGCGGCCGGCGAACTGCTGGATGCGCGCGAACAGCGTCGTTCCGTTGAGGACGACCGGAAACGTCTGGATCAGGCCGGCGCTCGGGTGGCGCTCCATGGCGGCGGCGAGCCGCACCACGGTATCACCGGTCATCAGGCTGTCGGCGTCGAGCACCAGCATGTGGTCGTAGGCGCCGCCGAACCGCATCGTCCACTCGGCGATGTTGCCGGCCTTTCGTGCGACGTTCTCGCGGCGATGGCGATAGAAGACGTTGTCGGCGCCGGTCCGCTCGATCAGCGCCAGCAGCGCCGCCTCCTCGCGCACCCAGACGTCCGGGTCGGTGGTGTCGCTCAGCACGAAGACGTCGAAATGCGACAGCCGCCCGGTCTCGGCGATCGATTCCCAGATCGCCTGCAGGCGCGACATGACCCGGTGCGGGTCCTCGTTGTAGGTCGGCAGCAGCACGGCGGTGCGCCGGGCGAGCTCCGGTAGCGGCGCGGCCGGGTCGATGTCGAGCGTGTGGTCCGGCCCGGCCAGGATGGCGACGAAGCCGATCAGGCTGGAGACCAGCGAGAAGGCGATCCAGGTGAACAGCGAGACGAACAGCCCGAGCACCATGGCCTCGGGGACGGTCAGGCCCTGCACCTGCAGAACCTGATACATCTCGTAGGCGCCCTCGACCGACAGCGCCGCGGTGGCGCCGAACACGAGGAGCCGGCGCAATCCGGTGCGGGGCGGGCGCTCCGGTGCTGGCGCGACCGCGCCGGGCGGCCGCCACAGCGACTGCTCCGGCATGGCGAGCGGCCGCTCGGCCGGCAGATGCACGAAGGGTGCCTCGCGGCGAAGATCGGCCGCCTCGTGCATGGTCACGGTGTCCAACGGTAGAGCCACGTCTCGGTGAGCGGCTCGTCGCCGCGCAGCAGCAGGGCCCGCAGCTCGACCACGGTGTCGCGGCCGGGCGCCAGCTCGAAGGACAGCCGCCAGCCGCCCGCGGCCGGGTTCGGCTGGGTGACGATGTTGACGATCTTGCCCTTGTCGGTCTCGACCAGCCCGCGCACGGCGGCCGGATCGATGCCGGTGAGCTTGTCACCCGTCACGTCGAGCACGAAGCGGCGGGTCCCGTCGGGCCCGGCGCCGCAGCGGGTGCGTGCGAAGGTGGCGAGCGGCGGCGTGCCGGCCTTGCCGGCGCCCCAGTGCAGCCGGTAGGTGAACCAGTACTCGCTCTTGGCGGCGAGCTTGTCCTTCGGCCGCCAGAACGTGACGATGTTGTCGTGGATCTCCTCCTTGGTCGGGATCTCCACCAGCTGCGTCGCCCCGGTGCCCCAGTCGCCGATCGGCTCCACCCACAGGCTCGGCCGCGTCTCGAAGCGCGATTCGAGGTCCTCGTAGGCGCGGAAGTCGCGGGCGCGCTGGAGAAGGCCGAAGCCGCGCGGATTGGTGTCCTCGAAGATGCTGATCTGCAGGTCGGTCGGATTGGCGAGCGGCCGCCAGATCTCCTCGCCGCGACCGTTGCGGATCGCGAGCCCGTCGGAGTCGTGCACGGCGGGCCGGAAGTCGTCGACGCCGGCGCGGTCGTTCGGGCCGAAGAAGAACATGCTGGTGCAGGTGCCGATGCCGGGCAGCTCGATGTCGGTGCGGGGATAGAGCGTCATCTCGACGTCGAACACGGTGGTCTCGCCGGGCCTGATGGTGAACCGGTAGGCCGCCGCCGCGCTCTTCGAATCGAGCAGCGCGTGGACGACGATGGATCCCGTGTGCTTGGGCGGCTTCTCGATCC
The DNA here is from genome assembly GCF_003258865.1 of Rhodoplanes roseus. Taxonomy (GTDB): domain Bacteria; phylum Pseudomonadota; class Alphaproteobacteria; order Rhizobiales; family Xanthobacteraceae; genus Rhodoplanes; species Rhodoplanes roseus. The sequence goes on along the minus strand of NZ_NPEX01000006.1, from coordinate 41,794 downwards.
AGTAGGCGCGGAATGCCGGGAACTCTTCTCCCTTCGCGTCTGCCGTGCCGATCGACAGACCTCGTGCTGAAAGGCCGTAGGTCTGGCCCTTCGCGACGGCGCGGAAGTAGCTGGCGCCGAGGAAGACGGCGACCTCGTCGTAATAGTCGGGCCGGTTGATCGGCGCGTGCAGGCGAAAGCCGGCGAAGCCGACGCGGGCGTCCGAGGCCGGCGGCGGCACGGCGCCGAAGTCGAACAGGTCGGGTGAGTAGAGGATCGGCCGCGCCTTGCCGTCGCGCACCTCGTGGATCGCCACCCGGTCGGTGAACAGGAAGCCGCGGTGGAAGAACTGCGCCTCGAACGGCAGGCCCTCGCCGCGCCACAGCGCGCGGTCGGGCCGGAACCGGATGGTGCGGTACTTGTCGTAGTCGAGATCGGTCAGGCCCGGCGGCAGGCTGGTGTCCTGCGCCGCGAACGGCTTCTCGGCGAGCGCCCGCGCGGTCCGGCGCACCATGTTGGCGTCGAACGGCATCTCGGCCGGTTGGGTCCGGGCCGGGTCTGGAGCCTGCGCGAAGGCCGGCGCGACGCGCCCGGCGCCCGCCAGCACCAACGGCACCGCCAGCGACCCGGCCAACAGGTCGCGGCGATTCGTGAGTTTCGTGGTGATGGTGTCCACCCTGAGTAAAGGTTCCGAACCTGCGTCGATAATCGATCGCGGGCACGCCGGTTCCATGCCGCAGGTAATAGGCGGATGCGTGGCGGTAATTTGGTCAGATGCGAATCGCCGGGCAGACGCCCCCGACCCGGTGACGGCGGATGAGTAAGTGGCGCTCGCATCGTAAGTGCCGCAACAGGTGGTATTGACGCAAAATCGGCTCACTGCTACTGTGGAGGTGCTTGAGTAAGTTCATCCGATATGCATGTGGCGGTCGGCGATGAGTGGTCACGGCAGGGAAGAGCGGCTGCAGATCATGCTGGCGGCCGAAGAGTTGGCGGCAGTGGATGAATTCAGGTTCTCGCGTCGGATGCCCAGTCGAGCAGCCGCCGTTCGGGAGTTGCTCAGGCGCGGACTCGCCGCCGAGGGCTTCGTGCGCGCCAATGGCGAGAAGAGATCACAGGAATTCGGCGTCCTGCCGAAGACGTCCGGCGGCGAGAAATCCGCGATCTGACCGCTGGATTCCGCGCGGGCGCGACAGCAGCGGGACTAGGCCAGTCCCGCAACCTGCCCTGCGCTGGCGCCCGCGCGTCGGACGCCCGAGATCGTCCCGGGTCGTCCCCTAAGAATCCAGTGAGCGACGGGCCTCGGCCGGCTTCGCCGGGGCGTGGGGCTGATCCTTCCGGATCAGCAGACCCGTCAGAGCAAGTCGACACAGGCGGTCCGGATCGGTGATCCCGGCGCGGGCGAGGGTGACGATGCGCTGCGCGATCTGCTCCCGGTCGACGGGGAAATCGGCCGATGTCAGAAGCGTGAGCGCGTTCTCGTAAGCCACGCAGGCGCTCTCGATCTCCTTCGGATCGAGGGAGTCCTTCAACTGCCGCAGCTCGATCAACTTCAACATCTGCTGTCCTCTTTTTACGCGAGACGAGACCAGTCTCGGAAAAGATCTTGCGAATTTAATTTACTCGATAATACTATCTTCCGATAGCCGGAATATGTATATGCTATGTAGTTTACTGAGATATATGATAATGAAGCACTTACTCATTCGGAGTAGCTTCGCCACAACGTCGCCCGCCGACGCGGCGCATCGGGCCTGACGCGGGCGCGGTCTCGTTCGCGCCCGGGACGCGCGCCCCGGGCCAGCGGGCAGGCCAAGACAGCTCGCCGGTGCCGGAAAGGGTCCGAAGCGTTCGGCCGGATCACCCGGCGTCGTCGATCCTCGAGCGCCGGCGACCATCGAGCCCGACTGGGGCCGATCGTTCATCCCTCGGGCTGCGCCACCGCGCCGGCCGCCTGCCCTGGGATCCCCGCGATGGCGCGAATCAGCTGCTCGAGGAAAACCGCGGCCGGGATCGGCAGGTTGCGGCTGCGGAGCTGGCCGACCACCAGCTCGGCGCCCGGCGCGTCGCGCGGATCGAGCGGCCGGGTGACGACGCCGGGCGTCGCGTCGGGCGACACGTCGGCTCCGATCTCGATCTGGAACGACAGCACGCGGTCGCGCCGCACCAGACCACGCAGCATCTCGAAGGAGTTCGACTCCGCGACGATGCGCAGCGTGATTCCCAGGCGGGCACAGGCGGCGTCGACCAGCTGGCGGCCGCCCAGCGTGCGGTCGGCGAGCGCCACCGGATGGGCGGCGCAGTCGCGCAGCCGCAGGACCGTCTTGGCGGCGAGCGGATGGTCTTCCGGCATCAGCGCCACCAGCCGCTGCTCGACGCTCATCAGCGGCCGGAAGCCGGCATGGAACGACGGACGGTACACGGCGACGAGGTCGACCGCGTAGTTCTCAAGCTCGGCCATGGCGCGGTCGTGATCGGCCACCCGCACCTCGAAGACGACATTGGGGTGGCGCTGCCGGAACGCGGCGATCTGCTGCGGCAGGAAATCGTAGGCGAGCGCCTGGCTGCAGGCGATCCGCACCGTGCCGCGCTTCATGCCGCGCAGATCCTCGATCTGCGACTTCATCCGCTCGACGTCGCCGGCCTGCTCGCGCAGATAGCGCACGAACACCTCGCCGGCCGCCGTGAGCCGCACGCCGCGCGGCTTTCGCTCGAACAGCGCGGCGCCGAGCTCCTCCTCCAGATCCATGATGCGGCGGTTGACGGCCGACGCCGTCACGGCCAGCCGCTCCGCCGCCTTGCGGATCGATCCGGTGCGGGCGACCTCGTCGACATAGCGCAGGATTCTCAGGTGACGCATGGGGGCGATTCCAATTTTCGGCAGAAAGTTCGAATGCCGGTCATTCCGGGTCCGGCGCGGAGCGCCGGACCGGAATCCAGCCCTGAGGACGGAAGGTTTGGCTGGATTCCGGGTCCGCCGCTGCGCGGCGCCCCGGAATGACGGACCCGGAGTGATGCTTATTCGGCAACGATACAGCAAAAATTCAGCGGCAGAAGTCCACGCTTCGATTCGCTAGCGTGATCCGGCGAGCAGGACGAACGGCCGTGCCGCGGCACGCTTGTTGCCTGCAAGGTCTTCTTTCCGCGCCGAAAACTCTCGCCCGGAGCCGTCGTGCCGATGCCGCAGAGCGCTGCCGATCCGACCACCAGCTTGGTGCGGCCCCGCCGGCCGGAGCGGATCGTGCGCTTCCCGCAGACCTCGGGCGCGCCGGTCGAGATCGACCTCGCCCGCACGGCGCTGCTGGTGGTCGACATGCAGAACGACTTTCTGCACCCGGACGGCTGGTTCCCGCAGGCCGGCATCGACACGGCGGCGGCGCTCGCCATCGTGCCCGGCATCAACGGGCTCGCGGCGGCTCTCCGTCTCGCCGGCGTGCCCGTGGTCTTCGTCAACTGGGGGGTGCGGGCCGACGTCGCCAATCTGCCGGCCGGACTGATCGCCAAAGGCACGCGCGGTGGCACCCGGCCCGGCTACGGCGACCCCTCGCCGAGCGGGCGCGACAACATCTTGGTGCAGGGCCAGTGGGGCGCGGCGACCATCGCGGCGCTGCCGGTGGCGGCGCAGGATCTGGTCGTCCACAAGCACCGCTTCTCGGGCTTTCACGACAACGAGCTCGACTCGGTGCTGCGGGCCCGCGACGTGACGACGCTGCTGTTCGCCGGCATCAACACCGACCGCTGCGTGTTCGCGACGCTGACCGACGCGAGCTTTCGCGGCTACGACTGCGTGCTGCTGTCGGACCTCTGCGCGACCGTGTCGCCCACAAGCGTGACCGACACGATCCTCACCCTCACCGATCTGCTCTACGGCGCCGTCGCCAGCGGCGCCGCTCTCCAAGCCGCTCTCGATGCCGTGCTCGCCGGGGCCGGTCCTGCCGAAATCCTCACCCCACAGGAGACCTCCCGATGAGCTTCGCCTTCCTGCGGCCCGCGCTCGCGGCCGCCGCTGCGCTGGCCTGCCTGGCCGCGCTGCCGACCGCCGCGTCGGCCGACACCAAGCTGAAGATGGTGCTGAACTGGAAGTATCAGGGGCCGCAGGGCTTCTTCTTCGTCGCCCAGGACAAGGGATACTTCAAGGCCGAGGGCCTCGACGTGACCATCGACCAGGGCGACGGCTCGGCCGCCGCGGTGCCGAAGGTGGCGAGCGGCGCCTACGACATCGGCTTCGGCGACCTCAACGCGCTGATCGAATTCGCGGCCAAGAAGCCCGAGGAGGCGCCGGTCGCCGTCTATGTGATGTTCAACCGGCCGCCCTTCACGGTGGCCGTGAAGGCGGACTCGCCGATCAAGACGCCGAAGGACTTCGAGGGCAAGACTCTCGGCGGTGCCGCCAACGACGGCGCCCTGAAGCTGTTTCCGGCGCTGTGCAAGTCCGCCAAGATCGACTGCGGCAAGGTGAACATCACCAACATGGCGCCGAACCTGCGCGAGCAGATGCTGATGCGCGGCCAGGTCGACGGCGTGTTCGGCTACGTCAACACGATCCGGTTCTCGGCCAAGCTGATCGGCGTGAAGGACGACCAGATCCGCTACATCAACTACGGCGACTACGGCATGGATCTCTACTCCAACGCCATCATCGTCTCGAAGAAGCTGATCAAGGAGAACCCCGAGGCCGTGAAGGGATTTTTGCGCGCCCTCAACAAGGGGGTGATCGACTCGCTGAAGGATCCCAAGGCGTCGGTCGCCTCGGTCGCCACCCGCGAGCCGCTGATCAAGAGCGACGTCGAGCTCGAGCGCTTCGACGCCACCGTGAAGGACGAGATGAACCACCCGGAGATCGCCAGGATCGGCCTCGGCAGCGTCGACCCGGCGCGGCTCAAGACCTCGATCGACATCCTGGTCGAGGCCAACGGCCTGCCCCGCACGCCGACCCCGGCCGAGATCTTCGATCCCGCCTTCCTGCCGCCGGCCGCGGACCTGCCGAAGAAGCTGTTCTGAGCTGATCACGTCCTGTCCCCCGTGTCCCGGGCGAAGCGCAGCACGACGCGAAGCGACGTGATGCGCTGGAGACCCGGGACCCAGGGGCTCAGCACTCGTGGCCCTGGGCCCCGGCTCGCCGGACCTGACAGTGCTGATCAACCACGGCCACCCCGACGCGGCGCGCATCATGCTTC
>NZ_NPEX01000006.1:21230-36628 GCF_003258865.1 Rhodoplanes roseus | reverse complement strand
CTCTTCCGATCTGGGGCACGAGGACTGAATTCGTCGAAACGTAACCCGACAACAAGAAGAACCCGCATGAATCTCGATCTCGCCGGCCGCGTCGTGATGGTCACCGGGCCCGCCAAGGGCATGGGCGCGGCCATCTCGCTCGCCTTCGCGTCGGAGGGCTGCCGGCTGGCGCTGATCGGCCGAGACACGGCAGCGATCCAGCCGGTGGCCGAAGCCGCCAGGGCGCGCGGCGCCGACGCGATCGTGATCGCTTGCGACGTCACGGACGCGGCCCAGTGCGATGCCGCAGCGGCGACGACGCGCGAAACGTTCGGACAGGTCGACGTCCTGGTCAACGTCGCCGGTGGCTCCGGGCCGATCGGCAAGACCGGCGCCGAGACGACGCCCGAAGAGTTCGACGAGATCGTCACGCTCAACATGGGCGGCTGCTTCAACACCATCCGGGCCGTGCTGCCCGACATGATGGCGCGGCGCTGGGGCAAGATCGTCAATGTGGGCGGCACCTTCGGGCTGCGAGGCCGGGCCGGGCGGCTCGCCTACTCGGCGTCGAAATGGGGGCTGCGGGGCATCACCAAGAGCTTCGCGCTGGAGGCCGGCGCCTACAACATCAACGTCAATTGCGTCGCGCCCGGCATGGTAGAGGGCCCGCGCTTCCGCGACAAGGTGTGCGCGAACCTGGCCGAGAAGCACGGCATCTCGGTCAACGAGGCGGCGCGCCTGCACGCCGAGGACTATGCGCTGAAGCGCGTGTCCACCGACGAGGACGTCGCCAACGCCTGCCTGTTCCTGGCGAGCGACGTGTCCCGCCAGATCACCGGCGTCGACCTCCCGGTCGACGGCGGCTGGGCGATGCTGTGAGGCCGCACATGGCGTTCGTTCTCGGCGCTCCACCCCCTCTCCTCATGGTGAGGAGCGCTCCGCAGGAGCGCGTCTCGAACCATGTGGCCACGTCCTTCGAGACGCCCGCTGCGCGGGCTCCTCAGGACGAGGTCGACTGTTCGACCGGCGCGACATCGTCAGGGAGAAAAGCATGAAGGCCGATCTGGTCATCCACGGCGGAACCGTGGTCACCGACACGACCGCGTATCCGGCCAGCATAGCCGTGAAGGACGGCCGCGTGCTGGCGGTCGGCGCCGCCGAGGCGATGCCGGAGGCGATCGACACGCTCGATGCCACCGGCCTGCACGTGCTGCCCGGCGCCATCGACGTCCACGTGCATTTCCGCGAGCCCGGCTACACCCACAAGGAGGACTTCGGCACCGGCACGGCGGCGGCGGCGTTCGGCGGCGTGACCACCGTGTTCGACATGCCGAACGTGATTCCCCCGACCGGCACGGCCGACGCGCTGGCGGCCAAGCACGCGCTGGCGAGCGAGAAGGCCTATGTCGACTACGGCCTCTACGGCCTCCTGGGCGAGGACACGATCGCCCATGTGCAGGATCTGGTCGCCGGCGGCGTGATCGGCTTCAAGCTCTACATGGGCAACACCTTCGGCAACATCCCGTCGCCTTCGACGGGCGCCATGCTGGAGGCGTTCGAGGTGGTGGCGCCGACCGGCAAGCGCGTCTCACTGCACGCCGAGACGGCCTCCATCATGGCGCGGCGCGAGGCCCGCCTGCGCGAGGCGGGCCGCAAGGATCCGCTGGCGCATCTGGCGGCGCGGCCGGCCGTGGTCGCCGTCGAGGCGGTGGCCCGGGCCGCGATCCTGGCCGAATGGACGGGCGCGCGCATCCACGTGCTGCACATCTCGTCCGCCGAGGAGTTGCGGCCGCTGCGCGAGGCGAAGTCGCGCGGCGTCGACGTGACGGGCGAGACCTGTCCGCAATATCTCCTGCTCGGTGCCGAGGACTACGGCCGCATCGGCCCGGTGATCCGCGTCAATCCGCCGGTGCGCGAGGCGAAGAACCAGGCGCCGCTGTGGGCCGCGCTGAAGAGCGGCGTGGTCGACATGATCGCCACCGACCATGCGCCGCACATTCCGGACGAGAAGGTGCGCGACGACATCTTCACGGTCGACTGCGGCTTCCCGGGCGTCGAGACCCAGATGCCGCTGATGCTCACCGAGGTCGCGGCCGGCCGCATGTCGATCAGCGACTACGTGCGGTGGACGGCGCGCCGGCGCGGTGCTGGGGCCTGTTTCCGCGCAAGGGCACGCTGCAGCCCGGCGCCGACGCCGACATCGCGATCGTCGACCTGGCGCGCCGCTGGACCATCGACGACCAAGCATTGCAGTCGCGCGCGAAGATCACGCCGTGGCACGGCCGCGCCGTGACGGGCCTGCCGATCCATACGCTGGTGCGTGGCCGTTTCGTGATGAAGGACCGCAGCCTGGTCGAGAGCGCGCGCGGCACCGGCCGCTCGGTGCATGCGATCCAGGAGATGCCGGCGCCGCGGCCGAAGAACCCGGCCAGCACCATGAGGGCCATTGTCAAGTCCCCCGCACCCGCCGGAGTCGCCTGATGACCTCGGGAACGAACGTCGTTCTGATCGAGCGCCAGCCGGAGCCGTCCTCCGGCGAGGCGGTGCCGCCGAGCCACGTCGACTCCTATGTGGAGCTCGAGCGCACCACGGTCACCTACGGCCGCGCGCCGAATCTGGTGCATGCGCTGTCGGAGACGAATCTCCGGATCGCCAAGGGCGACTTCGTCGCGCTGGTGGGTCCGAGCGGCTGCGGAAAGTCGACGATCCTGAAGATGGTCGGCGGGATTCTCCGCGCGTCGTCGGGCTTCGTCTATGTCGCGGGGCGCGAGGTGGGGGCCGAGCCGGTGCGCATCGGCATGGCGTTCCAGAACCCGACCATGCTGCCGTGGCTCTCCATCCGTGACAACGTGATGATGCCGCTCAAGATCGTGCCGCCGTTCCGCGGCCAGTATCGCAAGAAGCGCAAGGGCGAGTTCCGCGACCGCGTCGAGGCGCTGCTCGCCCAGGTCGGCTTGAAAGGCTTCGGCGACAAGCATCCCTGGCAGCTGTCGGGCGGCATGCTGCAGCGCGCCTCGCTGTGCCGGGCGCTGGTGCACGACCCGCAGCTCCTGCTGCTCGACGAGCCGTTCGGCGCACTCGACCAGTTCACCCGCGAGGAGCTGTGGTCGATCATGCAGCAGCTCTGGATGACGCGGCGGCCGACTGTGCTGCTGGTGACCCACGACCTGCGCGAGGCCGGCTATCTGGCCAACCGCATCTGCGTGATGAGCGCGCGCCCCGGCCGCATCGTCGACGACCGCGTCTTCGACGCGCCGCGCCCGCGCAACCTCGCCATGACCTACGAGCCCGACTTCGTCGCCATGACCCAGCGCCTGCGCGAGCTGATCGTCGAGGCGCGCAGCGACGAGCCGGCGGTGGCGTGAGATGATCACCGACGGTCGCTCGAACGCATTGCTCGACGCCTCCTCTCTGCGAAGCCTCGGCGCTTCCAGCGTTCCCTCCCCCCTTGTGGGGGAGGGACAGGGAGGGGGGTACGCCACGAACGGGGCATTTGCCGCTCACCCCTCTCGCCGACCCTCCCCCACAAGGGGGCAGGGAGCAGGCTGCGGCGTGACACATCGCATTGCGTCTGCCGATGGAGCTGTCTGAGATGAACTCCAACGTCAACCGGAAGATCGCCTCGGCCGTGCTGATCGTGGGGCTGTTCGCGGTGTGGGAGGTGCTGTGCCTCGCCTTCGGGGTGAGCGACACGGTGCTGCCGCGGCCGAGCCAGATCTTCGTGACGCTGTGGCAGCGTTTTCCGGCGCTGTGGCCGCACACGTTGCAGACGCTCTACACCACCATGCTGGGCTTCGTGCTCGGCGTCGGCATCGGCGTGCTGATCGGCGTGCTGATCGGCTGGTCGAAGCTCGCCTACGACGTCGCCTATCCGCTGCTGGTCGGCTTCTCGTCGGTGCCGAAGGTCGCCGTGGTGCCGATCTTCGTCCTCTATTTCGGCGCCGGCACCGTGCCGGCCGTGCTGACCGCGCTGATCATGAGCATCTTTCCGGTGGTCGTGAACGTCGCGACCGGCCTGGCGACGACCGAGCCCGAGCTCGAGGACGTGATGAAGACGCTTCGCGCGACCAAGTTCGACATTCTGTGGAACGTCGGGCTGCCGCGCGCCATGCCGTACTTCTTCGCCTCGCTGAAGGTCGCCGTCACGCTCGCCTTCGTCGGCTCGGTGATCTCCGAGACGGTGGCGTCGAACCGGGGAATCGGCAACGTGATGATGATCGCCTCGGCCTCGTTCGACGTGCCGCTGGTGTTCGCCGGCCTGTTCATCCTGGCGGCGCTCGGCATCATCCTGTACGGCGTCTTCTCGCTGATCGAGAGCCGCATCACCGGCTGGGCCCACCGCAAGACCGAGTTCGCGATGGGATGAGGCGGCGAACGCCGCTCAGGAGGTCGCCATGACCACCCTCGATGCAGCCGTCGTGCTCGCCGGCCCGGGCGGTGCGACGTGCACCGATCAGGAGATCACGCTCGCGGACGGCCGCATCGTCGCGCTGCGGCCCTCGGGCGCCGCCGCGGCGCGCGACCGGCTGGCGATGCCGGCGCTGGTCAACGCGCACGATCACGCGCGGGTCGTCCGCTCCAGCCAGATCGGCAATGTCGACGTGGCGCTGGAGGCCTGGCTGCCGCAGCTCGCGGCGATCCCGGCGGTCGATCCCTGGCTCACCGCCGCGGTCGCGTTCGGCCGCAGCGCGCGCGCCGGCATCGCCGTCGAGATGGCGCACTACACCCGCATCCAGGGCCTGACCGCCTATCCCGACGAGGCCCGGGCGGTCGCCAGGGCAGCCCGTGACGTCGGCATCAGGATCGCGTTCGCCGTGCAGTGCCGCGACCGGAATCCGCTCGCCTATGGCGGCGAAGCCGACCTGCTGGGCCGGCTCTCGCCCGCCGCCTGCGCCTGCGTGAGCGACAAGTTCCTGCGTGCGCCACCACCGGCGGCCGAGCAGGTGGCGCTGGTCGAGGCGACCGCGGCGGCCATCGCCGGCGACGGCGTCACGGTGCAGTACGGCCCGGCCGGTCCGCAATGGTGCAGCGACGATCTCTTGGCGCGTATCGGCGAGGCGTCCGCGGCGCACGGGCGGCGCGTCCACATGCATCTGCTCGAGAGCCCCTACCAGCGCGCCTGGGCGGACGCGACCTGTCCGCAGGGCCTGCTGACCCATCTCGATGCGCTCGGCCTCGTCAACGACCGTGTCTCCTTCGCGCACGGCACCTGGCTTCGGCCGGACGAGATGGAGCTGATCGCGGAGCGCGGCGCCACCATCGTGGTCAACACCTCGTCCAATCTGGTGCTGCGCTCCGGCGTCGCGCCGCTCGCCGAGATGCTGGCGCGCGGCTGCCGCGTCGCCATGGGGCTCGACGGCGTCGCGCTCGACGAGCAGGAGGACCCGCTCGCCGAAATGCAGCTCGCCTATCTGCTGCACAAGGGCGAAGGCTTCGACTCCCGCATGTCGCATCACGACCTGCTGCGCTTCGCCGTGCAGGCCGGCCGCTTCGCGGTGCTGGGCCAGGAGGCGGGCGGCACGGTCGCGCCCGGCGCTCCGGCCGATCTCCTGGTGCTCGACTGGGCGGCGCTGACCGCGGACCGCCTCGACGACACGGTGCCGCCGATCGAGACCGTGCTGGCCCGCGCCCGCCGACGCCACGTGACGGATCTCGTCGTCGCCGGCCGTCCGGTGGTGCGCGACGGCATCGTCACGGGCGTCGACCTCCCGGCGCTCGAGGCCGAGCTGCTCGCCACCCTGCGCCGCCGCTTCCCCGACACGGCGGCGATCCGCGCCGCGCTGCCCGAGCTGCGCGCCGCGCTCGGGCCGCATTACGGCGCCCGTGCGTTCATCTGCTCCTGATCAGGACCGAGACCGTCATGACCCGTCGCGCCTATGTCCACCGCATCGCCGCCGCGTCGCCGGACGACACGTCCGGGATCGAGGCCGCCATCGCGGCCGGCCGCATCGATCCGTCCGGCATCGTCGCCATCTTCGGCAAGACCGAGGGCAACGGCTGCGTCAACGACTTCGCCCGTGGCTTCGCCACCCAGTCGCTCGGGCTGATGCTGAAGCAGCACATGTCGGCCGAGGCGGCGCACGCCGTGTGCCTGGTCATGTCGGGGGGCACCGAGGGCGGCATGTCCCCGCACTGGACCGTGTTCGAGCGGCGCGACACCGACGAGGCGCCGGCCGGCGGCCCGGCGCTGGCCATCGGCCGCACCCGGACGCCGGTGCTGCCGTTCTGCGACCTGGGCCGCGTCGCCGAGGTCGACATGGTGGCGGCGGGCGTGCGCGCCGCCATGCAGGACGCCGGCATCGACGATCCCGACGACGTGCATTTCGTCCAGATCAAGTGCCCGCTGCTGACCGTGCAGCGGATCGGCGAGGCCGAGGCGCAGGGCGGCACGGTGGCGACCCGCGACACCCTCAAATCCATGGGCCTGTCACGTGCCGCGAGTGCGTTGGGTGTGGGCGTGGCGCTCGGCGAGATCGGTCGTGATCAGATCGGCGACGGCAGGATCGCGGCCGACTGGTCGCTGTGGTCCGGCCGCGCCTCGTGCTCGTCCGGCATCGAGCTCCTGGATCACGAGATCGTCGTGCTCGGCACCTCGCCGAACTGGTCCGGACCGCTGGTGATCGATCACGCCGTGATGAGCGACGGCATCGACATCGAGCCGGTGCGCGCCGCGCTGCGCCGCCTCGGCTTCGCGGCCGACGGCCAGCTCTCTGCCGCCGAACGCACGCGCCTCGTCGCGCTCCTCTCCAAGGCGGAGGCGAGCCACGACGGGAAGATCCGAGGCCACCGTCACACCATGCTGGACGACTCCGACATCTCGGCGACCCGCCACGCCCGCGCCTTCGTCTGCGGCGCGCTCGCCGGTCTCGTCGGCCACGCCGAGATCTACGTCTCGGGGGGCGCCGAGCACCAAGGGCCGGACGGCGGCGGCCCGGTGGCGGTGATCGCCGAGCGGGTGATTCCGAACGCCTGAGACTGGTGCAGCAGTAGGGATGAACGACCTCCACGCGACCGTGCGTCGCGGCCGGTTCGGTTGTCCCGGTCGTTCGCCGGTCTAAATTCCGAAGCGCCTGGTGCGCGGGTGGCGCATCGCCCACTCGGAGACGTTCATGCGCATTCAGTTCACGGTTCCGTTCGCCGCCGTCCTGTCCTTGGCGGTCGCCGCCGGGGCCGCCTCGGCGCAGTCGGGGCCGCCCGATGTCCCCGGCAAGGTCGATCCGTCGCGCGTCGCCGCGGGCAGCTACAAGGTCGATCCCGACCACACCCAGGTGGTGTTCACGGCGAATCACTTCGGCTTCAGCAACTATTGCGGAATGATCGGCGCCGTGACCGGCACCATGACGCTCGATCCCAAGCAGCCCGAGGCGGCGCGGCTCGTCATCGAGCTTCCGCTCGGGAGCGCCATCACGACCAGCAAGGCGCTGGACGAGCATCTCCAGAAGGCGGACTTCTTCGAGACCGACAAGTTTCCGACCGCGACGTTCCGCTCCACCCGCATCGAGGTCGCGGGAGATCGGGCCGAGATCACCGGCGACCTGACGCTGCGCGGCGTCACCAAGCCGGTGGTTCTGGCGGCGCGCTTCACCGGCGCCGGCGTCAATCCGATGAACAAGGCCGCGACCGTCGGCTTCGAGGCCACGGCCTCGGTCAAGCGCAGCGAGTTCGGCATCAAGTTCGCGCTGCCGATGGTCGCCGACCGCGTCGACCTCCGCATCGTCGCCGCCTTCGAGAAGACGGAGTGAGGACGATGGCTACGCCCCGGCGCGCGGCTCCTCGCCGGCGATGAAGCGTCGCAGCTTCGCGAGCTCGGCGGCCAGGAAATCCAGGAAGACGCGCACGCGCGGCGCGTGGCGCAGATCCGGGTGGGTCAGCAGCCACAGGTCGGCGGCGAGCGCCGGATCGGGCGGGGCGAGACGCACCAGGGCCGGGCGCGCGTCGCCGATCAGGCAGGGCAGGTGGCCGATGCCGAGCCCGCTCTCCACCGCCTCGGCGAGCCCGAGCACCGAGTTGACCCGGTAGGCGATGCGCTCGGGCGGGACGCGGGCCCGCACGAACTTCACCGCCTCCAGCGAGGCGAGGTGCTCGCCCAGCGCGATCCAGTCGCGCCCGAACAACGCCGCCTCGTCGGCCGGCGGCCCGTCCGGAAACTCGCCGGCGCAGCCGTAGAGCGCCCAGGCGATGCTGGCGGCGCGGCGGCCCACCAGCGTCTCGGGCGGCGAGTCGGTCGCCCGGATCGCCACGTCGGCGTCGCGCTTCGAGAGGTTGAGGGCCTGGTTGCTGAGGACGATATCGAGCCGCACGTCCGGACAGGCCTTGCGAAACTTCGCGAACAGCGGGGTCAGCAGGTGGACCAGCAGCGAGTCGTTGGTGGTGACACGCAGCTCGCCGGAGGGCGACACCTCCTGCCCGACGATACGGCGGGTGAAGGAGGCGACGTCGTCGTCCATGCGGCGCGCCAGCGCCACCATCTCCTCGCCGGCCGCAGTCGCCGCATAGCCGGCCCGGTGGCGCTCGAACAGCGGCGTGCCCAGCGCCGCCTCGATCTGGCCGAGCCGGCGGAACACGGTCGAGTGGTTGATGTCGAGCAGGGTCGCGGCGGCCGGCAGGGTCTTGGCGTCGGCGATCGCCTTGATCAGCCGGAAGTCGTCCCAGGCCAGGGCCTTGTGGGGGTCGGGCATCGGGGGTGAGCCTCGCTGTTTCAGCGACGCAATATCGTAAGCGGGCCTGCAGTTCAAGGATTGCATCAGTGCAATGGCGCCGGGGCCGGGGCGCTGCCATCTTGGGTCGGACACCACAACAAGCGCGGGCCGAACCGGCCCGTCAGGAGGCTCACATGGCCCATGGCATCCATCACGTGACCATCATGGCCGGTCGCGCCCACCGCAACCTCGACATCTATACGCGGACCCTGGGCCTCCGGCTGGTCAAGAAGACCGTCAACTTCGACGATCCCGGCACCTTTCACTTCTACTACGGCGACGAGACCGGCCGGCCCGGCAGCATCGTGACGTTCTTCCCGTGGGAGAACGCGGCGGCCGGCCAGTCGGGCGTCGGTGAGACCATCGAGACGGCGCTGCGCATCCCGGAGACCGCCGTCGCCTTCTGGACCCACCGGCTGGTCGAGGCCGGGCTTCGGCACGAGGCTCCCGAAAAGCGCTTCGGCGAGACCGTGATCCGGTTCCGCGATCCGGACGGCACACGGCTCGCGCTGGTCGGCGTACCGGGGATCGAGCGCGAGCCGGCCTGGAGCACGGCCGAGATCCCGGCCGATGTGGCAATCCGGGGCGTGCACTCGGTCGGCCTGCTGGTCGCCGACACGGCGCCGACGGCCGCCATCCTCACCGGCGTGCTCGGCTTCGAGGAGGTCGGGCGCGACGAGGACGCGAACCTGGTGCGCTTCCGCGGCACCGACGCCGCGGCCGACACGCTCGGCGCGATCGTCGATCTGCACCGGGCGGTGGCGTCGTTCCGTGGCCGGCTCGGCGCCGGCTCGGTCCATCACGTCGCCTTCCGGGCCGCGGACGACGCGGCGCAGGGCGACATGGTCGCCCGCCTCGCGGCCCAGCACGGCGTCCGGACGACCGAGCAGCGCGACCGAAACTACTTCCGCTCGGTCTACTTCCGCGAGCCCGGCGGCGTGCTGTTCGAGATCGCGACCGACACGCCCGGCTTCGCCGTGGACGAGCCGGTCGAGAGCCTCGGCCAGGCCCTGAAGCTGCCGGCCCAGTACGAGCCGCGCCGCGCCGCCATCGAGGCCGTGCTGCCCAAGGTGGCGTGAGGCTCGGCGTTTCACCCTCCCCGGCCAGGGGAGGGTGAATAATCGTACTGATCATTCGACCTCATCACCCCCGAGGCCCACATGTCCGCCGTCGCCAAAAGCACCTCTGCGCTCGCTCTCCATGTCCATCGCTTCGTGCCGGCCACCGGGACCGGCCGGCCGCCGCTGCTCCTCCTGCACGGAACCGGCGGCGACGAGACCGATCTGATCGGCCTCGGCCAGGCGGTGTCGCCCGGCTCGGCCCTGCTGTCGCCGCGCGGAAATGTGCTGGAGGGGAGCGCGCCGCGCTTCTTTCGCCGGCTCGCCGAGGGCGTGCTGGACCAGGCCGACGTGCGCCGCCGCGCCGCCGACTTCGCCGCCTTCATCGGCGCAGCCCGTGAAACATACGGGATCGCCGCGCCGGTGGCGCTCGGCTTCTCCAACGGCGCCAATATCGCGGCGGCGCTGCTGCAGCTGCATCCCGGCATTCTGGCCGGCGCCGTGTTGCTGCGCGCCATGGTGCCGCTCGACCCGCCGCCGCCGGCCGAAGGCCTCGGCGGCACGCCGGTGCTGATCGTGGCGGGCGACGCCGATCCGATCATGCCGCCGGGCGATCCGGAGAAGCTCGCCGCATCGCTCGCCGCCGCGGGCGCCGACGTCACGTTGCGCCGGCTGCCCGCCGGTCACGGCCTGACGCAGGCCGATCTGGCGCTCGCCACCGCGTTCCTGTCGCGACTCTCCTGACGCGACGCAACTGATCAGATCGAGGACACCCCCGTGAACCATGATTCCTTGCAGCTCACCGGCATCCACCATCTCACCGCGGTGACGGCGAATGCGCCCGGCAACCACGCCTTCTACACCGAGACGCTGGGCATGCGGCTGGTGAAGAAGACCGTGAACCAGGACGACGTCTCGGCCTATCACCTGTTCTATGCGGACGGCGTCGCCTCGCCCGGCTCCGACATCACCTTCTTCGACTGGCCGGTCGGGCCCGAGCGCCGCGGCACGCGCAGCATCTGCCGGACCGGGCTGCGGGTCGCCGGCGAGCCGAGCCTCGTGTGGTGGAAGCAGCGCCTCGCGGCGGCGGGCGTCACGCATGGCGACATCGTCCTGCGCGACGGCCGTGCGACGCTCGATCTCGAGGATCCGGAGGGCCAGCGGCTGTCGCTGATCGACGACGGCGGCGCCGGCCCGGCGCATGCCTGGGCCGACAGCCCGGTGCCGTCCGCGCATCAGATCCGCGGGCTCGGGCCGATCACCATCTCGGTCCCGGATCTGGCGCCGACCGAGGCGGTGCTGACCACGTTGATGAACATGACGCGGGTGCGCGACTACGAGACGGTCGGCAATCCGTCGTCGCGCACGCAGGTCTATGCGATGGGCCAGGGTGGGGCGGCGGCGGAGCTGCATGTCGCGGTGGAGCCCGACCAGCCCGTCGCGGCGCCGGGCGCGGGCGGCGTCCACCACGTCGCCTTCCGGGTGCCGGACGCGGCCTACCAGGACTGGGCCGAGCGGCTGCGGCGGATGCGCGTGCCGTCGAGCGGGCCGGTCGACCGCTTCTACTTCCGCAGCCTGTATTTCCGCGAGCCGAACGGCGTGCTGTTCGAGATCGCCACCGACGGGCCCGGCTTCGCCGTGGACGAGCCGCTGGAGACGCTCGGCCGCGCGCTGTCGCTGCCCCCCTTCCTAGAGTCGCGACGCCGCGAGATCGAGGCCGGCCTCGCGCCCTTGTGAACCGGTGAGGGCGCCGGCGCGGCGTATCGCCACGTCCGGACGGGTGTTTCATGCCCGTCCGGCACGGTATGGTAATATGGCCTAAACCGTTTTGCAGGATGGTGGAGGCGGTCTGAGGTTGAACAGCGGGCCGGCATGGTCCGGTCCGACAGTCGTTGCCGACGCATCGGATTGGAGTCTTTCAATGCGTATGATCTATGCGCTTGCCGTCGTGGTTCTGACTCTCGTTGCTCTCAACAAGCTGCCCTATCCGGGCGCCAAGCCGGTGTTGCCGTCCGGCCCCGTGACGGCCGCCATGGCCGCCACGATCGCGCCGCCCAAGGCCGCCGAGCCGGCCGTCGTCGCCAAGCCCGAGCCGCCCCGCATCCAGTATGTCAGCACGCGCGAGTGCAGCCGCACCGCCTGGGGCAACCGCAACTGCACCGAGATCACCACGGTGAAGCACTGACGCGGGTCCCGCGGCGCGCAGGCTCCGCGTGGGCGGAGCCTCGCCCGTGATGCTCGTCTGATGCTCAGTTCCGGGTGCGCACCAGCACGGTCGCGAAGCGCAGCCGGAGCTCCTCGGGAAGATCGACCCCGACCAGCGTCCAGGTGCCGGCGATCAGCCGCAGCCTGATCCTGAACTGCTGCGCCGGCGCGCCGCCGAGCGGCAGGTCGATCCAGAAGCTGCGGCCGCGGTAATGCGCGGCCGCGAACACGCTCCACACATTGCCGAGGTCGCCGGGCCTGATGCCGCCGATGCGCGGCTGCGGCGCGGCCGCGTCCTCCTCGGGCAGGCCTTCCGGCCACCCCCGGGCGAGCAGCGAGGCGACCCCCTCCGGGGTGACGAAGCGCTCGACCAGCGGGTCGGCGACGGAGCCGAGCGACATCACGAGGCCGGTGCCGAGCCGGCCGAGGCGCTTCTCCTGTCCCGTGACGGTGAGGACGGCGCGGGAGATCTGGAACGACAGCGACTGCCGCAGTTCTGGAAACGCGATCGAGCGGTTGAGACGCTCCGCATCGCGATGCTCGACCGCATCGGCGAGCCGGTAGAGCCCCCATAGCGGCCAGACCGCGTAGAGCAGGAGCAGCACCGCCGACGCGGCGACGATTCGAACAGCGAGACGCATCGGTCCTCGACCGGCTGAGCGGCCGGAGTGTCAGATGGCCCGACGGTGCCTCACGCTCCGCCGATGCCCTGGACCACCTTGCCGGTCCCACCGCAGGTCGGGCAAGCCCGGCCGTGCTGTTTCCCGGTGCCGTCGCAGTCCGGGCAGAGCGCCTCGCCGGTTCCCGGCGTGCCCGGGTCGGCCTCGTCGCCCGGCCGCTGTCCGGTCTGGAGCCCGGAGGGTGTCGCCTTGGGGTCCGCAGCCATCCTGGCCTCCTCTATGTGGCGCATGTCACAACCCGACGACAACGCCGGCGGCGGTCCGGGGGTTCGGTCGCGCTGCGCCGCGCGCCGGTGTCCCTCCGGTTTCAGCCGCCCTGCACGCTCGCTCTTCGATTGAGGACGGGCCGTGCCGCAGACGCTTTCGCCCGCCGGAGGCGGCGCGGGGCAGGTGTCATCCGGATGGCCGAATGCGTCGACCGGGCTTAGACGAACAGGCAGCCCCGGCCTATCATCCGCGTTCGGCCACCTCTGCGACACCTCTCCTCCCCGGCCGCAACGCCCGACACCGGGATCTCCGGACCCGACAGAGCGGGACAACGAGGACGCCCATGATCCGATCGTTCTGCACGCTCGCCGCAGCCGCCTGGCTCGCCGGCGCGGCCCTTCTCCCGTCGCCCGCGCAGGCCCAGGCCCAGCCGCAAAGCTTCACCCGCGCGGTCCGCATCGTGGTGCCTTACGCGCCCGGCGGCTCGTCCGACATCCTGGCCCGCCTGATCGCGCCGAAACTGCAGGAGGCGATCGGCCAGGCCGTGGTGGTCGAGAACAAGCCGGGCGGCTCCGGCAATATCGGCGCCGACGCGGTCGCCAAGGCGGCCAAGGACGGCCACACGCTGCTCCTCCTCGACGTCGGCACGCTGGCGCTGGCGCCGAGCCTGTTCCCCGATCTCACCTTCGATCCGCAGAAGGATCTCGCCCCGGTCGGCATGATCATGTTCGCGCCCTATGTGCTGGCCGTGAGCCCGACCCTGCCGGCGAAGTCGGTCGCCGAGCTGATCGCCTACGCCAAGGCCAATCCGGGCAAGGTCGCGGTGGCCAATTCCGGCATCGGCGGCATGAACCACGTCACCCCGATCCGCATCGGTAAGGCGCTCGGTGTCGAATGGAAGAACGTGCCCTACCGGGGCGGTGCCGCCGCGACCCGCGCGGTCGTCGCCGGCGAGAGCCAGGTGATCTTCAACGGCGTCTCGGGCTCGCTGCAGTTCGTCAAGAACGGCCAGCTCGTCGGTCTCGCGGTGTCGGGCCCGGCGCGGCTGCCTTCGGTGCCGGATCTGCCGACCTTCGACGAGGCCAAGCTGCCGGCCGGCGACGCCGGCACCTGGCAGGGCCTGATGGTGACGGCCGGCTCACCGCCCGCGCTGGTCGCGCGGCTCGACGCCGAGCTGCGCAAGATCGTCGCCATGCCGGACATCGCCCAGAAGATCGGCGAGCTCGGCGGCACCGTGAAGGCCGACGGGCCGGAGTCGTTCAAGGTTTGGCTCGCCGCCAATGTGAAGACGCTCGGCGAGGTCGTCCGCGAGAACGGCATCAAGGGCGAGTGAAACGACGATCCGTTCGCGCGCAGTCATTCCGGGGCGCACCGAAGGTGCGAACCCGGAATCCAGCGGCGAACGCTGTCGGTCTGGGCTGGATTCCGGGTTGCGGCTGCTCCGCAGCCCCGCCCGGAATGACGGGCCGAGGGAATCGACCGGACGTCGTACTGAAGGATGGGTGATCAAATGACAGGTCGCCGTATCGATCTGCAGGATCTGCTGTTCGGCGCCTTCCTGGTCGGCGTCGCCGTGTTCACGACGGCGGCGACCTGGAGCCTGAGGGTCGGGACGGCGGCCAACATGGGGCCCGGCTACATGCCGCGGGCGATCGCCGCGCTGGTGTGCACGTTCGGCCTGTTCTTCGTGATCCGCGGGCTGCTGTCGCCGTTCCAGGGCATCACCCGGCCGCAACCGCGCGCCGTGATCTTCATCCTGGCCGCGGTCGGCGCCTTCGCGCTCCTGGTGACGACGGCCGGGCTGATGATCGCCTCGGTCGTCACCATCGTGATCGCCGGCTTTGCAAGTCGCGAGACCCGCGTGGTCGAGACCGTGCTGTTCGGCAGTGCCATGGCGGTCGGCTCCGTCCTGCTGTTCGTCTGGGCGCTGAAGCTGCCCGTCCCGATCTGGCCCTGGTGAGGAGCCGGCCACGATGGATCTGTTCGCCAATCTCGCGCTCGGCCTCGCCACCGCGGTGGAGCCGGTCAATCTGCTGTACTGCTTCATCGGCGTCGTGATCGGCACCGCCATCGGCGTGTTGCCCGGCATCGGCCCGATCCCCACCGTCGCGTTGCTGCTGCCGTTCACGTTCGGGCTCAACCCGACCTCGGCCTTCATCATGCTGGCCGGCATCTTCTACGGCGCCCAGTACGGCGGCTCGACCACGGCCATCCTGGTCAACGTGCCGGGCGAGACCTCCTCGGTCGTCACCTGCCTGGACGGCCACAAGATGGCGCAGAACGGCCGCGCCGGACCGGCGCTGGCGATCGCGGCGATCTCGTCGTTCTATGCCGGCACCATCGCGACCGTGGTCATCTGTTTGCTCAGCGTCCCGCTCTCCGTGCTGGCGCTGAAGTTCACGGCCGTCGAATATTTTTCGTTGCTGGTGCTCGGGCTGCTGGCCGCCGTGATTCTCGCCCACGGCTCCGTCATGAAGGCGCTTGCCATGGTCCTGCTCGGGCTTCTGCTCGGGCTGATCGGCATCGACGTCTCGTCCGGCGCGGCGCGCATGACCTTCGGAGTCGCCGAG
>NZ_NPEX01000006.1:0-21220 GCF_003258865.1 Rhodoplanes roseus | reverse complement strand
GCCGAGCTCGGCGACGGCATCGACTTCGTGCCGGTCGCGATGGGCCTGTTCGGGCTGGGTGAGATCATGGCCAATCTGGAGCGCCCGCCGGTGCGCCAGGTGATGAGCCAGAAGGTGCGCGACCTGATCCCGAGCTGGACGGACCTGAAGGCCTCGTTCCCGGCGATGACGCGCGGCACCCTGATCGGCTGCATTCTCGGTGTGCTGCCGGGCGGCGGCGCCGCGCTGCCGCCGTTCACGGCCTATGCGGTCGAGAAGAAGCTGTCGAAGAACAAGGCGATGTTCGGCCACGGCGCGATCGAGGGCGTGGCGGCGCCGGAGGCCGCCAACAATGCCGGGGCGCAGACCAGCTTCATCCCGCTGCTGACCCTCGGCATCCCGGCCAATGCGCTGATGGCGCTGATGATCGGCGCCCTCATGATGCACGGCATCCAGCCCGGCCCCCAAATCATGACCGAGCAGCCGCAGCTCGTGTGGGGCGTCATCGCCTCGATGTGGGTCGGCAACCTGATGCTGCTGATCATCAACCTGCCGCTGGTCGGCATCTGGGTGTCGATGCTGAAGATCCCGTATCGCCTGATGTTCCCGGCCATCGCGCTCCTGTGCTGCATCGGCACCTACGGCATCGCCAACAGCGTCTTCAACATCTGGCTGATGCTCGCCTGCGGCCTGATCGGATACTTCTTCATCAAGGTGGGTGCCGAGCCGGCGCCGCTGCTGCTCGGCCTGGTGCTCGGCCCGCAGCTCGAGGAGAATTTCCGCCGCGCCATGCTGCTGTCCGACGGCGACCTCATGGTGTTCATGCAACGACCGATCAGCGCCGGCCTCCTGGGCGTCGCCGCGCTGCTGATCCTGGTGCTGCTGTCGCCGACGGTGTTTCGCAAGCGCAAGGAGGCGCTGGCGGAGGCGGAGTAGCGGACGTGGCATGCGTTGCGAGACCCGGCCGTCTCCGGATGTCCGCCTCGGGACAGGTGCGAGGCCGGCGGCCGAGGCCCGCAATCGCGACTAGACCTCGGGACGCGGGCCGGCGAGCGCGGCGTCACGCAGATAGGCACGACACATCGCCATCATCCTGAAGCGGGACGGCGCGAGGACCGCTGGATCCACATCGTGGTCGAATGCGACGCGGGTCGCACCCGTGAGGGCGGCGACCAGCGAGAACGTCACCTCCTCGACGTTCTCGAAGCGAGCATCGGTGCGCTGATCAGGAGCCGCATGGTGGCGTCGTTGATCCGCTTGAAGATTGCATTCGCCAGCTCCGTCGCCTCCAGCTCGCGGCGGTCGGACCGCCCGTCCGGTGGGGTGACGCGGCGCACCGGCGCGCGCACAATGGCGGCCCGCATTGTGCCGAAAGAGTCCGCCATGCTCCGCTCTCTCGCGATCCTGCCGCTGCTCGCGATGTCGAGCTCCGTCGCGCTCGCCCAGCTCACCGAGACTCCCGGGCCGGGCGGCATCCCGATCGCGCCGGGCGCGCCCGTGCAGGGTTACACGCCGGGCGGCGTCGGCATCGGCGGTGGCCGCATCGCGCCGGGACCGGCGGCCCGCGACGTGCCGATGTATCGCCGCGGACCGGGCGACGTACCGGTGCTGATCACGCCGGAGGGCTCCGACGACAAGCGCGGCAGCAGGCGCGGCGCCGCGCTTCGGGGCGACGACTGCAGCCGGCGCTCCTGCCTGCCCGACAGCCTGCGCGTCACGATCGGCAGCGACGACGAGCCCGAGGACGACAGGCGCGGCAAGAAGGGCGCTCCGCCGTTGGACAAGAAGGGTGAGACGATCGACACCATCTCGGGACTGTTCGCGGCGCTTCGTGCCTGCTGGGTGCCGCCGCCGGCCGACCAGCGCAAGCCCGGCATGGAGATGACGGTGAGGTTCGGGCTGAAGCCGACCGGCGCCCTGATGGGGCCGCCCTTCGTCACCTACGCCACGAAGGGGGCGAGCAGCGACACCCGCGATCTCTACCGCAAGGCCATCACCGACAGCCTCACCGGCTGCGACCGGCTGCGCTTCACCGACACGTTCGGAAAGGCCTTGGCCGGCAAGCCTCTGTTCGTCCGGTACGTCGACGACCGCAACGACGACGACCGCAAAGAGGGCGAGCGCAAGGACGGCAATGGCAAGCCGCGCGATCAGATTCCCGAGCGCAGGCGGCGCTAGCCCGCCGGCGCGCGTGCGGCCGCGTCGGCGGCATCGCGTCTTTCGATCAGCGGATTGAGGCCGCTGCGCGTCACCCGGCCGTGCAGCTCTCGCCCCAGCGCCGCCTCGCAGGCCAGCGCGGTGTCGAGCAGGGCGGAGTGGTCGATGCCGGTCCGCACGCCGAGCGACTCCAGGAGGCCCACCAGATCCTCGGTGCAGACATTGCCGGTGAAGCCGCCGCCATAACGGAGCTTCGCCGGATGGCCGCCGACGCCGCCGAACGAGGCGTCGAAGAACCGTACCCCGGCGTCGAGCGCGGCCAGCACGTTGACCAGCCCGGTGCCGCGGGTGTCGTGGAAATGGCCGATCGGCGTCACCTCCGGCACGGCGCGCCGGACCAGCCGGCACAGCGCCGCGACACTGTTCGGCGTCGCCATCCCGGTGGTGTCGCCGAGCGAGACGTAGCGGACGCCGAGCGCGGCGAAGCGCTCGACGTCCTCCACCACGGTCTGAGGCGGGACGGCACCCTCGAACGGGCAGCCGAAGGCGACCGAGATGGAGCCGACCAGCCGGAAACGGTCGCCCGCTGCGGCTGCCATGGCCTGCACATTGTCCCACTGCTCGGCGCGCGAGCGACGCAGGTTGGTCTGCGAATGCTCCTCGCTCGCCGACACCAGCAGGCTGATCTCGTTGACGCCGTGGCCGGCAATCGCGTCCGTGACGGCGCGCTCGACGGCACGCGGATTGGCGCACGTCGCCTTGTAGTGGACGCCGCCGCGCCGCGGCAGTGTCTCCAACAGCTCGCTCGCATCGGCGAACTGCGGCACCACCTTGGGATTCGAGTAGGAGGTCGCCTCGATCCGGGTGAAGCCGAGCGCGGCGAAGCGCTCGATCAGCTCGCGCTTGGTCGCGGTCGGCACGAAGTCCGGTTCGTGCTGCAGCCCGTCGCGGGCGAAGCACTCGCAGAGAGTCACGTCGGTCATGCTGTCGCCTCTCAGCCGAGTCCGAAGGCGGCGACCGCGTGGGCGCGCAGCCTCGCCTTCTGCACCTTGCCGCTCGCCGTCATGCCGATCGCCTCGAAGTCGTCGACGATGCGCAGATAGCGGGGCACGCGGAAATTGGCGCAGCGCTGCCGTGTCCAGCCGATCAGCTCCGCCTCGTCGGTGACCTCGCCGCTTTTCAGTGTGACGAAGGCGGCCGGCACCTCGCCGAGCCGCGTGTCCGGCACGCCGACCACCTGGGCCGTCGCCACCGCCGGATGGGCGAGCAGCACCTCCTCGACCTCGGCCGGCGCGACGTTCTCGCCGCCGACCCGGAACACGTCCTTGATGCGGCCGATCAGACGCAGCCAGCCGTCCTGGTCGACCGCGCCGACGTCGCCGGTGCGCAGCCAGCCGTCCGCCGTGAACGCCGCTGCCGTCGCTTCCGGATTGTCATAGTAGCCGCGCATGACGTTCCAGCCGCGGACCTGGATCTCACCCGACTGCCCGGCCGGCACGGGCGCGCCGTCCGGCCCGGCGATCCGCACCGTGACGCCCGGATGCGGTCGTGCCGCCCCCTCGATGCGGCGGTCGAGCGGATCGGTCCGGTCGCTGAACACCACGTTGGGCGAGGCCTCGGACAGCCCGTAGGCCCAGCAGAGGTCGCGGGCGCCCATCCGCTCGACGATGTTGCGCATCGTCTCCGGCCCGGCCGCGCACCAGCCGCCGCGCAGCGAGAGACGTCGCGTCGCGAAGTCGGGATGTCCCATCATCAGCTGGAACAGGGTGTCGTTGCCGGAGGTGAGCGTGCAGCGCTCCGCCTCCATCATGGCCAGCGCCGCGCCCGCCTCGAAGGTCGGGAGCGTCGCCAGACAGCAGCCGGTGACGAGCGAGACCAGCAGCGACAGGGTAGAGCCCGCGACGTGGAAGAACGGACGGCAGTTGAAGTAACGGTCGTCCGCCGTCACGCCCATGCGGGCCGCCACCGCGGCGGCGTTACACAGCATGTTGGCGTGGGTGAGCATGACGCCCTTGGGGAAGGCCGTGGTCCCCGAGGTGAACTGGATCAGCAGCAGGTCGTCTGGTCCGACCTCCGCTGCTGCCGCGGCGAGGTCCTGGTCCGACACCGCATCGCCCCGCGCCAGCACGGCATCGAGCGACTGCGCCGCCGCCGGCACCTGCTCGCCGCGCACGACAACTTGGCCGAGCCGCGGCAGCGCGGTGCCCGGCAGCGCCGCGTCGACCGCCGGCTCGGCCTCGCGCAGATACGCGACGAAGTCGATGCCGAGGAAATGGTCGGTGAGGATCAGCGTCGTCACGTCCGCCTGCTTCAGGCAGAAGCCGAGCTCGGCCGCCTTGAACCTGGTGTTCACCGGCACCGTGACGGCGCCGATCGTCGCGGCGGCGAAGAACAGCGTCACCCAGGTCTCGTCGTTGCCGAACAGGAGGCCGACGTGATCGCCCTTGCGCACGCCCATCGCCAGCAGGGCGCGCGCGGCGCGGCGGACGTCGGCATCGAGCGCGCGCCAGGTGAGGCGCGCGGTCGCGGTGACCAGCGCTTCGGCGTCGCCGTGCCGCGCGGCGTTGCGGGCCAGGGCGTCCGCCAGCGTGCCGGCGGGACCGTTCATCGTTCGCCTCCGAACCGGGCGATGCCGTCGCGCCATGTGTCGGCCGCGATGTTCTCCTCGATCGCCATCAGCTCGACCGCCAGCGCGCCGGCGGGATCGAGCTCGACACCGCGGTCGATGCAGCGCTTGGCCTGCGCCAGCGCCGCCGCCGGCGCCTTGCGGATCGTCGCGGCGATCTCGGCGAGCGTCGCCTCCAGCGTCTCGGGCGCGACCACCCGTGCCACCAGGCCTGCAGCGCAGGCCCCGGCGGCGTCGAGCCGCCGGCCCGTGAACATCATGTCCTTGGCGAGCCGCCTGCCGAGGATGCGGGGCAGCCGCTGGGTGGCGCCGACCGTGCCCCACAGCGCCTCGGGGGTGGCGAAGCTCGCCGCCGGCGTGGCGACGATCAGGTCGCAGGCCGCGGCGATCTCGCAGCCGGAGCCGACCGCCGGACCCTCGACCACGGCGATCGTCGGCATCGGCAGCGCCTCGATCGCCGCATAGGCGGCGAACGCCTTGAGGCGTCGCGCCCGGATCGCGTCCGGGCCCATGCCCTGCCGCTCCTTCAGGTCGGCGCCGGCGCAGAACACCGGGCCGGCGGCGCGCACCAGCACCAGCCGCACGCGCTCGTCGTCGCCGGCCGCGCGGGTGGCGGCGCTCAGCGCCTCGCAGGTGGCCGTGTCGAGCGCGTTGCGGCTCTGCGGCCGGTTCAGCGTCACGGTGAAGACGCCGTCGGACAGCGTCGTGAGGACGGGGGAAGCGCTCATACGACCTTGGCCTCGCGCAGCGCCGCGATGCGCTCCGGCGAGTAGCCGAGCCGCTCGCGCAGGATTTCGTCGGTGTGCTCGCCGAGCAGGGGCGGGCGGTCGACCGTGGGATCGTCGAAGCCGTCGAAGCGGTACGGAATGCGCAGGCCCGGAAATGATCCGACGACCGGATGCTCGAACGTCCCGACGAGCTCACGGGCGCGGGTGTGCTCGTCGGCGAAAATCTCGTCGACGGTGCGGATCGGGCCCTGCGGCACGCCGGCGGCGTCGAGCGCGGCGGCCAGCTCGTCGCGACGGCGGGTGCCGATCGCATCCGTGAGCGCAGTCATCACCTCGTCGCGCCGTCTCACCCGCTCGGAGTTCTGCTGCAGGGCGGGCTCGCCGCCCCACGCCTCGAGGCCGAGCACGCGGCACAGCGGCATCCAGTGCTGGTCGCTCCCGGTGATGTGCAGCCAGCCGCCGTCGGCGCAGCGGAAGCTCGCCGTCGGAACCCGGCTCGGATGCTCGGTGCCGAGGCGCTGCGGCACCTCGCCCAGCGCGAACCAGCGGGCGGCAGCCAGAGTGAGCAGCGCGATCTGCCCGTCCAGCATGGAGAAGTCGACATGGGAGCCGGCGCCGCCGGCGGCGTCGCGGCCGTGCACGGCGGCCAGGATCGCGATCACGATCCACAGGCCGGAGGTGAGGTCGGCGACCGGCAGCCCCGGCTTCACCGGGTCGCCGCCGCGCTCGCCGGTCAGGCTCATGATCCCGCCCATCGCCTGGAAGATGGTGTCGTAGCCCTTGCGTCGCGCATGGGGGCCGGTCTGGCCGAAACCCGTGCAGGAGACGTAGACGATACGCTCGTTGACCGCGCGGATCGCCGCGTAGTCGAGGCCATGGCGGGCGAGCGTGCCGACCGGGAAGTTTTCCAGCAGCACGTCGGCATCGGCGGCGAGGCCGCGGACGATTTCCTGCCCCTCGCGTGAGCGGAGGTCGACCGTGATCGAGCGCTTGCTGCGGTTGAAGGCGAGATAGTAGGCGCTTTCGCGGCCTCCCTCACGCGTCACGAAGGGCTCGAAGGTGCGGGTCTCGTCGCCGCGGCCGGGCTCCTCGACCTTGATCACGGTGGCGCCGAGCTCGGCCATGATCATGCTGGCGAACGGGCAGGCCAGCACCCGCGAGAGATCCAGGATGGTGAGATTCTGAAGCGGCTTCATCCGGCACGCGTCTCCTCAGGCCTTGCGGAACGCGCGCATGCGCCGGTTCGCCTCGCGGCCGGCCGCCAGCGCCTCGTCGTAGGGGACGTCGAGCGCGTGATAGAAGAGCTGCTTGGTGGCCGCCATCGCGGCGCGGCTGAACGACGCCATCTGCCCGGCGAGTGCCAGGGCGACGTCCATCAGCTCGTCGCCCGGCACGACGTGATTGACGGCGCCGAGCGCCAGCGCCCGCTTGGCGTCGATCGGCACGCCGGTCGCCACCAGCTCGAAGGCGGCCTTGCGGCCGATGTTGCGCACCAGACTCGGCAGCACGATCGCCGCGACGATGCCGTGCTTCACCTCGGGCCAGCCGAGGGTGGCGCTCTCGGCCATCACGGCGACGTCGCCGGCCAGTGCGAGGCCGGCGCCGCCGCCCATCGCGGGTCCGTTGACGGCGGTGATGACCGGCTTGGTCATCTTGGGAAAGATGCCGTGCAGCGTCATCGTCAGCTCGGCGCGTCGGTCGACGAGATGCTGATTCTCGGGCGTGAGCAGCTTGAATTCCGACAGGTCGGCACCAGCGCAAAAGGCCGGCCCGGCGCCGGTCAGCACCACGCTGCCGACGTCGGGCGACGCGTCGGCGGCCCGCAAGGCCTCCAGCAGCGCCGAGGTGAGACGGTTGTCGAGCGCGTTGCGCTTGTTCGGCCGGTTCAGGACGAGGACGCGCACGGCGCCGTGCGTCTCGGTCAGGAGATCGGACATGGATTCGGGTCCTGCTTCACGGTTTGGGCGCATCACGCGGGCTCTGCCATTGCGGCGGCCGACGACATCCGCGTCAGCCTGGCGATGGCGGCCTCGGTCTCGGCGACCAGCCGCCGCATCACCTCGGCGGCGGGGAGGATCTCGTCGATCAGGCCGACGGACTGGCCGACCTCGACCTTTCCGTGCGCGACGTCGCCGTCGTGCGCGGCCATCTTCAACGTTCCGGTGTCGATCAGCGCCGCGATCTCGGCGGTGGCCATGCCGTTCGCCTCGGCGTCGGCGACGGCCTGGGTGAAGGCGTTGCGGAGCACCCGGACCGGCATCCGCCCGCGGCCGACCAGGGTGGTGTCGGCGATCGCGGCGGCGAGTGCCCGCTCCTTGTAGGCCGGATGCAGGCGCGCCTCCGGCGTGAGCAGGAACCGGGTGCCGAGCTGGACGCCCTCGGCGCCGAGGCTCAGCAGCGCGGCGATGCCGGCGCCGTCCGCGACGCCGCCACCGCCGATCACCGGGATGCGCAGGGCGGCCGCCACGGCGCGCACCACAACCAGGGTGCCGACCTCGTCGGGCGGCGGATGGCCGCCCGCCTCGGCGCCGACCGCGATCACCGCGTCGACGCCCGCCGCCTCGGCCTTGAGCGCGTGGACCGGCGAGGCTGCGACGTGCAGCCAGGTCACGCCGGCGTCCTTGAAGCGCGCGATGTGCTTGCCCGGCCCACCCTGCGAGGCGATCAGGATCGGCACTTTCTCGTCCAGCACGATCTGCAGGAACGCATCGGCCCGCTTGTTGTAGAGCGGCACGTTGACGGCGAACGGCGCCGTCGTCATGGCTCGGACGCGCCCGATCGCGGCGCGCAGGTCGTCCGGATACATCGGTCCCGCGGCGATCACGCCGAGCCCGCCCGCGGCCGACACGGCGGCCGGCAGCTCGGCATTGGAGGAGGCCCAGCTCATCCCGGCCTGCAGGATCGGGTAGCGGATCCCGAGCAGGTCGGTGACGCGGGTGGAGAGGCGTTCGGTCACGGTCGGGTCCTGATCTCGTCCGGGTTCCTGATCACGACGGTGCTCGGCGGCCCGGCCGTCACAGGCGGGCGCCGGTCGACTTGACGAGCGGGCCCCATTTGGCCTGCTCGGCGTCGATGAAGGCGACGAACTCCGCGCCGGTGGTCGGCGACGGGATCGCCGCCTGGGTCTCGAACTGGCGCGCCAGCTCGTCGGAGCGCAGCGCCGCCGTAGCGGCCTTGTGCACGACGGCGGTGATCTCGGGCGGCAGGCCGCCGGGGGCGACTAGGCCGTACCAGTTGTCCGACAGCACGCCCGGATAGCCGAGCTCGGCCGTGGTCGGCACCTCGGGCAGCGTCGCGGTGCGCTTCGCCGTGGTCACGGCCAGCGGCTTCACGGCCCCGGCCTGGATGTGCGGCAGCAGCACCGGAACGTCCGCGATGACGAACTGCACGTGGCCGCCCAGCAGATCGTTCACGGCCGGCGCGGCGCCCCGGTAAGGAACGTGGACCACGTCGATCTGGGCCTTGTCCCGCAGCAGCTCGCCGGCCAGATGCGTGATGCTGCCGACACCGGCGGATCCGAAGTTGACGGTCCGCGGCTTCGCCCTGGCGTGGGCCACGAGCGCGGGCAGCGAGTCGATGCCGAGCGATGTGCTCACCACCAGCACCTCGGGCACTCGCGCGACCAAGGTCAACGGCGTCAGATCGGTCTTCCAGTCGAACGGCATCGACGGGACCATGAACGGGATGGTCGACAGTGCGGCGGCCCCGACCAGACAGAGCGTGTAGCCGTCCGCCGCGCTGTGAGCGACGGCGGCGAGCCCGGTGAGACCGCCGGCGCCGGTGCGCGATTCCACCACCACCTGCTGGCCGAGCTCCGTCGACATGCCGGCCGCGAGGGCGCGGCCGAACAGGTCGGCCGGCCCGCCGGCCGCGAAGGTGACGATCAGCCGGATGGGCTTGGTCGGGTAGGACTGGGCTGCTGCCGGGCGCGCCAGCAGGCCGCTCGCCGCGAGCGCGGCGAGGAACGTGCGTCGATCCATGGTCGTCGACTCCTCGAACGTTTCCTGTCGTGTCGTTGTTGTGGTCGCGGCTCGTCAGCGGCCGCGTGGTCGTGTCGTTGGTTTGGTCGCGGCGCTGCGGCGCGCCTCCGACAATGTCTGCTCCTCGCGCACGAAGTCGCGCGCCTGGTCGCCCAGCGTGATCAGGATGCGCTCCAGGCAGTCGCGCTCGGCGTCGGAGAGCCGCTGCGCCAGGCGTTCGTTGCGCTGGCGCGCCGCCTCCATCAGGCCGGCATAGAGGCGCCGGCCCGGCAGCGTCAGGGTCAGGCGGACGCCGCGGCCGTCGCGGGCGTCGACCTCGCGCAGAATCAGTCCGCGCGCGGTCAGGCCGGAGACGACGCGGCTGATCTGGCTCTTGTCGAGGCCGGCCGCCTTGGCGAGCTCGTTCAGCGAGAGCGGCGCGTAGTCGCCGAGCAGCGCCACGGTGCGCCACTCCCACAGGCTGACGCCGAACTCGCGCTTGTAGCGCATCGCGGCGCCGCGGGAGAGCAGGTTGGCGACCTGGTGCAGCCGGTAGGAGAGTAGGTCCTTGATGGCCGGCTCGCCGCCCTTTGCGACGGACGTTGGAGCCGCCACGGCGCGCGGCTTCGCTCGGCTCATCGGCTCGTCCGGGGACGCGAGCGAAAGGGCCCGCCCTCGGCCGAGCGCGCGGCTTCGGGCTCGAGATCGGATGACGTAGGACGGCGAACCGGGGTGCTCATGATAGTTGAGAGTGTTAACTGGATCGTGGATAGTGTCAACTATGGCGTCGTGGGGGCCGTCCAGGAGCGCAGGGAGAGCGCGCCGGAAAGACAAGAGTTGCGGAGTCCGCCCCGGGACGACGAGTGGAATTCCGCACGCCTTCGCCCGCACGGACGACAGCGGGCGAGAACCGTCATCGGCCCGCTCCCGGCATCCCAGCCGAAGGGTCTGTTTGCGAAACGGCAAACAGCGGGACGAGCGCCGACCTTCCGGGTCGGTGATTGCTGCTTCGCAACGAAGCCGCCGGGGCGCGCACCTAACCTGTCCTCATAGGACGAAACAGACAGGAGGGTCGTGATGACCCGTAGGTCCGTACTGATGGGCGTTGCGATCGCCGCTCTGCTCGCCGCCGCCCCCGCGCTCGCCGGCAGCCCCGATCTTCCGCGCAAGTCCGTCGAGCTGGTCGCCCCGCCCTTCGTGCACGAGCACGAGCAGGCCACCAAGAGCGGCCCCGCCATCGTCGCGTTCAAGATGGCGATCGTCGAGAAGGAGGTCGTCGTCGACGAGGCCGGCACCAAGTTCCAGGCGATGACGTTCAACGGCTCGATGCCGGGTCCGATGATGGTCGTGCACGAGGGCGACTATGTCGAGCTGACGCTGGTCAATCCCGAGTCCAACTCGATGCCGCACAACATCGATTTTCACGCGGCGACGGGGGCCCTCGGCGGCGGCGCGCTCACCCATGTCAATCCGGGCGAGGAGGTGGTGCTGCGCTGGAAGGCGACCCGCACCGGCACGTTCGTCTACCATTGTGCGCCGGAAGGCATGATCCCGTGGCACGTCGTCTCCGGCATGCACGGCACCGTGATGGTGCTGCCGCGCGACGGGCTGAAGGACCGCGACGGTAAGCCGCTGCATTACGACCGCATCTACTACGTGGGCGAAAACGACCTCTACATTCCGCGCGACGAGACCGGCAAGTTCAAGACCTACGAGTCGCCGGCCGATTCCTATCAGGACACGACCGAGGTGATGCGCAAGCTGATCCCGTCGCACGTGGTGTTCAACGGCCGGGTCGGCGCGCTG
Source organism: Rhodoplanes roseus (assembly GCF_003258865.1). GTDB lineage: Bacteria > Pseudomonadota > Alphaproteobacteria > Rhizobiales > Xanthobacteraceae > Rhodoplanes > Rhodoplanes roseus. The sequence goes on along the minus strand of NZ_NPEX01000006.1, from coordinate 9,965 downwards.
ACCGGCGCGAACGCGATGACGGCCAAGGTCGGCGAGACCGTGATGATCGTCCACTCGCAGGCCAATCGCGACACCCGCCCGCATCTGATCGGCGGCCACGGCGACCAGGTGTGGGAGACCGGCAAGTTCGACAACCCGCCCCAGAAGGATCTGGAGACCTGGTTCATCCGCGGCGGCTCGGCCGGCGCTGCGCTCTACACGTTCCTGCAGCCCGGCGTCTACGCCTATGTGAACCACAATCTGATCGAGGCAGTGGAGCTCGGCGCGACGGCGCATTTCAAGGTCGAGGGCACCTGGAACGACGATCTGATGACGCAGGTGACGCCGCCCGGTCCGATCGCGCCCGGCCGGGTCGGGGCGGTCGGTGCCCCGGTGGCGCGCTGACACGATGACGGCCAGGCCCGCGAGGCGCTCGCGGGCCGGTTCGCTTCGGAGGGTCCGTCATGCTGCTCGCATCCAGCCTCAAGATTGCCGCAGCGGCGGCGGCCCTGGCCGGGCCGCTGGCGGGCGGCGCGGCGCTGTTGTCGCCCGGCGTGCCGGCGCTGCCGCATTCCGTCGTGGCGCTCGCGCCGGCCGAGTTCCAGTATCGCGTCGCCGGCGATGTGTCGGTCGCCGGCCGGCCCGCGGCCGCGCCGGTACGCACGCTGCGCCTCGACCGCGATCTCACCATCATGACCCGGCAGGTGACGGCGGCCGAGTATGCGACCTGTGTCGCCGCCGGTGCCTGTCCGCGCATCGGGCGAGGTCCGGCGGCCGACGACCGGCCGGTGGTCGGGGTGAGCCATCGCGACGCCGTCGCCTATGCGGCCTGGATGACCCGGACGACCGGTCTGACGCATCGTCTACCGACCGACCAGGAGTGGGTGTTCGCGGCGGCCGAGAAGGCCGACGACGAGGCCCTGCCGGTGGTCGACCGGGCCGATCCGGCGCGCGCCTGGCTGGTCCGCTACGACACCGAGGCGTCGCGCGAGAAAATGTCGGCCGAGCCGCAGCCGGTCGGGCATTTCGGCGTCAATGCCAAGGGGCTCGCCGACGTCGCCGGCAATGTCTGGGAATGGACCGACACCTGCTTCGTGCGGGCAACGCTCGAAGCCTCGGGCGAGACGCGCGCCACCACGACCAATTGCGGCGTCCGCGTCGTGCAGGGCCGGCACCGCACCTACATGACCGACTTCATCCGTGATCCGCGCACCGGCGGCTGCGCGGCCGGGGCGCCGCCCGCCAATCTCGGCTTCCGCCTGGTGGTCGAGACGGCGGCGGCCGACCGCCTGCTCGCCGCGCTCGAGCGCACCGCCCGCCGGCTGCTCGGACCGGGCTGACGCGCCGCGCCATCCGCACGCTCACGCCTCGCCGGCTGCACGGCAGGCGTGGGCGTGCACGGCGTCGTCTTTCGGACAGCGGTCCGTCACCGGCCGTTCGGTGGGGCGCAGACCGATCCAGGCGTCGACGCGGGCCTGGTCGAAGCCGGCCTCGCGGCGCTCGCCGACCTGCATCAGCGGCCGCCTGATCAGCAGGGGATCGGCGATCATCAGGGCGAGCGCGGCCTCGGCGGTCGCGGCGGCGGGCTCGATCTCGCCGGATTTCACTCGCGGTGCGGCGGGGTTGAACCACGCCGCGACCGGCGTATCGCCGAAGAACGGACGCAGGCGTTCGGCCGTCCACGGCGCGGCGAGCAGGTCGCGGACGTCGAGCTCCTGGCCGGAGGCGCGCAACAGCGCCTTCGGGCGGGCATTGCCGCCGCATCCAGGCTTTTCGTAGAAGACGACCTTGGCCATTGTCGCGAAGCCTCCATCGGCACGGCGCCGATGCGGAGGCAAGCAATCCACGGGCCGATCGGACGTCCTGCGGGCAGGAGACGTCGTGAAAAAGGACGAAGAGCCCCGGGGGGTTCGCCCCCGAGGCCCTTCGACGCTCTGTCTCTCACTCGCCGGCCTGGTTTGGGACTTCGGCCTTGAGCGTCTGGGCTCTCAGTAGCGGGCCATCAGGGGCGCGCCGTAGCCGCCGAAGCGATAGTTGAGGCCCACCTTGGCGGTGTGGATGCCGCTGTTCTCGTGATCCCAGTTAAAGCCGAACGCACCTACGCTCTGGGTGTTGTCGACGCCGATATACATGTACTCGGCCTTGAGGCTCCAGTTCATGTCGAAGGCCCACTCGACGCCGCCGCCGACCGTCCAGGTCGCCTGGGTCTCGCTGACCGAGGCGATGAAGGCCGGGGTCGCGATGGTGTTCTCGACATTGACGAAGGCGACGCCGCCCTTGGCGTAGATCAGGGCGCGGTTCCACGAGTAGCCGAGCCGGCCCGTGATCATGCCGTACCAGTCGCCGACCTTGGTCGAGGACACCACGGCGCCGCCCGACAGCGGATCGTAGGCCGAGCCGGACATGCTCAGATAGCCGAGCTCGCCTTCGAGGCCGAGCACGAAGGGCGAGCCGATCGGCTGCCAGTTGCAGCCCACAGTGCCGCCGCCGATGAAGCTCGAATCCGTCTTGTAGCCCCACGAGCCCGGCGCGACATAGCCGTTGAGGTCGGTGGCGACCGTGCTGTCGGCGTTCCAGGCGCCGCCGACATAGCCGCCGATGTAGCAACCCGTCCAGGAGAACACCGGCGCCATCACGGGCGGCGGGGCCTTCATGGGCATGCGAGCCGAGAGATCCGCGGCGCCCGCGCATCCCATCATCGTGACGGTCGCGACCGTCGCCAGCAGAAGCTTCTTCATTGTTGTTCCCCTCGCGTCATCTGATTGCGCCAACTTGACTCAAACCCGCGAAGAAATGGTGGCGAAACGGCAACACCGGGGTCGAACCCCTGCGGTGGTTAATGCCTGGTAAACAAGGGCTTAGCGGCACCATCAGGGGGCCCCGCGAGGGGGCGCGGGGCCTGCCGGGCCGAACGCTTCTTCTCTCTGTCGCCCGCGGGCAGCGGTGGTGTTCTCCGGAGCGGCCGAAAATAGCGAACCCGTTCGCATTGATGGGAGGGCGTGCCCGGCGCACCTTCGTGATCATGACGGCGACCCGCGTGCTCACCTTCGAGCTGCCGACCCGCATCGCGCGGAGCATCGCGGGCGCGTGGCGGGCATTCGCGACCGACATGGTGCGCGGCGTCTGGCTGGTGTCGTGGGATGGCCGCGTGCACGGGGCACTGCGACACGACGGCAGCCGTTGGTGGCTCGACTGGCTGCCGGCGGCGGATCCGCGGCTCGCGTCCTACGACGGGCCACTCGCCGCGACGCCGGACGAGATCGTTGCCGTGCTCGCCCGGCACATCGCCGCGGCCACTCCGGCTGGCGCAGCCTCGGACGTCGCGACCCTGCACATCGATCCCGTCATCGCGTTCTGATCAGGTCGGCACGATCTGATCACATCATAGTTGCGCGGCCAGAGCGCTGGCCGGCTGGGTCCGGATACGCTCCAGAATGGCTTGCACCAGGCGCTCGGCCGCGATCTCCGGGCCGATCTCGTCGGTCGCCAGCACCAGGGCCGGGGCGGTCGGCGGCTCGTAGGCCTGGTCGCGGCCGGTGAAGTTCACGATGCGGCCCGACTCGGCCTTGGCATAGAGCCCCTTGGGGTCGCGTGCCCGGCAGGTCTCCGGCGAGGCGTCGACCAGCACCTCCATGAAGCGCCCGGCCGGGAACAGGCCGGCGGCACGCTCCCGGTCGGCGCGGAACGGCGACACCAGCGCCACCAGCACGATCAGGCCGGCGTCGGTCATCAGCTTCGCCACCTCGCCGACGCGGCGCACGTTCTCGGCCCGCGAGGCGGCGTCGAAGCCGAGATCGGCGTTGAGGCCCTGCCGCACATTGTCGCCGTCGAGCAGCATGGTGTGATGCCCGAGCGCGACCAGACGGCGCTCCGCCAGCGCCGCGATGGTCGACTTGCCGGAGCCCGGCAGGCCGGTGAGCCAAACGGCGAGCGGCTGCTGCGTCTTGACCCAGGCCCGCACCGCCGGGTCGACGGCGCCCGCCTGGGCGTGCACGTCGCGGGCGCCGTCGAGCCCGGCGATCACCAGGCCGGCCGCGCTGGTCGCGTGCGTCGCGCGGTCGATCAGGATGAAGCCGCCGGTCGCGCGGTTCTCGCCATAGGGGTCGATCGACACCGGCACGGCGGTCTCGACATGGACGCGGCCGATGGCGTTGAGGGCGAGCCGGTCGGCCGGCACCCGTCCGAGCCAGGCGAGATCGAGCCGGTCGGCGATGCGGGTGACGGTGGCCGGCAGCGTGGCGGTGCCGACCTTCATCAGGAAGCGCCTGCCGGCCTCGACCTCCTCGTCCGTCATCCACACCAGATCGGCGGCGAAGCGCCGCGTCACGGTCGGCCGCGCCCGCGGGGCTGCCAGCACGTCGCCGCGCCCGATGTCGATCTCGTCCGCGAAGGTCAGCGTCACGGCGTCGCCGGCGGACGCCACCTCGACGTCCGCATCCATGGTGACGATTCGGGCGATCTTGGTGGTACGACCCGACGCGGCGACCACCACGGCGTCGCCGACCGCGACGCGGCCGCTCGCGACCGTGCCGGCGGCGCCGCGGAAGTCGGCGTGCGGGCGGCTCACCCACTGCACGGGGAAGCGGAAGGGCGCGGCGCTGTCGTCGGCGATCTCGACGGCCTCGAGATGCTCCAGCAGGGTCGGCCCGACATGCCAGGGCGTGTTCGGGCTCGCCTCCACGACATTGTCGCCGAAGCGCGCCGAGAGCGGGATCGTGGTCACGGAGCGGAAATCGAGCGGGCCCGCGAAGGCACCGAACGCCGCCACCAGCTCGTCGAAGCGCGCCTGCGACCAGCCGACCAGATCCATCTTGTTGACGGCCAGCACCACGTTGCGGATGCCGAGCAGCGACACGATGGCGGCGTGCCGGCGCGTCTGCTCCAGCAGGCCCTTGCGGGCGTCGACCAGCAGCACCGCGAGCTCCGACGTCGAGGCGCCGGTCGCCATGTTGCGGGTGTACTGCTCGTGCCCGGGCGTGTCGGCGACCACGAAGGCGCGCCGCCCTGTCGAGAAGAACCGGTAGGCGACGTCGATCGTGATGCCCTGCTCGCGCTCGGCCTCCAGCCCGTCGAGCAGCAGCGCGAGGTCGACGTCCTCGCCCGTGGTGCCGAAGCGCCGGCTCTCGCGCGTGATCGCGGCGAGCTGGTCGTCGAGCACGCCCTGCGCCTCGTGCAGCAGCCGGCCGATCAGGGTCGACTTGCCGTCGTCGACGGAGCCGCAGGTGATGAAGCGCAGCGCGCCCCGCGCCCGCACCGGCAGCGGCGGCGCCACCGGCGCCGACGGGGTGCGGAGGATGTCGTCGAGCCCGGCGGGGGCGCCGAGAGCCGCAGGTGATCGCAGGGCGGTCGGCATCAGAAATAGCCCTCGCGCTTCTTGGCTTCCATCGAGGCCTGGACGGCGCCGTCGACCAGCCGCCCGTTGCGCTCCGAGACGCGCGACGAGACGATCTCGGCGATGATGCCGTCGAGGTCGGCGGCGTCGGACTCGACCGCGCCGGTGAGCGGCCAGCAGCCGAGCGTGCGGAATCGCACCCGCCGGCGCTCCAGCCGCTCGGCCTCGCGCCAGCGCATGCGGTCGTCGTCGACGACCAGCACCGCGCCGTCGCGCAGCACCACGGTGCGCTCGGCGGCGAAATACAGCGGGACGATGGGGATGCCCTCGGCCCGGATGTAGTCCCACACGTCGAGCTCGGTCCAGTTGGAGAGCGGGAAGACCCGCATGGAGTCGCCGGGCGCGAGGCGGGTGTTGAACAGCCGCCACAGCTCGGGTCGCTGGTTGCGCGGATCCCAGACATGACCGCGCCGGTGCGAGAACACGCGCTCCTTGGCGCGCGCTTTCTCCTCGTCGCGGCGGGCGCCGCCGAAGGCGGCGTCGAAGCCGTGCTGGTCGAGCGCCGCCTTGAGCGCCTCGGTGAGCATCAGGCGCGAGTACTCGCCCGTCTCGGTGTCGAACGGGTTGACGCCGGCAGCGGCCGCCTCGGCATTGGTGTGGACCAGCAGGTCGAGCCCGTAGGTCGCCGCCATGCGGTCGCGATGCGTGATCACGTCGCGAAAGTCCCAGCCGGACGCGATGTGCATCAGCGGGAAGGGCGGCCGGCCCGGAAAGAACGCCTTTCGCGCGATGTGGAGCATCACGGACGAGTCTTTGCCCACCGAGTAGAGCATCACCGGGTTGCGGAACTCGGCCGCGACCTCCCGCATGATGAAGATCGCCTCGGCTTCGAGCCGCCGCAGATGCGGAGACAGACGTGGATGCGCCGCGGCGGCCGGCGATGGGACAGCGGCATGCGCCTCGGGCAGGCGCTCGGCGACGACGTCGGCGGCACGCATGGCGACCCTCAGGAGAGCGCGGCCGAGACCCGTCGCCACGGGCGCGGATCGGGCCTTGTTTCGGACGCCTCGGCGGAGGCGGGCTGATAATGGTGGCGCACCGCGACGATGCGCTTTTCACGCAAGGCCGCGACGGTTCCGGCATGCGTCACGTCGAGCGCGTCGAAGCCGGCGCGCAGCATCAGCGCGACCTGGTCGCGCAGCACGTCGCCGCTCGCCCGCAGCTCGCCGACATAGCCGTGCCGGTCGCGCAGCAGCCGGGCGAGCGAGTAGGGCCGCCCGTCGGCGTATTTCGGAAAACTGATCACCACGAGCCCGAGGCGCGGCAGATCCGGAACGATGTCGTCGAGCGTATCGCCGGCGGTGAGGAGCACGCCGACCGGCGCGTTTCGCCCGCGCAGCGCCTCGCGCTCCGCCAGAAAGCGCGCCTTCGGCACGGCGACCTTACCGGATGCCGGCAGCGGCGCGTCGCCGGCCGGGATCTGCCAGTCGTCGTCCTCGAAACGTCCGTTGCGGAACAGCGGCATGATCAGGTTCTCGTCGATGACGTGAGAAGGCCGGCGTTGCTTTCACCTCCTCCAGGGGAGGGTGAAGAGGGCGGCGCGGCGGTGCGACGATCGTGTAGGCCGCACTCCGTCTTCTCGAGGCCGCGCCAGCGGCCGGCGCGCAGATCCTCGTCGGCGTCGACCCGCGACGTGCAGGGCACGCAGCCGATCGATGGATAGCCCTGCGCGGCGAGGGGATGCTCCGGCAGGCCGTGCTCGCGCCGGTATGCGACGGCGTCGTCGATGGTCCAGCCGGCGAGCGGGTTGATCTTGATGCGCGCGCCGTCCCACTCCGCGTGAGACAACGCGGCGCGTGAAAGGGCCTGATCCCGCCTGCGGCCGGTGAACCAGGCGGCGAACGGCTCGATCGCCTGCGCGAACGGCACCACCTTGCGAAGGCCACAGCAGGCGTCCGGATCGCGCTCCGCGAGCGACAGGTCGGGATCGCGGCGCGCCAGCTCGGCGGCGGCCGGCCGCACGGTGCGCACGTCGATCAGGCGGAGCCGGGCGACCAGCGCGTCGCGATGCGCCAGCGTCTCGGGAAACAGCCGCAGCGTGTCCACGAAGACCACGGGCGTCGTCCGGTCCGCGGCGGCGATCATGTGCAGCAGCACGGCGGAGTCGGCGCCGAACGAGGAGACGAGCGCGATGCGTCGGGCGAACCGCGCCAGCGCGTCGCGGACGATGTTCTGTGGGGTGCTGTGCGCCCACGCATCGGCCAGACGAAGCGCCTCGCCGCGGCCCGTCTCGACCGCGAGCGTGTCGAGGTCATCCTGCCGCAGCATAGAGCGCCTCCCTGAACGGGGCCTCGCCGACGCGGCGATAGGCGGCCAGGAACGTCTCCTGCGGCGACGTACGCAGGCCCAGATAGGTGTCGATCACGGTCTCGACCGCGTCGACGATCTCGCCTGACGAGAAGCCGCGGCCGACGATCTCGCCGATCGTGCAGATCTGGTCGCCGGAGCCGCCGAGGGTGATCTGATAGAACTCCTCACCCTTCCGCTCGAGGCCCAGGATGCCGATGTGGCCGACGTGATGGTGGCCGCAGGCGTTGATGCAGCCGGAGATCTTGATCTTCAGCTCGCCGATCGCGTGCTGGCGGTCGAGGTCGGCGAAGCGCTCTGAGAGCCGCTCGGCGATGGGAATCGAGCGCGCCGTGGCGAGCGAGCAGTAGTCGAGGCCCGGGCACGAGATGATGTCGGTGACGAGACCGGCATTGGGGGTCGCGAGGCCGGCGGCCCGCAACGCCTCGAACACGGCCGGGATGTCGTCGAGCCGTACATGCGGCAGCACCAGGTTCTGCTCGTGGCTCACCCGGATCTCGTCGAAGCCGTAATGCGCCGCGAGGTCGGCAACCGCCTCCATCTGGGTCGCGGTCGCGTCGCCGGGCGGCTGCCCGGTCGGCTTCAGCGAGATCGTGACGATGCCGTAGCCCGGGATCTTGTGCGGATGCACGTTGCGGGACGCGAACCGCGCGAAAGCCGGGTCGGTCTTCACGGCGCGCTCGTAGAGGTCCGATTGCGCCGGCAGCGACGCGAAGGCGGGCGAGGCGAAATAGGCGCCGATGCGGTCGACCTCGTCGGCCGGGAGCGTCAGGGCCTTGCCCTTCAGCGCCGCGAACTCGGCGTCGACGGCCTCCGTGAACGCCGCCTCGCCGGTCTCGTGAACCAGGATCTTGATGCGCGCCTTGTACTTGTTGTCGCGGCGGCCTTCCAGATTGTAGACGCGCAGCACCGCCTCGCAGTACGCGAGCAGATCGGCTTCGGGCAGGAAGTCGCGCAGCTTGCGCGCCACCATCGGCGTGCGGCCCTGGCCGCCGCCGACATAGACGGCGAAGCCGAGCGAACCGGTCTCGTCGCGCTTCACCTGCAGGCCGATGTCGTGGGTCTGGATCGCGGCGCGGTCGTTCGGCGCGCCGATCACCGCAAGCTTGAACTTGCGCGGCAGGAACGTGAACTCCGGATGCAGCGACGACCATTGCCGCAGGATTTCGGCATAGGGCCGCGGGTCCGCGGCCTCGTCTGCGGCGGCGCCGGCGAAATGGTCGGCCGTGACGTTGCGGATGCAGTTGCCCGAGGTCTGGATCGCGTGCATCTCGACGCCGGCGAGCTTGTCGAGGATATCCGGCACGTCCTTCAGCGCGATCCAGTTGAACTGCAGGTTCTGACGCGTGGTGAAGTGGCCGTAGCCCTTGTCGTGATCACGAGCGATCGACGCGAGCAGGCGGAGCTGGCGCGACGACAGCGTGCCGTACGGGATGGCGATGCGCAGCATGTAGGCGTGGAGCTGAAGGTAGACGCCGTTCATCAGCCGCAGCGGCTTGAACTGGTCCTCGGTCAGCTCGCCGGAGAGCCGCCGCGCCACCTGGTCGCGGAACTCGGCGACACGCTCCTGCACGAAGGTCCGGTCGAACTCGTCGTAACGGTACATCGGGGACTCGCCTCAGTGTCCGGCGGGGCGGCCGTCGGCCGGCAACGCGATGGTGGGGCCGCTGGTGCGGATCAGCTCGCGCAGCGCGGTCGGCCGGACGAAAGCGCCCTCGCGCACCACCTCGATCAGCGCGAGATCGACGATGCGGTTGCCCGGCCCCTGGTCGGCCTGGGCGTGGGCCAGGAGCGCGTCCGCCTGCTCCGGCGTCGTGGCGATCTCGGCGGCCGCGATGTCGCCCGACCAGTCGCCGTCCGGATGGCGGAACACGACCGCGCCGGTCGGCAGGTCGTTGGCGGTGGCGACCACCGGGTGGAACGTCTTCGGGCGTTTGGCCATGGGGGACCTCAGGCGGCGGCCGGGACGGCGCGGGCGGACGGTTGGCGTAGCGGCACGGCGCCGGCGAGGTCGCCATGCGCCACGGCCGGGCCGATCAGGATCAGCACCGGACCGTCGACGTCGTGTCGCGCGGCGAGGGCGGGCAGGTCCGCAACCGGACGCGATCGAGTTCCAAGCGCGTCTCCTCTCGAAAGCGGCCGTGCTCTGCGGTGATCTCGTCGCAGCGCTTCGCGGTCTTGTCGGCGAGCGACGACGTCGCGGCGAGATCGCCGGCCGCCTTGAAGCGCGCGGCGATGCGAGGCGCGAAGTACGAGGCGATGCCGAGCAGGGCGGTGTTGATGGTGG
>NZ_NPEX01000069.1 GCF_003258865.1 Rhodoplanes roseus | reverse complement strand
GGCGCGCCTCCGGGATGGTGCCGACGGCGCCGCCGCGGAACCAGCCGGCCGCGAACAGCCGCTCGCCGATCCGGTGCGGCAGGGCCGCCCCGTCGCTCGCCGGCACCGCGGCGGGGTCGATCAGCTCGGATCGCGAATCGCAGCAGAAGCCGATCGCCGTGACGACGCTGGTCGCCGGCAGCTCGAGCGCGGTAGCGTCGGCGCTTCTGAACCGCACCGCCTGCACGGCACCGGTCGGGTCGCCGGTGATCGCCTCGGGCGACGACCCGAAGCGGAAGCGCACGAGGCGCCGCGCTTCGGGAGAGCCTGTCCCGTGGATCGCCCTCAGGGCGGCGAGACGCGCGGCCGCTTCGGCCGGGACGTCGGCGTCGAGATCGCCGTGCACCTCGATGCGGGCGGCGGCGAGATGCGCCATCTCCTTGATCAGCGCCGGATCGAAGCGGCAGGCGGCGGCGGGGCCGCGGCCGATCACGTCGACGGTGGCGATGCCGCAGGCGTCGAGTGCGGCGGCGCGGTCCGGATCGAGGTCGCTGCCGGCGAACTCCTGCGGTGTCTTGGCGAGCAGCCGCGCGATGTCGAGCGCGACATTGCCGGCGCCGACCACCACGACGTTGCGGCCGAGCGGCGCCGGACACGCGGCGCCCTCGCCCGGATGGCTGTTGATCCAGCGCGTCAGCGCGCCGGCCGGGATCACGCCGGCGAGCGCCTCGCCCGGCACGCCGAGCTTGCGGTCGACCGAGAGGCCGGCGGCCAGCACGACCGCATCGTAGAGCCCGAGGAGCTCCTGCAGCGCCACGTCGCGGCCGACCGTGACATGGCCGTGGAAGCCGACGCCGTCGCGCTCGAACAGCCGCTCGAACTGGCGCGCTACGGCCTTGGTGCCCTGATGGTCGGGTGCGACGCCGTAGCGGATCAGCCCGTGCGGCACCGGCAGGCGCTCGATCACGTCGACCACGGCGCCCGGCACCGCCTTCATCAGCGCCTGGGCCGTGAACAGGCCGGACGGGCCGGCCCCGACCACGGCCATGGGACGGGACGTCATGCCGCGCTCCCGATGCTCGCGGCGGCCCACGGATGCGGTCGCTCGCTGGTGTCGACGTAATAGGACTTCTGCGTCATGTAGGCGCGCAGGCCGTCGCGGCCCTTCTCGCGGCCGAGCCCCGAATCCCTGACGCCGCCGAACGGCGTCGCCACGGAGAACTGCTTGTAGGTGTTGATCCAGACCGTGCCGGCCGCGACCGCACCGCCGACCCGGCGGGCGCGCAGGAGATCGCGGGTCCAGACGCCGCAGGCGAGGCCGAAATCGCTGTCGTTGGCGAGCGCCACCGCCTCGGCCTCGTCGGCGAACGGCATCACCACCAGCACGGGGCCGAAGATCTCCTCGCGGCAGATGCGCGCGGCGTTGTCGACGCCGGCCAGGATGGTCGGGGCGTAATAGATGCCCTGATCGTAGATCTCGCCGCGGGGTGGCGCGCCGCCGGTCAGCAGGGTGGCGCCCTCGTCCAGTCCGATCTTCACGTGATCCGCGACGCTGTCGCGGTGGTCGTCGTGGACCAGCGGCGCCACCTGGGTCGCCGGATCGAACGGATGGCCGACGACGAGGCGCTCGGTCGCCGAGACGAGCTTTTGCACGAAGGCGCCGTAGATCGACCGCTCGACCAGCAGGCGCGAGCCGGCGATGCAGGACTGGCCGCTCGACGAGAAGATGCCGAACAGGACGCCGGCGAGGGCGACCTCGAGATCGGCGTCGGCGAACACGATGGTGGCCGACTTGCCGCCGAGCTCGAGCGACACCGGCATCATCTTGTCGGCGGCCTTGCGGGCGATGCCGCGACCGACCTCGGTGCCGCCCGTGAACGACACTTTTCCGACCGCCGGATGCGAGACCAGCAGATCCCCGACCACCGCTCCGGAGCCGGGCAGGACCGAGAACAGCCCCTTCGGCAGGCCGGACGCCTCGACGATCCGCGCCAGCTCGAGCGACACCAGCGGGCTCCACGACGCCGGCTTCAGCAGCACGGCGTTGCCGGCGGCGAGCGCCGGCGCCACCTTCTGGGCGTCACTGGCGATCGGTGAGTTCCACGGCGTGATCGCCGCGACGACACCGATCGGCTCGTGCGCCGAGACCGACAGGTAGTCGCCGCGCGACGGCGTCAAGGCGTCCTCGGCCGTCTCCAGCACGGCGGCGAAATACCGGAACGTCCCGGCGGCGCTGAGTGCCAGCGCCCTGGTCTCCTTCAGAGTCTTGCCGGTGTCGCGGCTCTGGATGTGCGCGATGCGATCGGCCGCCTCGGCGATCCCCTGCGCGATGCGGTACAGACTGGTCGCGCGTTCGTGGGCCTTGAGGTTTCGCCAGGCCGGATCGCGCTGCGCCGCTGCGGCGCGCTCGATCGCCTCGATCACGTCGTCTCGCGAGGCACCGTGCAGCACCCGATTGAGGCTGCGATCCGCCGGGAATATGGAGGTGATCTCGGCCCCGCGGCCGGGCCGCCATTCGCCACCCAGATAGAGGAGATCGGGCGGCATCCGGTCGTCGGCGATCAGCATGGGATCCCTCGCCTGCTCAGATCACCTCGGCCGCGATCCGATTCAGCACCGCGCGGGCGATGCTGTAGCCGGTCGACAGCGAGGTCTTGGGATTGTCGGGGGACGGCCGCCCGGCGACGCGCAGGTCGACATCGGCGCAGGCGGCGCGCAGCGTCAGCTCGTGGACATTGCCGGCGACGGCCGGATCGGCGACCAGCCGCACCCGGGTGCGCTCGAAGCCGATACCGGCGAGCGCGATGGTGGCCGCCACATTGGCGTTCTTCGGGTAGGTCCGCGCCGCCGCCCGCGCGTCACCCTCGAACAGGATCGCCTCGCGATCGAGCGTGGCGAGATCGACCAGGCCCTCCGCGGGCGTGCCGGCCCAGGCGGCCGGCGGCTTGCGCGACGTGTAGGTCACCGCGTCGATGCCGCCGAGCCGCGCGGCGGCCAGGATGTCGATGCCGCCGACCGCGCCGGCCGGCAGATGCAACCGCGCCCCCGAGCGCTCCGCCGCGGCGCGCAGATCCGCATGCAGCGTCGCGTCGGCGAGGGCACCGATCGAGGCGATCACCAGGTCGGTGCCGGCGGCGAGAACCGCAGCACCGTGCTGCCGCACCGCCTCGTGCCCGGCGGCCTCGACGACCAGATCGGGCGATTCCGCGAGCAGCGCGTCGCAGGTCTCGACGACGCGCCATTGCAATGCCGGATGGTCCGAGAGGACCGCCTCGGCGCGCGCCCGGGCGCCCGGCCGGCACAGCACGACCAGCTCGGCCGGCGCGCCGCCGTGTTGCGCCGCGAGCGTGCCGAGCAGCGTGCGGGCGATGGCGCCGTAGCCGATCAGGCCGAGCCTCATGCGCCGCCTCCGGCTGCGCCGGCCGGCGGACCGCCGAACGGCTCGGCGAACGGCCCGATCGCCGTCATGTCGACCTCCAGGAGGATCGGGCCCTTCGCCTCCAGCGCCCGCGAGAAGGCCGGCTCGAACTCCTCCACGGCGCCGACCCGCACGTGGGACAGCCCGATCGACGCCGCGAAGCCGGCGAAGTCGGGCGTGCGCAGCCGGCTGTAGCCGTAGCGGCTGCCGTACTGCGCGTCCTGAATGTTGCGGATCACCTGGTAGCTCTGGTCGTTCATCAACACGAAGACGATCTCGCTCTCCTCCTCCACGGCCGTGATCAGCTCGGAGAGGTTGAGCATGGCGCCGCCGTCGCCGACCAGCGCCACCGTCTTGGCCTCGGGCGAGGCGCAGGCGGCGCCGACCGCCATGGCGATGCCCATGCCGATGCCGCCACCGAGCGCGTGCACGCCGAGATTGGGTGCTCCGATCGCCACGTAGCGATTGCCGAAGGTGGAGTTGGCGATCGTCACGTCGCGTACGAACGGATGCGCGCCCGGCCCGACCCGGGCCAGCATGGCGTCGGCGATCACCTGATAAGGCCCGAGCCGCGTGCGCAACGCGCCTTCGGAGCGGGCGCGGGCGACGCTGACCTCGTAGCCGAAGCCGGGATCGACCGCGAGCCGCTCCGGAAGCCGTGCCAGCAGGCCCTCCAGCACGAGCCGGGCATCCGCCGCAATGCCGAGATCGACGGCGTAATTGCGGCCGATGCGGCTCGCATCGGCGTCGACCTGGACGAGTGGCGAGGGCAGCACCAGGGCGCCGTCGCGCGTCTCGTTGCCGCGCAGCCGCGATCCGACGACGATCATCAGGTCGGCGCGGCGATACACCGCCTGCGCTTCCGGCGTCATGTTGAAGGCGCCGAGGCTGTGGGCGTGCCCCTCCGGCACCACGGCGCGGCCGTTGGTCGAGGTGACGGCGCAGACACCGCGCTCGACCAGCGCGGTCGCGGCGGCCGCTGCCCCGCGGGCGCCACCGCCGAGCCACAGCATCGGCCGCTTCGCCGCCTTCACCAGCGCGGCGAGCTGATCGAGCTCCTCGGGGCTCGGCGCCGTGCGGGGGATGTTCAGATGAACCTTCTTCGGGATTCGGGCGAGCCCCCGCTGCACGTCCACCGGCAGCTCGACGCTGACCGGACCGGCCGGCGCCGTGAGCGCCGCCGTCGCAGCGGCGCTCAGCACACCGAGGGCGTCGTTCGCGTCCCACACGCGAAAATAGCTCTTGGAGATCGCCTTGAGCATGTCGGGCTGGCGCGGCACGTCGTGAATGGCGGCGCGGTCGCGATCGGCCCACGGGCTGTCGACCTGGGTGGTGATGTGCAGCACCGGCGCACCGGCGGTGAGCGCTTCCACTTGCGAGCCGGCGGCATTGGCGGCCGCCGTCCCGGTCGACGTGATCACGACGCCGAGCGAGCCGGAGACGCGCGCATAGGCGTCGGCCATGCTCATCGCGCCCGCCTCGCCGCGCGCCGGAACGAAGCGGATGCGGCGCTGGCGGAAGATCGCGTCGAGAATCGGCATGTTGTGGATCGAGATGACGCCGAACACCGTGCCGACGCCGATCTCGGCCAGGAAGCGCGCGACGAGATCGCCGACCGGCTCTTCCGCGAGACGTTCCTCGATACGCGACAGCGGCAGCGAAATGGTCATGCTGGGGGTCCTAGATGAAACGCGACACGCCGCCCGAGACCTCGAGCTGGCCGCCGGTGACGTAGCTCGCCGCCGGCGAGCCGAGGAACAGGATGGCGCGGGCGGCCTCCTCGGGCGCGCCGAGGCGGCCGAGCGGGATGCCCTTGTCCCGCGCCAGGGACGCGAACCATGTCTCACGCGACTCCGTCGCTCCGGAGGCGTCGTAGCGGCGCTGCCACTGGCCCGAGTCGACGAGGCCGATCAGGATGGCGTTGACGCGGATGCGCGGCGCGAGCTCGCGCGCCAGCGACTTCAACAGGCTCTGCACGCCCGCCCGCGCCGCCGAGGTGCACACCATGTGCGGCTCCGGCTGATAGGCGAGCAGCGAGTTGACGCCGACGATCGCCGGCGCCGCGCTCTCGTCGAGCAGCGGCCGGAACGCCCGGATCGGGTGGATCTGGCTGAAGAACTTCAGCTCCAGCTCGTTCCGCCAGTCGTCGTCCGAGGTGTCGGCGAAGGTCGAGACGCGGCCCTGGCCGGCATTGTTGACGAGCAGGTCGCAGCGTCCCCGCCAGTCGCGCACGGACCTTGCGAACGCCTCGACCTCGGCCTTGTCGAGCACGTCGCAGCGGACCGCCAGCACCCGGTCAGCGCCGTGACGGCCGGCGAGCTCCGCCTCGGCGTCGGCGAGACGCGCCGCGTCGCGGCCGCACAGCGCGACGTCGGCCCCCTCATCGAGCAACAGCCGGCAGGCGGCGAGGCCGATCCCGGAGCTGCCTCCGGTGACCACGGCGACTCGTCCCGACAGGCCGAGGTCCATCGTGATCAGCTCCGCGCCGAAAAGCCGGCGTCGGGACGCCCCTGCATGACGGCGCGCATCGCCGGCGTCGGCGGGCCGGCCGTCATCCACACGTCCATCTTCTCGGGCACGTCGCGCGGCCAAACCTGGGGCTGGTGCGTCGCCTCGTCGATCTGCTGCACCTCGGTGGTGAACTCGATGACGAAGCCGGACGGCGAGACGAAATAGGCGAACGGGTTGTTGCCCGGCCCGTGCCGGCCCGGGCCCCAGGCCGGCGCCTGGCCGAGCGTCTTCATGCGGCCGATGCCGCGCATGAAGGAGTCGATGCTCGGCATCTCGAAGGCGACGTGATTGACGCTCGGATAGGGGCTCTGGTTGAGCGCGATCGAGTGATGATCGGCGGCGATGCGCAGGAACACCATCTGGGCCGCCGAGTAGTCGCTGACCCGCATGCCGAGCACGTCGGTGTAGAAGTCGCGGGTGCGCTCCATCTGCGGCGTGTTGAGCACCACATGCGTCACCTTGCGGGGCTTGGCGATGTCGTCCGCGGTGTCGTTGTGAAGGGCGACGCCGGTGACGAAGCGGAGCCGCCGCTTGTCGGGATCGAGCGCCATGAAGCCGAAACCGCCGCCCGGGGTCGTCATCTCGGCGGGGGCGCCGAGCACATCGACGCCCTTGGCGGCGAGATCGCCGTGCAGCCGCTCGACGTGGTCGCGGCTGGCGACGGCGAAATTGACGTAGTCGACGCCGAACTGGTCGTCGTCGCGCAGCGCGTAGATGTACTGCTCCGGGCCGGTGCCGCGGAAATAGACCGAGCCGTTCTCCTGCGCGACCGGCACGAGGCCCCAGTTCTTGACGTAGAAATCGCGCGTCGCCGTCGCGCCGGCGGCACGCATGGCGATGCCGCGCATATGCTGAATCAGGCCGCCTGTGCTCATGCGGTTCTCCTTCTGGTCGGCGCCGCGACGGCGGCCGGCTTCGTCACGTGGCCGAGGCGTTTCGAGATCTCGTCGGCGGCGGCGCGAACCGCCTCGCCGATATGGGTTCGGCGACCCGGCGCGGCCGAGAACACCTGCGCCGGACCGGTGACGTTGACGGCAGCCACGGGCTCGCCGGTGCGGTCGAAGATTGGACCGGCGAACGAGCTGACGCCGGAAACGTAGTGGCTCTCGCTCCAGGCGAGGCCGGCGGCACGATCGGCGGCCAGCATCGTCTTGAACGCCGCGAGCGTGCGCGGGCTGTGCTTCGAGTAGGCCGTGAAGGTCCGGCCGCCGAAGACGCGGTCGATCTTCTCCTCCGGCCAGAACGCCACGATGATGCGGCCGAGCGTCGTCGCGTAGGCCGGCACGCGGCTGCCGACATGAATGTTGCTGGCGAGCGGCACGTTCGGCACCTGGCGCACCAGGTAGAGCGCGTCGGTGCCGTCGAGCACGCCGACATGAGCCGAGAGGCCGGCCGACTCGGCCAAGTGGGTCACCACCGGCATAGCCGTCTGCACCAGATCCTGCGAGTAGGACGCGCCGGCCGCGATTCCGACGAGACCGAGGCCGATGCGGTAGCCGTCGCCCTGCGGGCGGCGCTCGATGAAGCGCTCGGCCTCCAATGTCTGCAGGAGGCGCATCAGCGTGGTGCGGTTGATGCCGAGCGTGCGGGCCGTGTGGCTCATGTTGGAGACGGGATCGCCGTCGGCGACGGCGCGCAGGAGCCTGATCGCCCGCTCGACCGGTGGCACGCCGACGGCACTCGCCGGTCCGGTCTCGACATCGCTCATGGTGCGCCTCCGGCACGACCGACATGGGGGACGAGCTCGGCGACCAGCGCCGCCACCGCATCGGGCCGCTCCTGCGGCAAGGCGTGGCCGGCGCCCGCGATCAGCACGAGTTCGCCACGCACCCGCTGCTCCGCCGACACCGCCTCGGCCACGGTGGCGGATTGCACGGGCGGCGTGATCCTGTCCTCGTCGCCGCAGGCGACCAGCACGGGGCGGGTCAGCGCCGCCACATCGTCGCCGAGGCGGCCGGTGGCGAGCATGCGGCTCGCCTGGCCGTAGCCCGGCATCTTGACGGCTGCCATCGCGCGGGTGACGGCGGGCAGCACCGCGGCGTCGGACACGAGCCGTGGTGCGCGCAGCGTGGCGAACTTTTCGGCGCCGAGCCGATCGAGATCGACGAGCCGCGCCGCGACACTTTCGGGCAGCGTGCCGCCCGGGGCGGCGCCGTAGCCGATCGCGGGCGACAGCAGCAGCAGGCCCCGGACGCGGTCTGGGTGCCTGCGCGCGTATGCCGCCGCGACCAAGCAGCCGAGCGAATGGCCGACCACGATGGCCGGACCGACGCCGAGTGAAACGAGCAGCGCCTCGAGCCGCGCCGCGTAATCGTCCGCCGACGGCCACTCGGCCGCGAGCGGCGCCGAGGTGCCGTAGCCCGGCGCGTCCCAGGCGATCGCCGCGACGTGATCGTCCAGCGCCTGCATCAGCGGCACGAAAGATGCCGCGTCGCTGCCGATGCCGTGCAGAAGAACGATGGGCACGGCGTGGTCGCGGCCCGGCCGATGCAGATAGGCGATGCCGTCGGCACGCCCGCCCGTGATGGCGGCCGGCGCGGCGGAGGTCTCGAGGCTACGCGCAAGGCCGCTCATGTGAAAACGAATCCAGCGGACACCGGCAGCACCTGGCCGGTCAGCGGCAGGGCGCCCTCGCTCAGCAGAAACGCGATCACGTCGACAATGTCCTCGGGCGTCTGCGAGCCCGGCACGGCGCGGCCGGTCTCGTACAGCGCATGACGCTCGGCCGGCACGTAGTCGGTCGCCTCGCAGCGCATGATGCCGGGCGCCACCGCCGTGACGGCGATGCCGCGCGGCCCGAGCTCGCGAGCGAGCGAGCGGGTCATCGCAATGACGGCGCCCTTGCTGGCCGTGTAGGCGAGCAGCCGCGGCGCCCCCCACAGCGCCGTGTCGGACGCGAGGTTCACGATGCGGCCGCCACGGCCCATGAGCGGCGCGAGGGCCCGCGTCACCAGCCAGGTGCCCCGCACGTTGACGCGCTGGACACGGTCCCAGAGATCCAGCTCGATCTCGTCGAACAGCTTGCCGCCGACATCGGTGGCGATCGCCGCGTTGTTGACGAGGCCGTCGATGGTCTCGTCCTCGGCCGCGACCGCCGCGGCGAACCCCGTGATCGAGGAGGGCTCGGCCAGATCGATCGGGACGAACCGGGCGTCGATGTTCTGGCGCACCAGCTCGGCCGTCGTCGCCTCGCCGGCCTCGACCAGGATGTCGGCGAGGATCAGTCGCGCGCGGCGGCGACCGCACGCCTCCGCGATGGCGCGGCCGACCCCGCGGGCCGCTCCGGTGACGACGATGGTGCGTCCGTTCAGCATGCGCCCGTCCCGCCCGTCGCGGTCATCGCCGGCTCACACCGCGGCCCGTGCGGCGGCGGCGTCCTCGGCGGCGATCTGCGCCTTGGCGGCGCGGGTGAGCATCTGACGCATGCGCGACACGCCTATATCGTGCTGGTAGAGCATCTCGCGCATGCGGGCGTCGTCCGGCATGTCCTCCAGCATCTCGCGATCCTGCTCGAGCACGTGCCAATGACGCTCCTCCAGCGCGGCGCGATAGAGGAAGCGCCACGACTGGCGGGCGAGCCCGGTGAGCTTGCGCATGCGCCAGAAGAAGACGTAGCAGCTCGTCTCGTCGATCGGCGTGGTGAAGCCGATGATGCGGAACACGCTGCCCGGGCCGGCGCCGTTCGGATACGGGATGTCGAGCCGGCAGTAAGTCTGCGGCTCGGTCACCACCATGTGGGTCCAGTCGAAGTTCTCGCCCTGCTGCTGGACCCGCGACACGATGAAGCCGTCGTCGGTGCGATCGAGCTTCATCAGATCCTGTTTCGCCCCGTAGGCGAGCGTGAAGCTCTGGGCGTGCAGGTAGCAGCCGTGCATCGGGTCGGCGAGGTTGTCGAGGGCGTAGCGGTAGTTGCAGCCCCAGCGCGACATGCAGACGAAGCCCTCCCACTCCGCGTCGAGGAACTCGGCCGGTTCCTGGAACGGCGGCGCCGTCGGGCGCTCGGCGTTGGGCATGTAGACGAAGACGCAGTCGCGCGCCTCGTGCACCGTGAAGGACTCGATGGCACGGCGGCCTTCGAGCGCGCATTCCGGCATCGCCGGCACCTGGAGAATGGTGCCGGTGCCGTCCAGGATCACGCCGTGGTAGCGGCAGGCGATGTTGCCCTCGTGCACCTCGCCGCGCGACAGCTTGGCGCCCCGGTGCGGGCAGAAGTCCTCCAGGCACTGAACCTTGCCGGCCTGGTCGCGCCACAGCACGAGATTGCGCCCCAGGATGGTGACGCCGTGCGGCCGCCCGGGCTTCACCTGCACGGACTTCGCGGCGGCGTACCACTGGCCGAGCAGGCCCTGGTTGATGCGACGTTCGATGCGGTCTTTGAGATCCGTGGACATGTGCTGCTCCGGGACGGCGCCTTGGTCGGCTCTGCGGGAGGTCAGTTCTTCGGCCGCTTGACCTTGGACAGCGGATGATCGGCCGGATAGCTCGGCGTCTCCGGCTTGGTGGACCCGATGATCACCAGCATCAGCGCCTCCTCGATTCCCTCGTTGACGAGGCCGCGATACATGCCGGGCGGCACCGAGATCAGGTCGCGCTCACCCAGCACCGCCTCGTAGCGCTGGCCCATGTGCTCGATCATGAACCGCAACTTGCGGCCGCGCAGGACGAAGAACACCTCCTCGGCGTCGGTGTGGAGATGCAGCGGGCCCTCGCAGCCGGCCGGCAGCACCATGGTCGAGAAGGTGAAGTGCTCGGCCGGCACGACGTTGTCGTCGTGCGCGACGCCCGTCGCGCCCGTGCCGATGTAGCGCATCTGGGCGCGGCGATACTTCGGATCGTAGTCGGCCTGGAACTTGAGCGCGTTCCAGTCGAGCTTGCGGGTGTCGTAGCGGGCGATGCGGGACTCGAGCCACTGCTCGAAGGTCTTGCCCTCGGGGATCGTCACGTCCTCGGGCATGATCTCGGCCATCTTCACGGGCTGGTTCATGGACCTCTCCTTCGGTCGGCCACCCCGTCAGTGGGTGGCGCGGGGGATGTAGTGCAGGAGGCGCTTCTCGATCGCGGCGACCGCGACGTAGAGCGCGATGCCGATCACGGTGAGCAGGATGATGGCGTTGAACACCATCGCGGTGTTGGCCTGGCCCTCGCCGTAGGTGATCAGGAAGCCGAGCCCGACATTGCCGCCGACGAACTCGCCGACCGTGACGCCGATGACGGCGAGTGTCGCGCCGATCCGCAGGCCCGCCATCAGGGCCGGCATCGACGACGGGAACTCGATCTTCCAGAAGATCGCCGCGCGACTCATGTTGTAGGCGCGGGCGAGGTTGACGAGATCGCGGTCGACCGTCTTCATCGACTGCAGCACGTTGACGAGAATCGGGAAGAACACGATCAGCAACGTGACCAGGAGCTTCGGCCATGCCGTGTAGCCGAACCACATGATGAACAGCGGCGCGAAGGCGACCTTGGGGGCGATCTGCAGGGTGAGCAGATAGGGCGAGATCGCACGCTCCCATACGGCGGACAGGCCGAGCGCGTAGCCGAACGCCGCCCCGAAGGCACTGCCCAGCGCGAAGCCGACCACCGACACCCACAGGGTGGCGAGGAAGTGGCGCCCGAGACTCTCCTGCGCGACCATGCGGCCAAATTCGGCGAGGCAGTCGCCGAAGGTCGGGATGATGTAGCGCGGCACGCCGAGGAGCGGTGGGCCGAACTGCCAGGCGCCGAGCACGACGACGGCGATCGCCAGCGTCAGCGCGATGTCGGGCGCCATCTGGGCGAGCGACGCGTTCGCGGCGGCGAGCCGGCGTCTCGTCCGGCCCGATGCCGCATCCGCGTCGAGAACGTTGACGCTCATCGGATCGCTCCCGCTCACTTGACGAACTGGTTGGTGTAGAGGTCGGCCACCGGCACGGCGGTCTGGACGATGCCGCTGTCGACGTAGAACTTCTGCACGGCGGCGATGCGCTTCGGGTCGAGCTTGCCGAGGTCGGCGGGGTTCTCGGTGCGGTACACGAGCGTGTTGTAGCGCTGCATGATGTCGAGGATCTGCGCCTCGCGGCCGGCGTGCTGGGGCACCGCCTTGACGTAGTCGGCCGCTGCCGTCTTCGGGTCGGCCTGGATGTCGCGCACGGCCTTCAGGGTCGCCCGGACGAAGCCCTCGACCACCTTGGGCTTCTTGGCGATGGTGTCGTCGGAGGCGAGCATCGCCTGCGCCATCGCCGGGAAGATCGTGGTGATCGGGTAGACGTCGACGCCGACTCCGGCCTCCTCGATCGCCGCCGTCCATTCCGGCACGCCGGAGATGGCGGCGAGGTCGCCGGAGATCATCAGCTTGACCATGCCGGCGGGACCGACCGCCTCGATCGAGACGTCGTCCTTCTTCAGGCCGGCGCTCGCGAGCGCGGCGAGCGCGTTGTAGTAGGTCGTGTCCTGGAAGGCGAGCACGCCGATCTTCTTGCCCTTGAGGTCGGCGAGCGACTTCACGCCGGCGTCCTTGCGGACGATGATCTGGGTGAGCGCCTGGCCGCCGAGCACGCCGACCGCCTTCACGGGCAGGCCGTTGGCGCGGACGATCACCGGCGTGTCGCCGATGCCGCCGCCGAGCTCGGCATTACCGACCGCGACCTGCTTGGCGACGTCGGCGCCGCCCTTGCCGACCTGGAACGTCACCTCGAGACCCTCGGCGGCGTAGTAGCCACGCGCCTGCGCGAGCTGGAACGGCGCGAAGGCGGGCAGCACGCCGGGGGCCGGGAACAGATAGGTCATCTTCTCGGCCGCATGCGCCGCGGTCACGGCGAGCAGCATGGCCGTGGCGGCGGCCAATCGGATCGACAGGGAGGGCATCGGGGGTCTCCTTGATGGCCCGGCGGGGGTCGTTGAGCGGCGCGCCTCAGGCCGCGCGTTCGGCGAGGTGCAGCGTGTTGAACAGATGGTCGATGTAGTCGTGGGCCCGCGGCATGCGGCCGCGCCCCATCGGGTCGCCGCGGCCCGGCAGGTCGATCGGCAGCTCCTCGACGAGGCGCCCCGGACGCTCGCTGAGCACGACGACGCGGTCCGACATCAGCACGGCCTCGGACAGGTCGTGAGTGATCAGCACGGTCGTGATGCCGGTCTCTGCGATGGTGGTGGCGAAGCTTTCCTGCAGGATCATCTTGGTCTGGGCGTCGAGCGCCGAGAACGGCTCGTCGAGCAGCACAATGTCGGGCTCGACGGCGAGAGTCCGGGCGAGCGCGGCGCGCTGGCGCATGCCACCGGAGAGCTGGTGCGGATAGTGATGCGCAAAGTCGGCGAGGCGGCAGCGCTCGAGCTCGCGCATCGCCCGCTCGCGCCGCTCGGCGCGGGCGATCGCACGCGATTCCAGGCCGAACTCCACATTGGCGACGATGGTCCGCCAGGGCAGCAGCAGATCCTTCTGCAGCATGAAGCCGACATGGCGCGTCGGTCCGGTGACACGCTCGCCGCCGATCCGCACCTCGCCCTCGGTCGGACCGTCGAGCCCGGCGACCATGTTGAGGATCGTGCTCTTGCCGCAGCCGGACGGGCCGACGACGGCGACGATCTCGCCGGCGCCGACGTGAAAGGACAGCTTCTCGACGGCCGTGAACGGCTCGCGCTTTCCGGCGACCGGGAAGCGCTTCGTCACGCCGATGAAGTCAAGCGCCAAAACCATGAGCCGCATAAGCCTCGTCGTGAGATGCGTTGATGGCGGTCAGTTCGGCCTCGAGCAGATCGACGGTCCAGGTCGTCGCACCGCTCAGCGGCGCGACGACCGCGTCGGCGGTGAGCCGCTCCACGACGATGGCGAAGTCGTGCGTACCCGTCGCGAAGATGCGTTCGAGTGCGACGGCGAGGGCCGCTTCCTCGGCCGTGAGATCGCGTCCGCAAGACTGACGCGCGAGGTCGGAGTGCGGTCTGGGCATGGGCGCTGCCTGTTCAATATTGAACGCGTTGTTCAACAGTGAATAGGCTAGGATCGCGGGCCGCGCAGCGTCAAGCACAATTCCGCATCACTACGTATGCGGCGCTGCGGGATTGTTGTGCGGCGCAACAGAACGTCCGCACCGGCACGGACCGGTGCGGACGTAATCATCTCGTTGATCTTTTTGAGAGTGTCGTGGTCGCGCGGTCGAGGAACGGCATGCGCCGTGCTCACGCCGTCGTGACGGCGAGGTCGGCGATCCTGATGGGCTCGCGTCTTTCGCCTACCTGACGACGTGTGAGATCGGCCGGACCGAATCGCTCGTCACGTGCGCGTGACGCGGTCCGTGTCAGCTCCAGCGATAGCCGAAGCTGCGAATGCCGGAGAGCGCGGTGGGCTGATTGGACATCGGCTTGGGCAGCTTCACGCCGGTGAGCCAGGTTCGGCCGTGCACCTCCATGCCGGAGGTGTTGCAGCGGCCGTCGAACTGGGCGTCGTGGCACCACAGGCCGCCGAAGCATTCGTCGTCCTCGAACGAGGCTGGCCCGTGAAAGCGCGTGCGCGCGAGCGACAGGCTGCCCAGCACCTGGAGCCGGTCGAGGTACGCGGCGCCGTGGAACACCGCGAGGTCGAAGTCGCCGACGCCATGGAACTCGCAGCCCGAAAAGGTGGCGTCGCCGAGGAACTCGCTGCCGTCGAAACGGGCATCGTTGCCGAACACCGCGCCGGAGAAGTCGACGCGGGCGGAGAAGCGGCAGTCGCGCAGCCAGGCGAGCCCGGACCAGACGCTGCCGCGCGCCGTCACGGGCGCCTCGAAGCGGGTGCCGGTGAGGTCGACATTCCCGATCCTCACGCCGGTGAGGTCGAGCGGCTCGCGCAGCACGAGACCGCGCAGGTCCTGGGCTTGCCCGATGCGAAGCGGCGCGGTCAGGGCGGCGCGCAGGTCGGCAGGGGTCATGTGGTTTCCTTTTCGGGACGTCACACGCGGGGGCTTTTCTTCGCACGAGACGCGGGCTTGGATCCGAGCCTCGATCTCGGCTTCGATCTCGGTTTCGATGTCGGCATCGATCCCGGCTCGGCTCTGCTCCTGGCCTGCGCGGCGGCTGGGCTCCGTGTCCGAAGCGTCATGGCACGATCCTGCGGCGCCGGTGCGGACTTGGCAAGTCGGCCGGCCGTCGCAGTCGTGATCAGCTCGGATGCGATCCTCGTGCCAGCCGTCGCCGGCCCGGCCCCGACATCCGGCGTCACATGCCCGAGACGGGCCGAGATCTCCGCCGCCGCCTGGCGCACCGCCGCGCCGAGCCGCACCCGTGCCGCCTTGCCGTCCGGGAACAGTCCAGCCGGCCCGGTCAGGTTGATGGCGGCGATCGCCGCGCCCGAATGGTCGAACACCGCGGCCGCGACCGAGTCGATGCCGATCTCGAAGTTCGACTCGCTGAAGGCGAGGCCGGCGGCGCGGTCGACGTCGAGCTGCGCCACCAGGCGCGGCAGCGTCGTCGCGGTCTTGTCGGTGTAAGCCTCGAGTGCACCTCTGGCATAAAGTGCCCTGAGAGCCTCGACCGGCAGATGCGCCAGCAGCATGCGGCCCATGGTGGTGGCATGCGCCGGCAGCCGGCAGCCGACCCGGACATTGCTGACCACGTGAAGGTCGGGCGCGCGACGCAGCAGGTAGAGGACATCACGTCCGTCGAGGACGCCGAGATGCGCCGACAGCCGAAAGGCATCGGACAGCGCCGTGAGCACCGGCAGCGCCACCCGGACCAGATCCTGCGAGAACAGCGCCCGCGCCGCCAGGCCGAGAAAGCCGACACCGGGCTGCCAGCCCTCGCCGTACGTCCGCCGCTCGATGAAGCGCTCGGAGGCCAGCGTGTGCAGGAGCCGGATCAGGGTGGTGCGGTTGATGCCGAGCGCCTTGGCCGTGACGCTGGCATTGACCACCGCGTCGCCCTCGACGATGGCGCGCAGCAGCCGCACGGCCCGCTGCGCCGGCGGAGCGATGTAGCGGTCGTCGGTGTCGCGGTCGTCCTGGCTCTTGCGGGTCATGGATCGGGTGATCGTCGCTCTCGGCGGCAGACAGGACGGTGGATGCGCTTAGCCGCTAGGGCAAGCGGCACCGCTTTGCAAGGGCGGCACTCCGGACGTCGCTTCGCTCCGGCCCTGATCGACCGGCGCGTCTCACGCCGCCTCGAAGATCGACGACACCAGCCCCAGCGCCAGCGTCACGGTGCGGGCCTCGATGTCGTGCAGCGGATTGAGCTCGACCAGATCCATGCCGAGGAACCCCGCCTGCGCCGCGAGGCCGTGCAGGCCCTGCACCAGGTCGGCGGCCGCGAGGCCCGGCCACAACGGATGGTGGACCTTCGAGGCGACGACACCGGGCGCCTCGGCGCGGTCCACCACGTCGACATCGAGTGACAGGCCGAACAGCTCCGTGCCGGCCCGCAGCACCGCGCAGGCGTCGTGCAGCACCGCCGAAAATCCGCGCGCATGCACTTCCGCGGCCGGAAAGATCCGCACGCCGAAGCGCGCCAGCAGCGCCGCCTCCTCGGCCTCGAAGCTGTTGCTGCCGATCAGGCAGAGATGCTCGGGGCGCAGGGCTGGCGGCGCGCGGCACAGACCCGCGAAGGCCGGCACGGTCTCGCCGAGCAGGGCTGCGAGCGGCATGCCGTGGCCGTCGCCGCTCGGCGTCGTCGCCGGCGTGTGGGCATCCATGTGGGCGTCGACCCACAAGAGGCCGAACCGCTGCCCCGGGCCGAGCGCGTTGGCGACCCCGCTCCAGGTCCCGGCCGCCAGCGAGTGGTCGCCGCCGATCATCATGAAGCAGCGCCCCTCCGCCACGCTCGCCTCGACGGCGGTGGCGACGCCCAAGGCGGCAGCGCGCATGCGCGCGGTGCGGTCGGAGCCGTCGGTCGGAACGGCGATGTCGTGCCAGGTCGGCGCGAGGCCACGGCCGCGCAGCGTCGCCTCGATGCTGGACTCGCGCAGCGCGGCGGGCGCCAGCGACATGCCGGGGTCGGAGGCGCCGGCGCCACTCGCGGCAGCGATGAGGTCGATCGGGGTCATGGTGGTGCCGGAATCCGGACGGGTGCGCGGGGCTGGGCCGCCCGTGCGGCGGCTCCCGGGCAAACCAGCGGCCGCCCGAGACGTTCCGCCCGGCGCCGCCTAGGCGTCCGGGCCGGCGACCGCGTCGGCATAGGCGACCGAGGTGTCGAGCAGGCCGACATCGCGGCAGAACCGGTCGAGGCCCGCATAGGCCTTCTCCGAGATCGCCGTGTCGTAGAAGGGAAGATCGCGGCGGATCAGCTCGGTGATCAGCGCGGCGTTCTCCTCCGGAAACAGCCGCCGGCCGATCTCGCCGGCGAGCTCGGGATTGTCGCGCAACGCGGCATGCGCGGCCGCGATGGCGCGCCGGGCGGCCGCCGCGGCGCCGGGATGCTCGCGCAACACCCGGTCCGACGTCACCAGCGCGGCGAACGTGTAGTCGAACGCCGTCGGCGGCCCGTCGCCGCGCCGCACGTCCAGCACCACGGTGCCGGCGCCGCGCCGCACCGCCATCTCGGCCCCCATGCCGTTCGCCCAGAACCCGTCGATGCGGCCGTCGGCCAGCGCCTGCGCGGCGGTGACGCCGATGTTCACCTTGGGGCCGAGCGACCCCTCCAGCGGTGCGATCGAGACCTCGCGGTCCGGATCGATGCCCGAATCGCGCAGGAGCTGCTTCAGCCCCAGCTCGACATAGGGCGCCGCCGCGATGCGCCGCCCGCGCACGCAGGACACGTCGCCCCGCGTCGCGCCGAGATCGGCCCGCATCACCAGGAACCAGTACATGCCCTGGCCGAGCGCACAGACCAGCTTGACGCCCCGCCAGCCCGGCGACGGCCCGAGCGCCGCATGCGCCTCGGCGGCGACGAAGTCGGCCTCGCCGTCGGCGAGCGCCTGGAAGGTCTTGCCGGCCGGCGCCCGCAGCTCGAGCGACACCTCGAGCCCCTCGCGGGCGAAGCACCCCAGCTCCGCCGCCGCGACGGCCGGGAAGTAGGAGTTCGAGATCATGTCGGGGAACGCGATCTTCACGGGTGGGCCTTTCGAATCGTGACGCACGGGAACGATACAGCATCCGTCGATCGAGTCGGCGATCGTTCCGGGACGATGCGACGCATCGGCCCCGGAATCCAGCCGCGAGACCCGACCGGTCCTGCGATCAACCGCGCGTGCTCGGCAGGAATTTTCGCACGCGGGCCTCGACCTCGGTCCATTCGGCATCGGTGAGCTTGACGTTTCCGACGAATTGGTTGGTCACCAGCTCGGCCGCCGGCGGCACCGGCTTGATGCCCATATAGGTCTCGACCGAGTCGCGCGTCGCGGTGACGAGGTCGTCGTCGATCCAGCCGAGACCCTTGGTCTTGAACGACGGCACGAAGCCGAGCGAGGTGCCGATCTCCTGGCCGTACATCAGGACCTCGCGCGTCGCCGGGCTGCCGCCCTGGAACTCCTTGAGGCTCTCGATGTGCAGGTCGATCGCCTTCTCGGGGTTCAGGTAGGCGAACTTCAGGCCCTCCATCAGACCCTCGACGACGCCCTTGCAGACCTCCGGCCGGTTCTTCAGCGTCGCCTTCTTGCAGGCCAGAACGATGCTGTACATCTTCACGCCGAAGTCCTCGTAGAACATGGCGTTGATGTCGATTTTGTTGGCCCAGAAGGTCGGCGCGATGCTGCCGAAGAAGTTGCCCACCACCTTGATCTGCTTGTCGGCGGTGGCGCGCATCAGGCCGGCCGGATCCATGCTGACGATGCGGATCTTGCTCGCGTCGATGCCGGTCGCCTTGACGAAGGCCGGCCACAGCTGGAACTCGCCGCCACCGGTGACGAAGCCGATCGACTGACCCTCCAGGTCCTTCGGCTTGGTGATGTTCAGCTCCTTGTGGGAGAAGATGCCGATCGGCGAGCGCGGCCACACGCCGCCGATGGCGGTGAGGTCGAGGCCCTTGCCGGCGCAGCCGGCCAGCACGGCGAGGTCGACGAGGCCGAAATCGTACTGGCCCTGATCGACCGGCACGCACACCGCGGTGGAGCCGAAGCCGCGGTCGATGGTGACGTCGAGCCCGCGCTTCTCGAAATAGCCGAGCCGCTTCGCCACGAACACATACGAGTAGGTGCCGAGCGGCAGCCACGGCAGCGTCAGCTTCACGGGCGTCGCGGCGGAGGCGCCGCGGGGCGGCAGGCCCAGCGTGGCGGCGGCACCGACGGCTCCGAGCCCTCCCAGAAACGTGCGTCGCTTCGGATTCATGTCGCTCTCCTTGTGCCGGTCGGGGGTCGGGGGCCGGACGATTCAGGGCTGCCAGACGGTGAGGCGGATCGGGGTGGGTCGGCCGCCCGAGCAGGGATTGTGCTCCTGCGGGCAGTTGGAGATGACGACGATCACGTCCCGCTCGCAGCGCAGGTCGACATGGTCGCCCGGCTTCGAGATGCCGTCGGCGATCGCCACACGGCCGCTGCCGTCGACCGGCACATGCATGAAGAAGTTGATGTTGGCCGGGATGTCGCGCGCCGTCATGCCGAGCTCGGCGAGCGCGGCGATGAAGTTGTCGCGGCAGCTCGTCGGCGCGGTGGCGCCGTAGCGCACCATGTTGATCTCGCGGCTGCAGGCGCCGGCGAGCGTGTCGTGGCGGCCGACCGTATCGTCGATCATGGTCATCAGCGGCCGGGCGAGATCGTCGTAGATCACGCAACCCTTCGACAGGTAGACGCTCCCGGCGAGCTTCATGGTGTTGGCGGCGTTGTAGCGGACCGAGGTGTCGGCGGCGTCGTAGATCAGCGTGTCGACCGCCTGGCAGCCTTCGAGATCGACGATGCGCAGCACCTCACCTTTTGCGATGCGCTTGTGCCAGTAGGCGCGCGCCGGCAGCACCTCGTCGCTGAGAATATGGCCCGGCACGGGCGCGGGCTCGCCGGACGCGGTCTCGATCCGTTCTGTTTGGCTCATTGTCGCTCTCCCGAAGACTATCAACCGCCGCCGGCGCCGACATCGGCGGGCGGCTGCCAGTAGACGGCGCGGCGCTCGGCCAGCGCGATCAGGCCGTAGAGCGCAAGGCCCGCGAGGCTCAGCACCGTGATGGCGGCCATCATCAGGGGTGTGTCGAGCAGGCCGCTCGACAGCTTGATCAGGTAGCCAATGCCCTCCTGCGAGGCGACGAACTCCGAGACGATGACGCCGATGATGGCGAGCGTGATCGAGATCTTCATGCCGGCGAAGATATGCGGCATCGCGTTGGGCAGCCGGATCTTCCAGAAGATCTGCGCCGGCGAGCCCATGAAGGCGCGCGCCATCTTCTGGATGTCGCCGTCGGTGCTGCCGAAACCCATCACGGCATTGATGGTCATCGGAAAGAATGCCACCAGGAAGGCCAGCATCAGGTTGGAGACGAGGCCGGTGCCGAACCAAACGATGAACAGGGGCGCGATCGACACCTTCGGGACGACCTGCGACACCACGATGATCGGATAGAAGCCGAGCCGGAAGATTCGCGAATAGGTGATCAGCAGCGCCACCGCGACGCCGCCGACGACCGAGAGCAGGAAGCCCAGCACGGTCAGCGTCAGCGAGGGCCACAGATTGTCGAGCAGCACCTCGTGCCGGGCGATCATCACGCGGACGATCTCGGACGGGGCGGGCAGGATGATGGGCCGCACGCCGAGCGCCCGGACGATCAGCTCCCAGCCGGCCAGCAGGCCGACCGTGACGGCCACGGGCCAGACGACCGCGGCGGTGCCGGCGGATCCGGCGCGGCGAGAGGAGGACGGTTCAGCCATGGTTCGCCTCGATGGCCCGGCGCAGCCGGCGCACGTGGCGATTGAACGCCTCGTCCTCGGTCATGGCGATCTGGCGCGGCCGCGGCAGGTCGATCGCCACCTCCTCGACGATGGTGGCCGGACGCCGCCCCATCACCAGCACGCGGTCGGACAGGAACGCCGCCTCGCGGATCGAGTGGGTGACGAACACCACGGTCTTGCGGAAGGTCTGCCACAGGCGCAGCAGCTCGACGCCCATCTCGTCGCGCGTGATGGCGTCGAGCGCGCTGAACGGCTCGTCCATCAGCAACAGCCCCGGCTCGTGCACCAGGGCGCGACAGATCGCGGCGCGCTGCTTCATGCCGCCGGAGAGCTGGTGCGGCAGCGCGTCGGCGAACTGGTCGATGCGCGCCATGCGCAGCAGGTCGCGCGCGCGCGGCTCGTAGGTCTGCCGCGACAGCCCCTGAAATTCGATCGGCAGCAGGACGTTGTCGAGCACGCTGCGCCACGGCAGCAGCACGGGTGACTGGAACACCACCCCGGTGTCGCGCCGCGGCCCGGTCACCGGCTCGCCGTGGATCGCCACCGTGCCGCCGCTGGCGCGGCCGAGGCCGGCCACGATCATCAGGAGCGTGCTCTTGCCGCAGCCGCTGGGGCCGAGCAGGCTGACGAACTCGCCGTCGGCGACGTCGAGCGAGACGCTGCGGATCGCCTCGAGGTCACCGTAGAGCTTGCGGACGTCGCGGATCGCCAGCGCCGGCGTCCCCGCTGGCCCGGGTCTTGCGTCGGCCGGGGCGTCCGCCATTCGCGCCATGCTCCCGGTTCCTGTCATGCAAAGTCCCGTGCCCCGAGGTTCCACAGACCGAGACGGGTGTCGACGGGTGGCCGATCCCGGCCGCACCCGACGCCCGAACCGGCCGCCCTGGACTTCATATACATACTGTCATCCTATAGATGGGACGAGTCCAGGGGCGGGACGAGCACGACTATGCGAGAGGGGCGGATGCTGGGGCGGCGGGCGGCGGATTGGCAAGCCCATGTTTCAGGCATGGCGCGGCTGAAACTGCGGAGCGTGTGAGCATGTCGGGCAAGGGCGTCGGCGCGTCGGTTCCGCGCACGGAGGACGACCGCTTCCTGCGCGGGCGCGGCCAGTACGTGGCCGACTGGCGCGTGCCGGGCACCCGCGAGGTCGCCTTCGTGCGCAGCCCGGTGGCGCATGCGCGGCTGCGCGGCGTCCGCGTTCCCGAAGGCTGCGCCGGCCGAGTCTTCACGGCCGCGGATCTGGTCGGCGTGAAGCCGGTGCGCGCCATCACGTCGATCAAGGGCTTCAAGCTGTCGAGCGAGCCGATCCTCGCCACCGGCAAGCTGCGCTTCGTCGGCGAGATCGTCGCAGTCTGCGTCGCCGAGACGCGCGCCGAGGCCGAGGATCTGGCCGAGCAGGTGGAGCTCGATCTCGAGGAGCTGCCGGCCGTCTCCGACATGCTGGAGGCCCGCCGCCCCGGCGCGCCGCTGGTCCACGAGGAGTGGGGCGACAACGTCTTCATCGAGACGGTCGAGGACCGCGGCATGACCGATGAGGTCCTGGCCGCCCCGCTGAAGATCACCCGCGAGATCCGGACCGCCCGGCAATGCATGTTCCCGATGGAGGGCCGCGGCGCGCTCGCCTTCTTCGATGCGAGACTGCGCTACCTCACTCTGGTGAGCGCCACCCAGATGCCGCACATCGTGCAACTCGGCGTCGCCGACTGCCTCGGCCTGCCCGACAGCGCGGTGCGGGTGATCTCGCCCGATGTCGGCGGTGGCTTCGGCTACAAGGGCCTCCTGTGCCGCGAGGAGGTGGTGCTGGGCTGGCTCGCCCAGACTCTCGGGCATCCGGTGCGCTGGCTGGAGGACTGCCGCGAGCATCTCACCGCCAACGCGAACTGCCGGGAGCATCACTACGTCGTCACCGGCTACGCGACCCGCGAGGGCCGCCTGCTCGGCGTCGATTGCGTCGCCCATGTCGATGCTGGAGCCTATTCGGTCTACCCGACCTCGGCGGCACTCGAAGCCTCGATGGTGGCGAGCCTGATCCCAGGACCCTACGACTTCCGCGCCTATCGCTGCCGCTCCGCCGCGGTCGCCACCACCAAGTGCCCGATCCTGCCCTACCGCGGGGTCGGCCGCACCGGCGTGTGCCTCGCCATCGAGGCCGTGATGGACGGCATCGCCCGCGAGATCGGCGTCGAGCCGCACGAGGTGCGGCGGCGCAATCTCGTGCGCCCCGAGCAGATGCCCTACGACAATGTGATGGGCCGGCATTTCGACGGCGGCGACTATCCCGAATCGCTGCGCCGCGCCGTCGAGGGGATCGGGCTCGACGCGATCCGGGCGCGCCAGGCGCGCGGCGAGCCGGACGGCCGGCTGATCGGCGTCGGCGTCGCGATCTTCTGCGAGCAGGGCGCCCACGGCACCACGGTGCTGGCGAGCTGGGGCCGTCCGGTGGTGCCGGGCTGGGAGCAGGCGATCGCCCGCCTCACCGTCGACGGCGACCTCGAGATCCGGGTCGGCACGCATTCGCACGGACAGGGTCACGAGACCACCTTTGCGCAGGTCGCGCACGAGGTGCTGGGCGTGCCGTTCGAGCGCATCCGCGTGATGCAGGGCGACACGCTCTACACGCCGTTCTCCACCGCCACCTGGGGCTCTCGCTCGATGGTGATGGGCGGCGGCGCGGTCGCCGAAGCGTGCCGCATCCTCGGCGAGCGCGCCAAGACGATCGGCGCCTGGCTGATGCAGGCCGACGCGGCCGACGTGAGCGTTTCGGAGGGCTGCGTGACGAGCGCGTCGGCCAGCGTCACGCTCGCCGAGGTGGCGCGCGCCTGGTACCTGCAGCCGCAGCATCTGCCGCCCGGCGTCGACACCGGCGGCCTGGAGGTGACGGCGGGCTATCGGGCCAAGCGCGACAGCGGCACCTTCAGCTACGCGACCCATGCGGTCTGCGTCGCCGTCGATCCCGGCACCGGGCTGGTCGAGATTCTCGATTACGTCGTGGTCGAGGACGGCGGCGTGCTGATCAATCCGATGATCGTCGACGGCCAGATCCGCGGCGGCACCGTGCAGGGCATCGGAACCGGCCTGTTCGAGGCCGTGCCGTTCGACGCCCAGGGCCAGCCGCTGGCGTCCACGCTGATCGACTATCTGCTGCCCGGCGCCGCCGACGTGCCGGAGATCCGCGTTCTGCACATGGAGACGCCCTCCCCCAACACGACCTTCGGAGCCAAGGGCATCGGCGAGGGTGGCGCCATCGGGCCGCCCGCCGCGCTGGTCTCGGCCGTCAACGACGCGTTGCGGCCGCTCGGCGTCGAGTTGCAGGGCGTGCCGCTCGGGCCCGAGCGCATTCTCGAAGCGATTGCGGCCGCCGCGCGAAAAGGCGGCGACGCATGAAGCCGGTCGCGTTCGAAACCGTCCGTCCGGCCAGCCTCGCCGAGGCCTCGCGGCTGCTGGTGCGACACCCCGACGCCAAGCTGGTGGCCGGCGGCCAGTCGCTCGGGCCGATGCTGAACCTGCGGCTGGCGCGGCCGCGCCTCTTGGTCGACATCACCGGCATCCCGGACCTGACGACCGTATCCCGCACCGTCGATCATCTCGTCATCGGTGCCTGCGTCACCACGGCGGCCGTGGAGGACGGGCGCGGCGGCCTCGATGCCGTACCGATGCTGGCCGGGGTCGCGGCGCATGTGGCGTATCGCGCGGTGCGCAATCGCGGCACGGTGGGCGGCAGCCTGTGCCACGCCGATCCGGCCGCCGACTGGCCGACGGCCCTCGCGGCCCTCGGCGCCGACGTGATCATGTCGGACGGCGTCAGCGGACGCACCGTGCCGGTGGCGCATCTGATCACCAGCGCGTTCGAGACGGCGCTGGCGCCGGGCGAGATCCTGGTCCGCATCCGCGTGCCGCTGCCGTCGCGCGACGCGCGCTGGAGCTACGTGAAGATCACCCGAAAGGCCGGCGAGTTCGCCCTCGCCAACGCCGCCGTGCTGGACGATCCGGAGCGCGCGATTCTGCGGGTCGCGATCGGCGCCCTGCGTGGGCCGCCGCTGGTGATCGAGGACGCCCGCACGCTCTTCTCCGGGCCGGTCAGCGCCGCGAGCCTCGACCGCGCCGCGCTGGCGCCGCTGCTCGACGCCGCCGGCGTCGACAGCGAGACGCAGCGCACGCTCCATCTCACGGCGCTGTCACGCGCCGCCGACCAGGCCGCGTCCTCGTCTCGGGCTCTCGCGTCATGAAGACCTTAAGCCTCACTGTCAACGGCCGTGCCGTCCAGGAGACGGTGCCGGAGCGCATGCACCTCGCCGACATGTTGCGCGACAGACTGAATCTCACGGCGACGCATCTGCGCTGCGAGCAGGGCGTGTGCGGCGCCTGCACGATCCTGATCGACGGCGAGCCGGCCCGCTCCTGCATCACCTTCCCGTCGATGTGCGACGGCGCCGAGGTGACGACCCTCGAAGGGCTGGAGCACGACGCCGTCACGGCGGCGTTGCGGGACGCCTTCACGCGCGAGCACGCGCTGCAGTGCGGCTACTGCACGCCCGGCATGCTGGTGACGGCGCGCGACATCGTGCTGCGGCTGCCCGACGCCGACGAGTCGCGCGTGCGCCTCGAGCTGAGCGGCAATCTGTGCCGCTGCACCGGGTATGGCGGGATCGTCGACGCGATTCTCTCGGTGCTGGAGGCGCGACGTGCAGGCCGGCTCCTGATCACGTCCGCCTCGCGCGATGCCCTCGGGCCGGTGGGTGCGCGCCCGGCCGTCGCCGCCCCGGCTGCGCCACGCGCCGAGCGGGCCGTCGAGGCGGCCTCCGCCGCGCCGCC
>NZ_NPEX01000698.1 GCF_003258865.1 Rhodoplanes roseus | reverse complement strand
CCTCGGCGAGCCCGATCGCGCCTGAATTGAGAAGGCGCAGAAAAAACCGGCCGCGATGGATATGCATGACGGCATGCGGGCCCGCGGCGGCACCGGCCGCGTGCACCTGGCTGCCGTCCGGGAAATGCAGTGTCAGCTCGCCGACCGCAATCCGGTCGACGATCTGGCGGGCAAGGCGCGACCAAAGAGCGGCGGGGAGCGCCGGCCATGATGAGGACCGGCGTTCGGCGTGGCTCATTGCGGATTGTCTCCCTTTTGGGCATGCGGCAGGACGATCGTGGAAGCGTAGCGCTGCGCCGCCTTCTCGTGGCGGAAGAGCGGCATGCCTTTCCACCACAGGCGCAG
>NZ_NPEX01000697.1 GCF_003258865.1 Rhodoplanes roseus | reverse complement strand
GCCCGAGATGGCCGAACACGTTCCCGGCGGCGAGCGGAAGCAGGCCGTCTAAGAGACGGTCGGTGCCGACCGACGATCTGGCCGAAGGCGGGCGAACGAGAAGATCTTGGACTTCAGCCCGCATGATCACGGCGCCGGCCGGATCGAGCTTGAAGGTGAGCGGCAGCAACAGCGCCATGCCGGCGAGCGGGCCGAGCCCGGGCAGCACGCCCACCGCCGTGCCCCACAGGCAGCCGACGAAGCACAGGAGCAGGTTGCGCCCCGTGAGCGCCACCGCGAACCCGTCCATCAGATATCCGAGCGATTCCACGACGCTGCTCCCGGCTTGCTCTCTTCGTCATTCCGGG
>NZ_NPEX01000696.1 GCF_003258865.1 Rhodoplanes roseus | reverse complement strand
ATAGCCGGCATCGCCTATCTACGCGTCGACGGGGACCAGTACCCGCTGCGCGGCAACTTCACGGTTTCGCCGTCGGCGGTCGCCCGGCAGGGCATCGCCGGGCAGGACTACGTGCACGGCTACCAAGAGATGCCCCGGGTGCCGTTCATCGAGGGTGACGTCTCGCTGATTCCCGAGCTGTCGCTCGAGGATATCGAGGCCGTCACTGACGCGACCGTGCAGGCCGATCTCGCCAATGGCCGCTCCTATGTGCTGCGCGGCGCCTGGTGCGTCTCGGCGCTGGAAGCGAACACCGGCGAGGGCCAGGTGAAGGTTCGCTTCGAGGGCCTCTCGTGTGACGAGGTCGGCGG
>NZ_NPEX01000695.1 GCF_003258865.1 Rhodoplanes roseus | reverse complement strand
CAGGCGAACGAAGCGATCAAGTGCTGCCAGAGCGACAGCACTCCGCGAAGTAAGTTGATTCTAAAGTGGGGGAAAGAGCGGCCGTGCATGCCGCGTGTCCGGACAGTCAAGACGGCTAAGAACGGGCCTGTCGGTATCCGCCGAGATGCGCCGAGCGACCGCGCAAAGCGGCGATGCTGCTCGCTACTCTGCTGGTTGCTCTCACGCAAATTTCTCAAGCGTCGCAGGGTGGCTTGAGACGTGCGGGCGGCACTGTGAATGACCGCATGAATACTTGAGGAATCTTGTCGCAGGGGCAAATAGCAGATGGCGGAAATGGACGTCGATCCACCCTAATACGACCATGATCGCCCTT
>NZ_NPEX01000694.1 GCF_003258865.1 Rhodoplanes roseus | reverse complement strand
AACGGGCCGATCGACAGCGTTCAGACCGTCACAGTGATCAAGGAGGTCACGAAGAGCGTCACCCATCAGCTCGCGGGTGGTTCCGACGCCCTGCCTGACACACCGGTCTACGCCATCATGTCGGTCGCTCAGGGTGGCAACACCTATGCCGCCAATGCCGATTACAGGCTCACGGCAGACAAGGTGGATTGGAGCCCGAACGGGGCCGAGCCGTCAGCCGGGTCGACCTATTCTGTCACCTACCGCTACATCGAGACGGTGATCCCGCAGGCGATCGGACGATCAACGATCGCGCTGGAGGCGGCCGTCGTCGGGCAGCCGGTGACAGCGAGTTACCGCTGGAAGCTGCCGCGCAT
>NZ_NPEX01000693.1 GCF_003258865.1 Rhodoplanes roseus | reverse complement strand
GAGACATGCACCACATAACGCGGCACGCCCGCCTGATCGGCGATCATGATGGCGCGGTTGGCGGCCTCGCCCTCGACTTCCGGCGGGCGTGAAAAGCCGTGCGCTTCCGGACCGTTGTTGCCTTCGGCGAGGAGCTTTTGCTGCAGGAAGGCGACGACATCGCCGTTTTCGGCATGGACGAGCGGCATCGCCCCGATCTCCGCGCAGCGGGAGAAGGAAGCGAACATCTCGTCGTCGTTCACCATCAAGGAGCCCTTATAGGCCATGAAATGCTTGAAGGTGTTGATGCCCTGTTCGACGACCTTCGGCATCTCGTCGAAGACCTGCTTGTCCCACCAGGTGATGGCCATGTGGAA
>NZ_NPEX01000692.1 GCF_003258865.1 Rhodoplanes roseus | reverse complement strand
CGTCGCGCAGGATGCGCCCGGCCCGGAGAATGCTCCGCCGGGGGCGTCTGACGATCAGGCCACACCGGAACCTGCCGCACCGGCCGAGGCGCGATCGGAGAAGGACGGGGAGCCGGCCCAGAAAGCCGGCCAGGCGAGCGAAGCGCCGAAAGAGGCCGCACCTCAAGATCCGCAAGCGGCGGCCGAGCCCGGCAAGGCCGTGCCGGAATATCTCGATGTCTTGAAGGGCGAGCAGGCGATGCCAGAGCCCGTGCGCAAGACCTGGGAAGCGCTGCACGAGGCGGCGCTCTCCGGCGATATCGAGCGGCTGAGGCCCTTGATCGAGGCACAGGATCCGGCTCCGGCCTTCGGCTTCGACAATGTCGGC
>NZ_NPEX01000691.1 GCF_003258865.1 Rhodoplanes roseus | reverse complement strand
GAAGGTGAGTCGGAGATCGTCGCCGGCTTCATGGTCGAATATTCTTCGACCCCGTACATGCTGTTCATGCTCGGGGAATATGTGGCGATTACGGTCATCTGCGCCTTGATGACGACGCTGTTCCTCGGCGGTTGGCTGCCGCCCTTCGACTTCGCGCCGTTCACCTGGATCCCCGGGGTCGTCTGGTTCACCTTAAAGCTGTGTTTCGTCTTTTTCATGGTTTCGATGGTGAAGGCGATCGTGCCGCGCTACCGCTACGACCAGTTGATGCGGCTTGGTTGGAAGGTGTTCTTGCCCCTGTCTCTCGCCTTCGTCGTGATCGTCGCGGTCGTGCTTCAGTTCACGGGCTGGGGCGGCGTTCCGACGG
>NZ_NPEX01000690.1 GCF_003258865.1 Rhodoplanes roseus | reverse complement strand
CGGGCGATTCGTCATGCCACGAATCCTACATCAGCTGCAGCCGCCGATTCTTGCCCAGTCTCGGAGCGGAATGCGGGAGAGCGGCACGGCCGCGGACCCCGGACCACCGACAACCAGGAGAGCCGTCGATGACCAGCTCGGTCGACACCGTCATGCCGCAGGGCCCGGCCGAGCGCCCCCCTGTGCCGAGCCGGAGCGAGGCGGAGATCGCGCGGTTCAACACCTGGCTCGGCCAGCCGGCGCACTGCCATCGTAAATCCTGCCAGCGGGCGGGGCGCTGCCTCGGCATGCCGCTGCGCTGCCTGCAGGACCACTGGCGCCGGCGGACCGACATCGCCAAGATCTGGATGGAGGGCGCGCACCGGGCGCGCGAC
>NZ_NPEX01000689.1 GCF_003258865.1 Rhodoplanes roseus | reverse complement strand
TCTGACCGGATCGTCCCGGCCGCGATGGCCGGGACCGCGACCGCAACCGTAAAACGACACAATTGGACTGCTCTGTTTGACGTGAAACTGGCCTCGTTCGATCCGCGGTTGCGGCGGGATCGGATCGAGGCCGTCCCAGGTCACCGCGTGCCGACACGGATCGAGATCATGAGCCACACGTCCCGCGTTCTCTCGCTCGCCTTCGCCGGAGCTCTGGCCGCCGCGCTCGCGAGCCCGGCCGCCGCGCTGTCGAACGATCCGTCCGAGCCGTCGGCGGCCCGTCTCGACCCGATCGTCCAGGCGCAGGCGCCGTCCGTCCCGGACGCGCCGCCGGCGCCCTCGGCCGGCACGCCGAGCGCCAGCGAGCCCGCAGC
>NZ_NPEX01000068.1 GCF_003258865.1 Rhodoplanes roseus | reverse complement strand
TGCCCGGCTGATGCGGGCCATGACGGCCGTCGACGATCCCCGGCTCGCGGTCGATGCCGGCGGCGTGCGCTTTCCCACCCCGATCGGCCTTTCGGCCGGCTTCGACAAGAACGGCGAGGCGGTCAGCACGCTCGCCGGGCTCGGCTTCGGCTTCGTCGAGATCGGCTCGGTCTCCGCCGAGCCCTCGGCCGGCAATCCGCCGCCGCGGCTGTTCCGCCTGCCGGCCGACCGCGCGCTGGTGGTGGCCTACGGGGTGCCGAACGAGGGCGCCGAAGCAGTGGCGCACCGGCTCGCCGGCACCCGGCTGCCGGTGCCGCTCGGCATCAACATCGTCGCCACGAATCGCGGCCGCGGGGCGCCGCCCATCGCCGACGACGCGCTGATCGGCGAATACATGCAGGCTGCGACCGTGCTGGCCCCGGCCGCCGACTATCTGATGTTCAACCTGAGCTGCCCGAACACCACCGACGGCTGCGATTTCTTCGCCGACCGGGGCCGGCTCGACGGCTGGCTGACGGCGCTCGACGAGACGCCCTATGCGCCGCGGCCGTCGTTCCTCAAGGTGTCGCCGCTCGGCGGTGTCGCCATGATCGAGCGGCTTCTGGAGACGGTCGGGCGGCACACGAAGATCTCCGGCCTGATGTTCAACCTGCCGAGCGCCAGGCCCGCCGGGCTCGTGACGCCCGAGGCGGTGTGGAAGAGCTGGCCTGGCGCCGTCTCGGGGCCGCCCAGCGCCACGCTGCTCGACCACTGCCTCGTCGAATGCTGGCGGCGCATGGATCGGAACCGTTTCGTGCTGTTCGCCTCCGGCGGTGTGTCCTCGGCCGAGGACGCCTATGCCAAGATCCGCAAAGGCGCCTCGCTGGTCGCGCTCCTCACCGCGCTCGTCTACGAAGGGCCCGGCGTGGTGCGCCGCATCACCCGCGGGCTTCTCGACCTGCTGGATCGCGACGGCGTCAAGCACGTCTCCGAGGTGGTGGGCGTCGACGTGCGGTAGCAGGGCGGGGCCGCGGCACCCCTGACCCGGATCGCTTCGCGATCCGACCTCCCCACAGGAGCCCCGCAGGGGAGAGGTGAAGCGAGGCCGTCGCGCCTCCTCTCGCATCGTTCGCCGAAATGCCTATCTTCCAGGGATGCGTCCCGAAAGCCTGCTCGTCCCGACGCCCGCCGGCCTGTGCTGTCCCGAGGGTGGGTTCCACATCGATCCGCTGCGGCCGGTGGCACGGGCCGTGATCACGCATGCGCATTCCGATCACGCGCGGGCCGGGCACGGCGCCGTCCTGGCGACGGACGAGACGCTCGACCTGATGCGGCTGCGCTACGGGGATCATTTCGCCGGTACGACGCAAGCGGTCCGGTACGGCGAGCGTCTGGCGATCGACGGCACGACCGTGAGCTTCCATCCGGCCGGCCACGTGCTCGGCTCGGCGCAGATCCGCGTCGAGCGGGATGGCCTCGTGATCGTCGCCTCGGGCGACTACAAGGACGTG
This sequence comes from Rhodoplanes roseus, assembly GCF_003258865.1. Taxonomy (GTDB): domain Bacteria; phylum Pseudomonadota; class Alphaproteobacteria; order Rhizobiales; family Xanthobacteraceae; genus Rhodoplanes; species Rhodoplanes roseus. The sequence continues at coordinate 24,031 of NZ_NPEX01000068.1, read as the reverse complement.
CCGGATCCGACCTGCGCGCCGTTCGAGCTGGTGCCGTGCGACGTGTTCATCAGCGAGGCGACGTTCGGCCTGCCGGTGTTCCGCCACGGCGACATCGCGACCGAGATCGGCAAGCTGACGCGCTCGCTCGCGCTGTTTCCGGACCGCGCCCATCTGGTCGGCGCCTACTCGCTCGGCAAGGCGCAGCGTCTGATCGCGCTGCTGCGCGCCGCCCGATACGACCGGCCGGTGTTCCTGCACGGGGCCATGGAGGCGATCACGGGCTATTACGCCGCGCGCCTGGAGCTGGGCGATCTGCGCGCGGTGCGCGACGGCACCAAGGGCGAGTTCGCCGGCGCCGTGGTGCTGTGCCCGCCCTCGGCGCTCGGCGACCGCTGGACGCGGCGGTTCCCGGATCCGATCGCCTGCTTCGCCTCGGGCTGGATGCGCATCCGGGCACGCGCCCGACAGCGCGGCGTCGAGCTGCCGCTGGTCGTCTCGGACCATTGCGACTGGGACGGGCTGACCCGCGTCATCCCGGCCACCGGCGCGCGCGAGATCTGGCTGACGCACGGCGCCGAGGAGGCCTTGGTGCACTGGTGCTCCACACGAGGTCTTCGCGCGAAGCCGCTGCATCTGGTCGGCTACGGCGACGAGGAGGAGGTCGAGGTTTTGGAGTCCGCGACCGCGGGTCCTGATCAGGACATTGCGACGGGCGAGCCCGCATGAACCGCTTCGCCGCCCTGCTCGATCGCCTGGCCTACGAGCCCGGCCGCACCGCGAAGCTGCGGCAGATGACGGACTATTTCCGCACCACGCCGGATCCCGAGCGCGGCTTCGCGCTGGCCGCGCTCACCGGCGCCCTGTCGTTCCAGCACGCCAAGCCGGGCCTGATCCGCACCCTGATCGCCGAACGCACCGACCCGGTGCTGTTCGAGATGTCCTACGACTATGTCGGCGACCTCTCCGAGACGGTGGCGCTGATGTGGCCGGCTTCGGCCTCCCCGCGCGTTCGTCCACCCTCCCCTGGAGGGGGAGGGTCGGGCGTCCGCGAAGCGGACGACCGGGGTGGGGTGAAGCCGCACGCACCGGAGAGGCCGTTCACCCCACCCCACTCGCCTTCGGCGACCGACCCTCCCCCTCCAGGGAAGGGTGAAGAGGAGGCTGCGTCTCCCCTCATCGGCCACAACAGCGCTCACCTCACTCCCACCCTCGCCGACGTGATCACGACGCTGCAGACGCTCGGCAAGGCGGAGCTGCCGAGGACCTTGGCGCACTGGCTCGACGGGCTCGACGAGACCGGGCGCTGGGCGCTGTTGAAGCTCGTCACCGGAGGCTTGCGCATCGGCGTCTCGGCGCGGCTGGCCAAGACCGCGGTCGCGGCGCTCGGCGACAAGGAGCCGGACGAGATCGAGATTCTCTGGCCCGGCCTGTCGCCCCCCTACGAAAGCCTGTTCGCCTGGCTCGAGGGTCGCGCCGACAAGCCGGCGGCCGAGGATCCGGCGAGCTTTCGGCCGCCGATGCTGTCGCACGCCATCGGCGCCGACGACTTCAAGGCTCTCGACCCGGCGGACTTCATCGCCGAATGGAAATGGGACGGCATCAGGGTGCAGGCGGCGGCCGGCGTCTGTCCCGACGGGCGGCGCGTGGCGCGGCTCTATTCGCGCACCGGCGAGGACATCTCGGCGTCGTTCCCGGATCTGATCGAGGTCCTGAGCTTCGACGGCGCCGTCGACGGCGAGCTGCTGATCGTGCGCGACGGGCGCGTGCAGTCGTTCAACGTGCTGCAGCAGCGGCTGAACCGCAAGGCCGTGACGGCGAAGCTGATCACCGAGTTTCCGGCTCACCTGCGCGCCTACGACCTGCTGGTCGAGGGCGACGAGGATCTGAGAGACAGGCCGTTGTCGGAGCGCCGCGCCCGCCTCGCCGCGATGGTGCAGACGCTCGGCGAGCCGCGCATCGATCTCTCCGCAGAAATCCCGTTCGCCGATTGGGACGCGCTCGCCCATGCGCGGGCGAATCCCTCGGACGTCGGCGCCGGGCCGGACGCCGAGGCGATCGAGGGCGTGATGCTGAAGCGCCGCGACGCACCCTATCTGCCGGGCCGCCCGAAGGGTCTGTGGTGGAAGTGGAAGCGCGACCCGTTCATCGTCGACGCCGTGCTGATGTACGCCCAGCGCGGCCACGGCAAGCGCTCGTCCTATTATTCCGACTACACGTTCGGCCTGTGGCGCGCCGGCGAGGCCGGGGACGAGCTGGTGCCGGTGGGCAAGGCCTATTTCGGCTTCACGGACGAGGAGCTCCTGAAGATCGACCGTTTCGTGCGGCAGAACACCGTCAACCGCTTCGGCCCGGTGCGCGAGGTGACGCACGACGCCGAGACCGGCCTCGTCTTCGAGGTCGCGTTCGAGGGACTGCAGCGCTCGACCCGCCACCGCTCCGGCATCGCGATGCGGTTTCCCCGCGTCAGCCGGCTGCGCTTCGACAAGCCGCCCGGCGAAGCCGACCGGCTCGACACCCTGATGACCATGCTGGATGCCGCCGAACAGACCCCCTCCTCCGGCGGCCGCGTGCTCGACGCCTCCGCCCGCACGGGGAAGCGGAAGGGGGGATAGGCTCGCCGCTTCGCGGCGCCCCGGGATGACGGATCGAAATTTTTGTCCGCGTGTCGGATTCGGCTAGGCTCCGACGTCCTTGGACCACGGAGGGATCCCCGATGCTCTACGCCATCCTGTGCTACCACCAAGAAGACATCGTCTGCTCCTGGAGCAAGGAGGAGGACGATGCCGTGATGGCGCGGCTGGCGCCGATCCAGGAGCGCCTCGCGCGTCAGGGCAAGCTCGGGCCGGTGGCGCGGCTGATGCCGACCACGGCGGCGACCACGTTGCGCAAGGATCGCGATCCGCCGCTGGTCATCGACGGGCCGTTCGCCGAGACCAAGGAGCAGCTCCTCGGCTTCTATCTGGTCGACTGCGCGTCGCTCGACGAGGCGCTCGCCATCGCCAAGGAGCTCGGCGAGGCCAATCCGGGCGGCTCCTACGAGCTGCGCCCGGTCGCCTTCTTCAATCCGGCCGGTGCGTCGGCCGGCAGCCCTTCGAAAGTGAGCGCCTGATGGATGTCGGCTGGCTCGGTGCGACTCTCGCAGCGGCGCGACCGCAGGCGCTGGCCGCATTGCTGCGCGCCTTCCGGGATCTCGACACCGCCGAGGAGGCGCTGCAGGAGGCCTGCCTGCGCGCCCTGAAGACGTGGCCGCAGAACGGCCCGCCGCGCGACGCCGCCGCCTGGCTGATCATGGTCGGCCGCAACGTCGCGATCGACACGGTGCGGCGCCGCAAGCGCGAGGCGCCGCTGCCCGACGAGGAGACGCTGTCGGAGCGCGACGACGCCGAGGCGGCGCTCGCCGAGGAACTCGACGAGAGTCACTACCGGGACGACATTCTTCGCCTCCTGTTCGTCTGCTGCCATCCGGACCTGCCCAACGCGCAGCAGATCGCGCTGGCGCTGCGCATCGTCTCCGGCCTGTCGGTCAAGGAGATCGCCCGGGCGTTCCTCACCACCGAGGCCGCCATGGAGCAGCGCATCACCCGCGCCAAGCGCAAGGTGGCGAGCGCCGACGTGCCGTTCGAAGCGCCGAGCGCGCCGGACCGTGCCGCCCGCGTCGCCACCGTGGCAGCGGCGATCTATCTGCTGTTCAACGAAGGCTACGCGGCGAGCGGCGGCGACGCCTATCTGCGCCTGCCGCTGTGCGACGAGGCGATCCGGCTGGCGCGGCTGCTGCTGCGCCTGTTCCCGACCGAGCCCGAGATCATGGGCCTGACGGCGCTGCTGCTGCTGCAGCATTCGCGCGCCGCCGCCAGGCTCGATGCGAGCGGCGACATCGTGCTGCTCGACGAGCAGGACCGCAGCCGCTGGGACCGCCGGATGATCGCCGAAGGGCTGGCGCTGCTCGACAAGGCGATGCGGCACGGGCAGCCCGGCGTCTATCAGCTCCAGGCCGCCGTCGCCGCCCTGCATGCGCGCGCCGAGAGGCCCGAGGACACCGACTGGGCCCAGATCGAGCTCCTGTACGCCGCGCTGGAGCGGCTCCAGCCCTCGCCCGTGGTGTCATTGAACCGCGCGGTCGCCACCTGGAAGGTGCGCGGGCCGCAGCCGGCGCTCGAGCTGATCACGCCGCTGCGCGACGCCCTCTCCGGATATTTCTATTTCCACGGCCTCGAAGGCGCCCTCCTGGACAAGCTCGGGCGCACCGGCGAGGCGCGGGTCGCCTTCGACCGCGCCATCGCGCTCGCCCATTCGCCCGCCGAGGCCGCCCATATCCGCCGACAGCTCGATCGGCTGAACGTAACTGCGACCACGACACCGGCCGCGGCCGTCTGAAACTACCTCTGCTCGATTTTTTTCCGAGCCACTGTCGGGCTTGCGGCTTGTCGTCCGTCTTCATGGCGAGCAACGAGAGGGAGGACCCCCATGGAGATGATGGGCAAGTATGTCGACAGCTACGTGCTGCCGGTTCCGAAGGCGAAGCTGGACGCCTACCGCGCCCTCGCGACCAAGGCCGGCGCGATCTGGCGCGAGCACGGCGCGCTCGCCTATGTCGAGTGCATCGCCGAGGACGTGAAGCCCGGCAGCCACACCTCGTTTCCGCAGGCCGTGAAGCTCGAGCCCGACGAGATCGTGGTGTTCGCCTGGATCGTCTACGCGTCGCGGGCGGAGCGCGACCGCATCAACGCCGCCGTGATGAGCGATCCGCGGCTCTTCGACATGCCGAAGGAGTCCGTCCCGTTCGACGGCAAGCGCATGTTCTGGGGCGGCTTCGACGTCCTGGTCGAGGCGTGAAGAAACGTCCGCCCCCCCGCGCTCTCAAAACTCACTGACAGGAGACTGCCATGAAGGTGATGGTCATCGTCAAGGCGAGCAAGGCGTCGGAAGCCGGCGAGATGCCGTCGACCGAGCTGCTCGCCGCGATGGGAAAGTACAACGAGGCGCTGGTCGAGGCCGGCATCATGCTGGCCGGCGAAGGACTCCATCCGACGACCAGGGGCAAGCGCGTACGCTTCGATGGTGCCACGCGCAGCGTGATCGACGGGCCGTTCGCCGAGACCAAGGAGCTGATCGCCGGCTACTGGCTGTGGAACGTCGCCTCGATGGACGAGGCGGTCGCGTGGCTGAAGCGCTGCCCCAACCCGCACGACGAGGTCACCGAAGTCGAGATCAGGCCGATCTTCGAGGTCGAGGACTTCGGCGAGGCCTTCACGCCCGAGCTGCGGGCCCAGGAGGATCGCCTGCGCGAGAAGCTGGGCGGGTGAGGCGTTGACGCGCCTTACTCCGTCCTCACCCTGAGGAGCCCGCGAAGCGGGCGTCGCGAAGGGCGAGGACGGCCCGGGAGCGAGCGGCGTGCCGTGGCCACATGGTTCGAGACGCGCTCCTCCGGAGCGCTCCTCACGATGATTAGAGAGTCGATCACTGGAGCAACCCCGATGAGCACGATGATCTTCGTCAACCTGCCGGTCGCCGATCTGCCACGATCGAGGCGGTTCTTCGAGACGCTGGGCTACACGTTCAACACGCAGTTCAGCGACGACACCGGGGCCTGTCTGGTGATCTCCGAGACCATCTGCGCGATGCTGCTCACCCACGAGAAGTTCAGGCAGTTCACCAGCAAGGCGATCGCCGATGCGCGCACCACGACCGAGGTGCTGACCTGCCTGTCGGCCGAAAGCCGTGGCGCCGTGGACACGCTGGTCGACACCGCCGTGAAGGCCGGCGCCACCGAGCCGCGGCCGCCGCTCGACTACGGCTTCATGTACGGCCGCGCCTTCGACGATCTCGACGGCCACACCTGGGAGATCATGTGGATGGATCCGGCTCACGTGGAGCAGGCGCCGACCGAGCCGGCGGCGGCGAGCGCCTGAGACCATGCCCCGCGTCGTCTTCACGCAGAACATCCAGCGCCACGTCGCCTGCCCGGAGACCGATGTGCCGGGCAGCACCGTCCGCGAGGTGCTGGACGCGGTGTTCGCCGAAAACCCGTCGGCGCGCGGCTACGTGCTCGACGATCAGGGCGCGCTCCGCCGCCACATGACCGTGTTCGTCGACGGCACCATGGTGCGCGACCGCACGCGACTGGCCGAGCCGGTGGGCCCGGCCGGCACGATCCACGTCTTCCAGGCGCTCTCCGGAGGCTGATCGACGAGGTCCCGCGAACGCCTGGCTGTCGTTCCGGGCTCCAGCCAAGTCGACCGATTTCGCCGCTGGATTCCGGGTTCGGGTCTTCGACCCGCCCCGGAATGACCACCAACTGATCAGGGGGATTGCTGACATGAGCGACACGCTTCTCGTTTCCACCCGCAAGGGCCTGTTCACGGTGGCCCGGGCGACGAACGGATGGGACGTCGCCGACGTGGCGTTCCTCGGCGACAACGTCACGCTCGCGACGACGGACCCGCGCGACGGCCGCCAATACGCCGCGCTCGACCACGGCCATTTCGGCGTCAAGCTGCATCGCTCGACCACGGCCGGCGGCTGGGAGGAGATCGCGACGCCGGCCTATCCGGAGAAGCCGGAGGGCCACGAGGAATTCGACATGTGGGGACGACCGCTGCCGTGGAGCACGGTGCGGGTGTGGGCGCTGGTGCCGGGCGGCGCCGACGAGCCGGGCACGATCTGGTGCGGCACGCTGCCGGGCGGCCTGTTCAAGTCGACGGATCACGGCGCGAGCTGGTCGCTGGTGCGCTCGCTGTGGGACCATCCGCTCCGGCAGAAATGGGGCGGCGGCGGCGCCGACCTGCCGGGCCTGCACTCGATCTGCGTCGATCCGCGCGATTCGCGGCGCGTGTCGATCGCGGTGTCGACCGGCGGGGTGTGGGCGACCGACGACGGCGGCGACACCTGGGCGTTGCGCGGACACGGCATGCGGGCCGAGTACATGCCGCCCGATCAGGCCGGCGACCCGATCGCCCAGGACGTCCACTGCCTGGTGCAGTGCCGCGCGGCGCCGGAGCGCATGTGGGTACAGCACCATAACGGTATCTTCGTCTCGTCCGACCAAGGCCACAGCTTCACCGAGATCACCGCGGCTGGCCCGTCGACCTTCGGGTTTCCGGTCGCCGTGCATCCGGACGAGCCCGACACGGCGTGGTTCGTGCCGGAGATCAAGGACGAGAAGCGCATCCCCCGCGACGGGCGGCTGGTGGTGACCCGGACCCGCGACGGCGGCAGGAGCTTCGAGGTGCTGACCGACGGGCTGCCCCAGAAGCACGCCTACGACGTTGTCTACCGCCACGCTTTGGCGCTGGATCCCGGCGGCGAGCGCCTGGCGATCGGCTCGACCACGGGCGGCCTGTGGGTGAGCGAGGACCAGGGCGACCGCTGGACCTGCGTCAGCCACACGCTGCCGCCCGTCTACGCCGTCCGGTTCGGCTGAGACGATCGAACGAGAGGAGACGCCATGGCCAGCACCGTCATCCCCACCCTGCGGTATCGCGACGCCCCGGCCGCCGAGATCGTCGTCGCGCCGCGCGACGAGGCGCATGGCGGGCGCAGCACCTCCTTCCGAGATCCCGAGGGTCATCTGTGGACCGTCGGCACTTACGATCCGTGGCAGGCACAGGCCTGATGGCCACGGCGGAGGACTGCCGGCGGCTCGCCCTGTCGCTCGCCGGCACGGCCGAGGCGGCGCATGGCGACCGGCGCGCCTTCAAGGTGGCGCGCATCTACGCGACACTGGCGGCCGACGGCGGGTCCGCCAATCTGCGCTTCTCGCCTGACGAGCAGGCGCTGAAATGCACGGTCGCGCCGGATGCTTTCGCGCCGGTCCCGAACGCCTGGGGCGAGCAGGGCTGGACGACCGTGACGCTCGCCGCGGTGAGCCCCGCGGAGCTGGAGAACGCGCTGACGCTGGCATGGGCACGTGCCGGGGCACGACCCTCGGCCCGACGGCCGGCTGCGACCACCGGTGCCTCCGGCCGGCGACCCGCGGGAACGCGCCGGACCTGACCACCACGTCCAGCCCGACGCAGGGCCGCATGGTGGCGCCGGGCGGCGCTGTGGTAAGGTCCCGGGACGATGGCACCAGCCCGGGGACGCATGCGATGACGATGCAGGATCGGGATCAGCGGCCGTCGATTCCATACGGGGACGGCATGCAGCAACGCACTTCCGGCAATCTCGAACGGTTTCTCGGCGGTTCGCCCGGCGCCGTCCTGGTGCGGCTCGTGCTCCTGTCCGTGCTGGTCGGCGTCATCATGTCGGCGATCGGGCTCGACCCGTGGAACATCCTCCAGAGCGTCGAGCGGCTGCTGCGCAGCATCTGGGACATGGGCTTCGACGCGGTGGTCTGGCTGTGGCGCTACTTCCTGCTCGGTGCCGTGCTGGTGATCCCGATCTGGCTGGTCGTGCGGCTCGCCAAGGGCGGCCGCTGAGCCGCCTCCCGTCATCGGCGAGATCGGCCGAGCGCTCGCGCCGCACGTGGGCGCGCGCAATCCGCTTGGCAGACCCAGGCTAAAATTCCTATACTGGTCCGACTCCGCCGCTCCGGCCCCCAGCCTCCCGCAGGAGGTCCCATGCTGACCCATGCCCAGATCTGGACGGCCCTCGACCGCCTCGCCGCGCGGGCGAAACTGTCGGCATCCGGGCTCGCCAAGCGGGCCGGCCTCGATCCGACCACCTTCAACAAGTCGAAGCGCATCACGCCGGACGGCCGGGCCCGCTGGCCATCGACCGAATCGGTGGCGAAGTCGCTGGCCGCGACCGGCACCACGATCGACGAGTTCGTCCGCCTGATCACCGACGCCGACGGCGCCGCCGAGCAGGCCGTGCCGCTGATCGGCTTCGCCGAGGCCGGGACCGGCGGCTATTTCGACGACGGCGGCTTTCCGGTCGGCAAGGGCTGGGACGAGATCGCCTTTCCGGCGGTCGGCGACGAGCACGCCTACGCGCTGGAGATCTCCGGCGACTCGATGCAGCCGGCCTACCGGGACGGCACCGTCATCATCGTCTCGCCCTCGGCGCCGATCCGCCGGGGCGACCGCGTCGTGGTGAAGACCCGCGAGGGCGAGGTGATGGCCAAGGAGCTGCGCCGCAAGACCGCCAAGACGCTCGAGCTGCGCTCCCTCAATCCCGAGCACCAGGACCGCGTGCTGGCGACCGAGGAGGTGCTCTGGGTCGCCCGCATCGTCTGGGCTAGTCAGTAGACCCGGCACCGAGCGGATAGGCCGCCTCGACCACATAGGGCCCGCCGCCGACCGAGGCGCGCGACGACATCAGCACGAAGCGCTCGGCCCGGAACGGCAGCGTTCGGAAGCCCGCCCGGGTCGCCAGATAATCCGCCACCTGGCGCGACGAAACCCCGCGCAGCCGCGCCAGCGTGACATGCGGCGTGAACTTGCGGGCCTCGGCGGCGAGACCGATGCGCCGCATCAGCCGTTCGTGCTCGGCCTGCAGCTCGACCAGGGCGGCTGTCGCCGGCGCCGCCGCGATCACGGCGCGCGGCTTGCGGCCGCCGAAGGCGTCGAGCCCGTCGAGATGCAGCTCGAAGCCGGGACGGCGCACCCCGCCCAGGACCTGGGAGACGTCGCGGGCGAGCGCGTCGTCGATGTCGCCGATGAAGCGCAGCGTCAGGTGGTAGTTCTCGGGATCGATCCAGCGGGCGCCCGGCAGTCCGCCGCGCAGCAGCGCGAGCCGCTCGCCGATCTCGGCCGGGATCTCGATGGCGGTGAACAGTCTCGGCATGACGCCTCACATGAACGACCGGGCGGCCGCGCCGTCAACTGCGGTCGCGCCGCGCCGCTGCAAGGGCGATCAGCTCCTCCACCTTGGGCAGGATCCGCTCGACGATGACGCCGACGCCCTTGCCGTTCGGGTGCATCCCGTCCGGCTGGTTGAGGCCGCGCTCCGCCGCCACCCCGTCGAGGAAGAACGGGTAGAGGAGCGTGCCATGGGCCGCCGCCAGCTCCGGAAAGATCGGATCGAACGCCGCCTTGTAGGCCGGCCCGAGATTGGGCGGCGCCAGCATGCCGGCGAGCAGCACCGGCAATCCCCGCGCGGTGAGCCGCTTCAGGACCTCGTCGAGCGCCTTGCGGGTAACGGCCGGATCGATGCCGCGTAGCGCGTCGTTGGCGCCGAGCTCGACGATGACGCCGTCGACGTCGTCGCCGATCGCCCAGTCGAGCCGCGACAGGCCGTCCGTGGCGGTGTCGCCCGACACGCCGGCATTGACGATCTCGACCGGCCGGCCGGTGCGCCCGCCGCCCGCCAGCGCCTTCTGCAGCCGCACCGGAAAGGCGTCGCCGGGCGGCAGGCCGTAGCCGGCGACGAGCGAATCCCCCAGTGCGACGATCCGTAGCGGCGCCGCCGCGGTCTGGCCGGCAGCGCCGGTCGTACCCACACCGGCGAGCAGCACGGCCCCGGCCACCAGCGCCTTGAATCGTCCGGGCGGCTGGACCCGGGGGGCCGGCGTCCCATATGAGGGGGACTGCCGTCGCCCCGGCGACGGCGGCTGGGCGCGGCCGGCCGGCAGCCTCGACACCCGCAGCCACGGTTCGCGCAGCACAGATCCGACAATGGACGACACCAGCTCCAAGATCCCGACCTCCACGATCATTCGCTCCCTTGCACCCGCCATCTCGCTCGCCGGCGTCGATCTCGCCCTCGGCCGGGACGCGGCGCGGGTCCACATCCTCAAGGACATCGCGCTTGATATAGGGCGTGGCGAAGCGATCGGCCTCACCGGACCGTCCGGGTCGGGCAAATCGACGCTGCTGATGGTGATGGCGGGCCTGGAACGGCCCGATGCCGGCGCCGTCCTGGTCGACGGAACCGATCTCGGCGCCCTCGACGAAGATGCGCTGGCCCGTTTCCGCGGCCGCAAGATCGGAATCGTGTTCCAGTCCTTCCACTTGATCCCGACCATGACGGCGATGGAGAACGTCGCCGTTCCGCTGGAGCTGGCCGGCAACCGCGACGCCTTCGACGTCGCGCGGGCCGAGTTGGTCGCGGTCGGACTCGGCGAGCGGCTCGGCCACTATCCCTCGCAGCTCTCCGGCGGCGAGCAGCAGCGCGTCGCGCTGGCCCGCGCACTCGCCCCGGCGCCATCGATCCTGGTGGCCGACGAGCCGACCGGCAATCTCGACGAGGCGACCGGGCGCGGCATCGTCGACCTGATGTTCGCCGGACAGGCCGAGCGCGGCATGACGCTGGTTCTGGTGACGCACGACGCTTCACTGGCGGCACGCTGCGACCGCGTGGTGCGGATGCGCTCGGGCCGCATCGATTCCGACACCCCGACGGGCGCCCGTAGCGCCGCGCCGGCAATCGCCGCGCCATGACGGCCGTCGCGGCGACCGCTCCCGAACCTTCGGCCGGCGCCGTCGCGCGCTGGCGCATCGGCCTGCGCATCGCGGCCCGCGACCTGCGCGGCGGCCTGCGCGGCTTCGGCGTGTTCATCGCCTGCATGGCGCTCGGCGTGATGACCATCGCGGGCGTCGGGTCGCTGTCGCGCAGCCTCACCGAGGGGCTGGCGCAGCAGGGCCGCGCCATCCTGGGCGGCGACATCTCGTTCACGCTCGTGCAGCGCGAGGCCGAGCCGGCCGAGCAGGCGTTCCTGGCCGGCGCCGGCGAGCTGTCCGCAGCCGCCGCGATGCGGGCGCTGGCCCGCACCGGCGACGGCAAGTCGACGCTGGTGGAGCTGAAGTCCGTCGACGCCGCCTATCCACTCTACGGCGCGGTGGAGACCGATCCGCCGGCCGCGCTCGCCGGCCTGCTGGCACGCGACGGGGACGCCTACGGCGCTATCGTCGATCCGCTGCTGCTGGCCCGGCTCGGGCTCGAGCGCGGCGCCCGCGTGACGATCGGGTCGGCGACCCTGGTGCTCAACGCCACCATGCTGCGCGAGCCCGACCGGCTCGCCGGCGGTGTCGGCTTCGGGCCGCGCGTGATGGTGAGCCAGGAAGCGCTGCGGGCGACCGGGCTGCTGCAGCCCGGCAGCCTGGTACGCTGGATCTACCGGCTGCGCCTCGCCGGCGCCGACCCGGCCGGTGCCGCGGAGGCGCTGACCGAGACGGCGAACCGCCGCTTCCCCGACGCCGGCTGGGACATCCGGGCGAGCGCCAATGCCTCGCCGCAGCTCGAGCGCAACATCGACCGCTTCACCCAGTTCCTGACGCTGGTCGGCTTGACGGCGCTGCTGGTCGGCGGCGTCGGCGTCGCCAACTCGACCCGCCACTATCTCGACCGCAAGCGCGATACCATCGCGACCCTGAAGTCGCTCGGCGCCACCGGCGGCCAGGTGGTGACGCTGTATTTCGCCCAGATCCTGCTGCTGGCGGCGGTCGGCGGCGCGATCGGGCTGGGGCTCGGCGCCGTGCTGCCCTACGCGCTGGCGGGCGCGCTCGGCGCCGTCCTGCCGCTGCCGCTGGCGCCGACGCTGCATGCCGACGTGCTGGCGCTGGCGCTGCTCTACGGGCTGCTCACCGCCGTCACCTTCGCGGCCTGGCCGCTGGGCCGCGCCCACGACGTGCCGGTCTCGGCGCTGTTCCGCGACGCCGTGACACCGGACCAGCGGCGCCCGCGGCGGCGCTACATCGCCGTCGCCGTGGTGGCCGCCCTGGCGCTCGCCGCCCTCGCCGTCGGGGCGTCCTACGACCGCCGCATCGCCGCCGCCTTCGTCGCCTCGGCCGTCGCGGTGCTGATCCTGCTGCGGCTGGTCGCCTCCGGCGTGATGCTGCTCGCGCGCCGGGCGCCTCGGGCCCGCTCGGCGGTGCTGCGGCTCGCCGTCGCCAACATCCACCGGCCGGCCGCGCTGACCCCGACCGTGGTGATTTCGCTCGGCCTCGGCATGGCGTTGCTCGTCACCATCCTGGAGGTCGACGGCAATCTGCGCCGGCAGCTCACCGCGACCCTGCCGGAGCGCGCGCCTTCGTTCTTCTTCCTCGACATCCCGAGTGCCGAGACGGCGCGCTTCGACGCGCTGGTGAAGGAGCGGGCGCCGGGCGCCGCATTCGAGCGCGTGCCGATGCTGCGTGGTCGTATCGTCGCGGCGAACGGCGTCAAGGCCGAGGACCTGAAGATCAAGCCCGACGCGAGCTGGGCTCTGCACGGCGACCGCGGCATCACCTATGCCGGCACGGTGCCGGCCGGATCGCGGGTGATCCAGGGCACCTGGTGGGGCCCCGACTATCGTGGCGCCCCGCTGCTCTCGCTGGAGAGCAAGATCGCCGACGGGCTCGGGCTGAAGCTCGGCGACACCGTGACGGTGAACGTGCTCGGGCGCAACATCACGGCCACGATCGGCAACATCCGCACCGTCGACTGGCAGTCGCTCGGCATCAATTTCGTGCTGGTGTTCTCGCCGGGTGCCTTCGCCGGGGCGCCGCACACCGACATCGCCACCGTCACGTTCCCGGACGGCGGCACGCCCGCCGAGGAGGCGACGCTCCTCAATGCGGTGGCGCAGACCTGGCCCGGCATCACGCCGGTGCCCGTGAAGGACGCGCTCGACCAGGTCGCCGGCGTGGTCGGCAATCTGGTGCGGGCCGTGCAGGCGGCGAGCGGCATCACCCTGGTCTCGGCCGTGCTGGTGCTGGCCGGCGCGCTGGCGGCCGGACACCGGCACCGCGTCTACGACGCCGTGGTGCTCAAGACGCTCGGCGCGACGCGGCGCCAGCTCGTCGCCGCCTATCTCCTGGAATACCTGATGATCGGCGCCGCCGCCGTCCTGTTCGGCGTGTTCGCCGGCTCGGTGGCCGGCTGGCGGATCGTCGCCGGCCTGATGAACCTGCCTTTCGTCTGGCAGGCCGGGCCGACGATCGCGGCCGCGCTGGGGGCGCTCGCCGTCACGGTCGCGTGCGGGCTGGTCGGCACCGTCTCGGCGCTCGGGCGCAAGCCGGCCGCCGTGTTGCGGGGCCTTTAACCCTTTCGCCACCCCGCTTTGCGACAACACGCCGCTGAACAAAGCGCGGTTCGGCCTGCGAAATTCGAGCTTTGCGACAATCCGTCGCCGACGCGCCGAGCCGGTCGGGCGCATATAGTGGGCTCACATCGAGCTTGCTCGAACCGCGGGGCGACACGCCGCGGTGTGGCGGACAACACGAGAAGGGGGTTCGACGATGTCGGACTACGAGCGTAACACGATTGGGGCGGCCTACGGGACGGTGCCGCGTGCCGAGGCGGCGGCGATCGACGCCGGGCTGCGCGCCTACATGCTGCGCGTCTACAACTACATGGTGCTGGCGCTCGCGATCACCGGATGTGCCGCGCTCGGCATCTACATGCTCTCGGTTACGGGCGATCCGGCATCTGCCGCCCGGGCCGTGGTGCGCGGCGTCGAAGGCCCGGCGCGCCTCGGCAGCATGTATCTGACCCCGATCGGCTACACCGTGTTCGTCAGCCCGCTGAAGTGGGTGATCATGCTGGCGCCGCTCGGCCTGGTCTTCGCCCTGAGCTTCGGGGTGGAGCGCATGCGTCCGGCGACGGCGCAGATCCTCTTCTGGATCTACGCCGCTCTGGTCGGCCTGTCGCTCGGCTCGATCTTCATGGTGTTCACGCACACCTCGGTGGTGCGGGTGTTCTTCATCACGGCGGCGTCGTTCGGCGCGCTGTCGCTGTGGGGCTACACCACGCAGCGCGACCTGACCGGGATGGGCTCGTTCCTGATCATGGGCCTGTTCGGGATCATCATCGCCAGCGTCGTGAACATCTTCCTCGGCTCGACGATGATGCAGTTCCTGATCTCGGTCATCGGCGTGCTGGTGTTCGCCGGACTGACCGCCTACGACACCCAGCGCCTGAAGAACGAATACATCTACGGCGCGATGGAGGGCGACGTGATGGAGCGCTCCGCCATCATGGGCGCGCTGTCGCTCTACCTCGACTTCATCAACCTCTTCACGCTGCTGCTCCAGCTTCTCGGGCAGCGCGAGGAGTAGACGGGTCCGTCGCATCTGGGCGAGGTTCGAAAAACCCCGGCTCGCGCCGGGGTTTTTTGATGCCCGGAGCGCACCCCGGTACGGCTCTTGCTTGGCTGTCGCGGCAGCGCGCGGCGCGGTCTCTGGAACAGCAGGAGGATTTCCGTGACGGACATCTGCTCGTGGGTCGATCGACGTCGGTTCCTCCAAGCGACCGGCGCGGCCGGCCTGGCGCTCGCCGGCGCGGGCTCGGCCTTCGCCCAAAACGCCCGCAGCGAGACGCTGCTGGTGGTGCAGGAGCTCGGGCCCAACAGCCTCGACATGCAGGGGGTCGGCTCCAACCAGACGGTGAACGGGCTGGCCTGGAACTGCTACGACCGCCTGATGACCTACGGGACGAGGACGCTGCCCGACGGCACGCCGTCCTACGACCGCGAGATGCTCGCGCCGGAGCTCGCCGAGAGCTGGCAGATCGCCTCGGACGGCATGTCCTGCACGTTCAAGCTCCGCCGCGACGCGACCTTCCACGACGGGCGGCCGGTGACGGCCGGCGATGTGAAATGGTCGTTCGACCGCTCGGTCTCGGTCGGCGGCTTCCCGACCTTTCAGATGTCGGCCGGCAGCCTGGAGAAGCGCGACCAGTTCGTCGCCCTCGACGACCACACCTTCCGAGTGGACTTCATCCGCAAGGACAAGCTGCTGATGTTCAATCTCGCGGTCGTGGTCCCGTTCGTGATCAATTCCGAGCTCGCCCGCAAGCACGCGACCGACTCCGACCCGTGGGCGCTCGCCTGGCTCAAGCAGAACGAGGCCGGCGGCGGCGCCTACAAGGTGGAGAGCTGGAAGCCCGGCAGCGAGACGATCCTGACCCGCTTCGACGCGTGGAAGAGCGGGCCGCTGCCGAAGATCCGCCGCATCGTCGCGCGCGACGTGCCCTCCCCGGGCACCCGCCGCGCCATGCTGGAGCGCGGCGACGCCGACCTCTCGACCGGCTTCCCGCCCAAGGACTTCGACCAGATGATCCGGGAGGGCAAGGTCAAGGTCACGGGCGTGCCGATCCCCAACGCGCTCTGGTACCTGGCCCTCGACACGGCGAAGCCGCCCTTCGACAACGTGACGCTGCGCCAGGCGATCGCCTGGGCCGTGCCCTACGAGGAGATCCAGGCGGGCGCATTCTTCGGCCGCGCCAAGCCGATGCATGGCGGCCCGGGCCCCGCCGAGCAGCCGGTGTGGCCGCAGCCCTTCCCGTACCGGACCGATATCGACAAGGCGAAGGCCCTGATGGCTCAAGCGGGGTTCTCGGGCGGACTCGACACCACGCTGTCGCTCGACGTCGGCACCGCCACGGTCGGCGAGCCGACCGCGATCCTGATCCAGGAGAGCCTCGCCAGGATCGGCGTGCGCGTCACGATCGACAAGATCCCGGGCGCCAACTGGCGCACCACGCTGAACAAGAAGGAGCTGCCGCTGGTGCTAAACCGATTCAGCGGATGGCTGGATTACCCGGAGTATTATTTTTACTGGAACCTGCACGGCAACAACTCGATCTTCAACATCTCGTCCTACAAGAACCCGGCGATGGACCGGCTGATCGATCGCGCCCGCTTCACCGAGGACAAGGCCGAATACGTCAAGGCCGTGACCGACTTCATCACGCTGTGCATGCAGGAGGTTCCGATCGTTCCGCTCAACCAGCCGATCCACGACGTCGCCACCCAGAAGGGTGTCGGCGGCTATCAGTTCTGGTTTCACCGCGAGCCGGACTTCCGCCAGTTCACCAAATCGTAACCTTGCGGACCCCGGCAACGGTGTATTTAGTTCGCCGCGACAAGGCGTTGCACCCTCCTGGCGCGGGCCGCGCCCGCGCACTAGATTA
This sequence comes from Rhodoplanes roseus, assembly GCF_003258865.1. Lineage (GTDB taxonomy): Bacteria > Pseudomonadota > Alphaproteobacteria > Rhizobiales > Xanthobacteraceae > Rhodoplanes > Rhodoplanes roseus. The sequence continues at coordinate 7,276 of NZ_NPEX01000068.1, read as the reverse complement.
GCGTCCATCGGCGGCGCCCGGATGTCCGCGCACCGCCAGGACTCCCAAGTCCCCAGGACCCGCAAGGTCCACAGGACTCACAAGGTCCACGGAGAGACAGATGTCGGACTTCGACCGGAATGTCGCAGCCTTCCCCGGCGCCGGCCGGGCTGCTGCGGTCGATGCGGGCCTGCGCGCCCACATGATCACCGTCTACAACTACATGGCGGGCGGCGTGGCGCTGACCGGCATCACGGCGTGGCTGACCTTCCAGATGGCCGTGGTCACGGACGCGGCCGGCAACATCACCGGGCTCACCTCGTTCGGCCAGGCGATGTTCGGCAGCCCGCTGATGTGGGTGCTGGTGCTGGCGCCGCTCGGCCTCGTGTTCTTCCTGAGCTTCCGCATCAACCGGCTGGAAGCCTCGACGGCCCGGCTGCTGTTCTTCGTCTATGCGGGCCTGCTCGGCCTGTCGCTGGCGTCGATCTTCATGGTCTACACGGCGGCCTCGATCACCAGGGTGTTCTTCATCTCGGCCGCCGCCTTCGGCGCGCTCAGCCTGTGGGGCTACACGACCCAGAAGGACCTGTCCGGCATGGGCTCGTTCCTGATCATGGGCCTGTTCGGCCTGATCATCGCGAGCCTCGTCAACATCTTCCTGAAGTCGAGCGGTCTCGACTGGGCCCTGTCGGTCGCCGGCGTCCTGATCTTCGCCGGGCTCACCGCCTGGGACACCCAGAAGATCAAGGAGATGTACGACGTGAACGACGACGGCACCGTCGCCGGCCGCAAGGCCGTGATGGGCGCGCTGTCGCTCTATCTCGACTTCATCAACCTGTTCCTGATGCTGCTGCGCCTGGTCGGCGACCGCCGCTAGCCGCCGCCGCACGACGACGGATCGCGAGACGCCCCGGCCCGCGCCGGGGCGTTTTCGTTTGGCGCAGTTCGTTCGGGCGCCTTTTCGTTTGCACGACGCGGAAGAACGGCGGTATTGCCGATCCATGACCCTGACGCCCGCGCCCACGACGTTCCGACCCGCCACCCTGGCCGACATCCCCGCCGTCACGGCGATCTACGCCCATGCGGTCCTCACCGGTACCGCGTCGTTCGAGATCGATCCGCCGGACGAGGCCGAGATGGCGCGCCGGCTCGAGCGGCTACAGGCGAGCGGCCATCCCTATCTGGTGGCCGAGAGCGAGGGCGCCGTGCTGGGCTACGCCTATGCGGGCCCCTACCGGATGCGGCCCGCCTACCGGTTCACGGTCGAAGATTCGATCTATGTGGCGCCGACTGCGATGCGGGCCGGGCTCGGCCGGGCGCTGCTGTTCCGCCTGCTGGTCGAGAGCGAGCGGCGCGGCTTCCGTCAGATGATCGCGGTGATCGGCGACACCGGCCAGATCCCCTCGATCGCGCTCCACCGCGACGCCGGCTTCCGGCTGGTCGGCACGCTCGAAGGCGTCGGATACAAGTTCGACCGCTGGCTCGGCTCGGTGCTGATGCAGCGCGCCCTGGGCGACGGCATGGCGACGCCGCCCTGAAGGCGGAGCGCGCACGGCGCCGCGCACCCGAGCGGCCGATCAGGAGACGACGCGCAGGCTCGCCTTGTCGAGCTCACGCAGCACGCGGTCGAGCTCGTGGCCGACCTTGACGATCAGCCCGGTCGCCGAGACGACCCGCCAAGCGCCCTGCCGGCGCGACAGTTTCGGGTTCTTCTCGATCCGATAGAGAGGCACCTCGGCGGTGCGGCGGAACACCGAGAAGACGGCGCGGTCCTTGTGGAAGTCGATGGCGTAGTCGCGCCATTCGCCCGACGCGACCTTGCGGCCGTAGAGGCCGAGGATGCGGGACAACTCGCGCTTGTTGAACGTCACGCGGGACGGCGTGGCCGGGAACGGGGGGAAGCCCGCTCCCTCGCTCCCGCGGGACTCGCTTGGATCGCTGTCGCCAAGCTCGAGGCTCATGCGGCTCCTCCTGTTCGACGGTGTCGTGGATCGCCACCGGTCACGGCGCTGTCATGATCACCCCGGTGCAGGCCGAGGGCAAGCGGATCGGAGCGTCCGTATCCGGCCCCGACCGACAACACAGGACGGCGCCGAAAGGTCGCCCCGGTCACGCTCGCTCACGGATCGATCACGCGTTCGTTAGACGCTTCATAATACTGCCGGATTTCGGCCTCGCCCCGGTCGAGCCGCAATGGCATCAAACAGCATTGGCATAGGGTCCGGTCCGAGAAGAGAACCGGTTCCTCAGCCCCCCAGCCCCCCGGGCTCGTAAGGGCCGGACCCTGTCGCCACGCGGACGGTTTTGGCCAAAAAGGCCGAGCCGTCCGTTGGTTCATTTGAAGAGTCTTTTTAGGGCCGGCGTTGCCGGCCCTTTTCTTTTGCTCGGAGATTTCGACGGGCCCTGCGGTCTCGCTGCGTCGGCCAGAGGTGCGCATGCGCGGCTCCGCCGGACCCGCGGGCGCGACCGGCGCACGATCAGCGGACGAACTCGGACGCGCTAGTTGAGGCGCTCGAATGCGGCACCGAAGATGGTGCCGGGCGCCTTGGCGCTGCCACCCTGGACCAGCACGGCGACGGCGTCGACCTTGTCGGCCTTGATCTCGCCGACCGGCACGCTCCAGCTCCGGGTCGCACCGGTCCAATCGCCGAGCTTCACCCAGCGGCGCACCACATTGTTGTAGACGATGGTGCGGCCGGTGTTCTCGCCACGGCCGACCGCGACCTCGATCGCGGAGGTGACGCCGAGGAGCCAGACCTCGCCCGTCGTCGCGGCGACCGGCGCAGCCCCGGTGGATGCCACGGCCGGCCGCGCCGCCTCGGCGCTCACCGACACCCTGCCGTCGGCGACCGTCACCCGAACCGGAATCGATAGAGCCGTGGCGCGGCCACGCCCACGCGCCACCGCGCCTTCGATCGCGGCCTTGTCGCTGCCGAGCACATGGGTGGTGCCATTGACGACGACCTGCGGCGTGTAGACGGCGCGGTCGCCGCGCGCATGCGAATATGCGGTCTGGCGCGCCGTGTGGCGCGGATCGGCGAGCGTGTCCTTCCAGCCGAGATAGTCCCAGTAGGTGATCGGGAGGCTGACGGCGATCAGCGTCGGGTCCTTCTTCAGCTCGGCCAGCACGCGATCGGCGGCCGGGCAGGAGGAGCAACCCTGGCTGGTGAACAACTCGACCACGGCGCGCGCCTGGCTGCCGAGCGAGGAGACCGGAACGGCGGTGGACTGCGTCGACGACAATTGAGGTGCGCCCACCGGCGGCGCAGCCTGAACGCCCAAGGACCGTGTGACGGGCGCCTCAGAGGGGATCGGTGCTGCGGCGGTCGGCGCGCCCGGCTCGGCAGCCCGCGCAGGCGAGAGCGTCGTGCCGCAAAGCAGTCCCACCCCCACCAGGCCGAGCACGAGACCGCCAGTCGATTGCGCGCGTCTCGTCGTCATTCTCGACCTCGCTACTCTGATGGTGACACGGCCGCGGGGGGCGGCAGGTCGTCGGTCCGGTGCGCGGACCGTGAGGGGTCCTCGAAGGCGTCAGGCGGCATCGCAGGGAATCGATGCCTCGAGCCTGGATAGTACGCCGCCCCGGTCGCCGGCCACTCACTTCGCAGTGAGGCCGTACTTGCGCGTAGCGCCCGGAGTCGCGCCGCCGGGCCGACACGAAAAAGCCGCCGCGCGAACGCGGCGGCTTCGCGTTCCGAAGCCGCGTCAGGCGGCGAGGTGGCGCAGCACGTAGTGCAGGATGCCGCCGTTGCGGAAGTATTCGAGCTCGTCGAGCGTGTCGATGCGACAGATCAGCGGCACCTTCTTCACCTTGCCGTTGGCGCCGGTGATCTCCGCCTCCAGCACCTGGCGCGGCTTGAGGTCGCCGCCGAGCCCGCGCAGCGTCACCCGCTCGTCGCCCTTGAGACCGAGCGTCTGCCACGAGGTGCCCTCTTCGAACACCAGCGGGACGACGCCCATGCCGATCAGGTTGGAGCGATGGATGCGCTCGAAGGACTGCGCCACCACGGCCCGGATGCCGAGCAGCGCCGTACCCTTCGCGGCCCAGTCGCGCGACGAGCCGGTGCCGTATTCCTTGCCGGCGAACACCACGAGCGGAACGTTCTCGCTCTTGTAGCGCATCGCCGCGTCGTAGATCGGCAGCTTCTCCTTCGACGGGTAGTGGATCGTCACGCCGCCTTCGACGCCCGGCACCATCTGGTTCTTGATGCGGATGTTGGCGAAGGTGCCGCGCATCATCACCTCGTGGTTGCCGCGGCGCGTCCCGTACTGGTTGAAGTCGAGCGGCTTCACCTTGTGGTCGATCAGGTACTGACCGGCCGGCGACGTCACCTTGATGGAGCCGGCCGGCGAGATGTGGTCGGTCGTGATCGAGTCGAGGAACAGGCCGAGGACGCGCGCCTCGACGATGTCGGTCGTGGCCTCCGGCGCCTTGCCCATGCCGACGAAGTAGGGCGGGTTCTGCACGTAGGTCGACTTGCCGTCCCACGCATAGGTGAGGCCGCCCTTGACGGCGATCTTGCTCCAGTTGGCGTCGCCCTCGAATACGTTGGCGTACTTCTTGGTGAAGATCTGCTTGGTCACCGACTTCTTGACGGCGGCGGCGATCTCCTTGCTGGTCGGCCAGATGTCCTTGAGGAAGATCTTCTTGCCGGCCTTGTCGACGCCGAGCGGCGTCTTCACCGGATCGAAGTTCATGTTGCCGGCGATCGCATAGGCGACGACCAGCGGCGGCGAGGCGAGATAGTTCGCCCGCACGTCAGGATTGACCCGGCCCTCGAAGTTGCGGTTGCCCGACAGGACGGCCGCGGCGACGAGATCGTTCTCGTTGATGGCCTTCGAGATCTCCGCCGGCAGCGGGCCCGAATTGCCGATGCAGGTGGTGCAGCCGAAGCCGACCAGGTTGAAGCCGAGCTTGTCGAGGCTCTTCTGCAGGCCGGACTTGGCCAGGTACTCGCCGACGACCTGCGAGCCGGGGGCGAGCGAGGTCTTCACCCAGGGCTTCACCTTGAGGCCCTTCTCGACGGCCTTCTTGGCGAGCAGGCCGGCGCCCAGCATGACGCTCGGGTTGGACGTGTTGGTGCACGACGTGATCGCCGCGATCACCACGTCGCCATGGCCGAGATCGTGGCCGCGGCCGTCCACCTCGACGCGCTTGCCGATCTCGCCGGCCTTGCCGAACTCCTCGGCGAGCGCCGCCTCGAAGCCGGCCTTCACCTTCTTGAGCGGCACGCGATCCTGCGGCCGCTTCGGCCCGGCGAGCGACGGCTCGACCTTGGCGAGGTCGAGCTTGAGCACGTCGGTGAACACCGGATCCGGCGTGTTGCGGGTGCGGTACATGCCCTGCGCCTTGGCATAGGCCTTGACCAGCGCGACCCGGTGGGCGCCGCGGCTAGTGCCGAGCAGGAACTCCAGCGTGTCCTCGTCGACCGGGAAGAAGCCGCAGGTGGCGCCGTATTCGGGCGCCATGTTGCCGATCGTCGCGCGGTCGGCGATCGACAGGCTGGCGAGGCCGGGGCCGAAGAACTCGACGAACTTGCCGACCACGCCGCGCTTGCGCAGCATCTGGGTGACGGTGAGCACCAGGTCGGTGGCGGTGACGCCCTCCTGGAGCTTGCCGTCGAGCCGGAAGCCGACCACCTCGGGCAGCAGCATCGAGTAGGGCTGGCCCAGCATCGCGGCCTCGGCCTCGATGCCGCCGACGCCCCAGCCCAGGACCGAGAGACCGTTGACCATCGTGGTGTGCGAATCGGTGCCGACCAGCGTGTCCGGATAGGCGATCTCGGCCGCCACGGTCTTGCCGCCGATGGTGGCCTCGCCTTTGGCGCTCCACACCGTCTGCGACAGGTATTCCAGGTTCACCTGATGGCAGATCCCGGTCCCGGGCGGCACGACGCGGAAATTCTCGAAGGAGCGTTGCGCCCACTTCAGGAACTTGTAGCGCTCCTGGTTCTGCTTGTACTCCTCGTCGACGTTCTTCTTGAACGCGTCGTTGTCGCCGAAATAGTTGATGATCACCGAGTGGTCGATGACCAGATCGACCGGCACCAGCGGGTTGATCTTCTTGGGATCGCCGCCGAGAGTCTTCATCGCGTCGCGCATCGCCGCGAGGTCGACGACGGCCGGCACGCCGGTGAAGTCCTGCATCAGGACGCGGGCCGGACGGAACGCGATCTCACGGTTCGAGGTGCGCTTCTTCAGCCAAGCGGCGACGGCCAGGATGTCGTCCTTGGTGACCGAGCGGCCGTCCTCGTGACGGAGCAGATTCTCGAGCAGCACCTTCATCGAGAAGGGCAGGCGCGAGATCCCCTTGAGGCCGTTCTTCTCGGCCGCCGGCAGGCTGTAATAGACGTAGCTCTTGGTGCCGACCTTGAGGGTCCGGGTGCATTTGAAGCTGTCGATTGCGGTCATGAAGCTGGTTCCGTTCCGGCCGGAAGCCGGATGCCTGTCGACGAGAGCACCCCGGGGCGATAGTGATCGCCTGTGCAGCGGCACCGGGGTGTCGTCTGGTGGGTGATGGGCACGGAGGCTGCTTATAAGAGCTTTCTTGGAATTCTGCTACATCGTCGCGATTCTAAACAGCGCAACAGGGGACGAGGCCGGCGACGCACCGGCCGCGGGGCGGTCGAAAGCGGCATGGACCTGATCGGAAGCGATCTCGCCTGCGTGCGGGGACAGCGCGAGATCTTCGCCGGGCTGGGCTTCCGGGTGGCCGGCGGCGAGGCCCTGCTGCTGGTCGGGCCGAACGGGGCCGGGAAGAGCTCGCTGCTGCGCCTGATCGCCGGCCTGGTGCGCCCGGCCGCCGGCACGCTGGTGCTCGACGGCGGTGATCCCGAGCTGTCGGTGCCCGAGCAGGCCCATTATCTCGGCCACCAGGACGCCCTGAAGCCCTCCCTCACCGTCACCGAGAACCTCGCCTTCTGGATCGACTATCTGGGCGGCGACCGCGGCGCGCTCGAGGCGGCGCTCGACGCCGTCGCGCTGGAAGACATCGCCGACCTGCCGGCCGGCTATCTGTCGGCCGGCCAGCGGCGCCGGCTGTCGATCGCCCGCCTCGTCGCGGTGGCGCGGCCGGTGTGGCTGCTGGACGAGCCCACTTCGGCCCTCGACGTCGCCTCCCAGGCCCGCCTCGCCGGGCTGATGCAGGCCCATCTCGCCGGCGGCGGCATCCTGCTCGCCGCCACCCACGGCCCCCTCGGCCTCGATACGGCGAGAGAGCTGCGGCTGGGGGGCATGGCATGAGCTTGGTGTCCGTGTCTCTCTTGCTCCGCGGTCTGGGCTCACCCCCCTCCCCACC
>NZ_NPEX01000688.1 GCF_003258865.1 Rhodoplanes roseus | reverse complement strand
CAAGCCCGATGAGGAGGAACAGGACCGAGTTCAAAAGCTCGTCGATCACCTCCCAGAAATGAAACAGATAGGTCTTCGTCTCCTCGCTCATGGCCGTGCGCTGGCCCCGATTGCCGACGAGGAGGCCTGCCACGACGACGGCGATCGGTCCCGACATGTGAAGCGCGAGCGCTACGGCATAAAGCCCGGTCACCAGCGCGAGGCTTAAGAGGATCTCGACCGGATAATGGTCGATCGATTGCATCAGCCGGACGGCGATCCACCCGCCGACGAAGCCGAGGAGCGCGCCCCCACCCGCCTCCAGCAGGAAGATCTCGCCGATATGGAGCGGCTCGATCTCGCCTCCCCCGGCCGCAATCGCGAGAAGCACGGTAAAC
>NZ_NPEX01000687.1 GCF_003258865.1 Rhodoplanes roseus | reverse complement strand
ATCTACGGCAGCCGCTTTTCGTTGTTCGTCGGCTGCGTCGTGGTGGCTGGTGCGCTTGTGGTCGGAATCATTGTCGGGCTCCTCGCCGGCTTTTTCGGCGGCTGGTTCGACACCCTCGTCATGCGGGTGATGGACATCATCCTCGCCTTTCCGAGCCTGCTTCTCGCTCTCGCGCTGGTCGCGATCCTCGGCCCCAGCCTGACGAATGCAATGATCGCCATCGCGATCGTGCAGCAGCCACATTACGTGCGCCTCACCCGCGCGGCCGTAATGGCGGAAAAGCAGCGCGATTACGTCACGGCGGCACGTGTCGTGGGCGCAAGCCCGCTCCGGCTGATGGTTGTGACCATCCTGCCCAATTCGCTGTCGCCTCTTATCGT
>NZ_NPEX01000686.1 GCF_003258865.1 Rhodoplanes roseus | reverse complement strand
GCCGGGAGGCGCTGCACCTGAACGTCTGCGTCCGACGGGACGCAGCGCGCATCGAAGCGTCGATGCGCGCGCCTCCCGGCGCTCCACCGCGGCGATTTTGGGCGTTCGGGCCGCGCTTGCAGTTTTGGGCCGACCGGGCCCGAAAACCTCTTCAGCGATGCTCCTCGCGCCCGGGTCGTGATGCCCGGAGGGCGGAGCCCCGATCGCCCCCGGGAGCGCGGCCGACGAAGCCGCACCCGCAGGCGCCGCATCCGCCGGCCGGATTTCCCGGGAGTTCCGGCGGCCGGCCTCTTCGCACGCGACACCGCCGCGCAGAAAAAGAGTCCGGCCCGCTCCGCCGCCCGACGTCACCGGTCGACGTCCCTCGTGGAGCGGGACGGGTC
>NZ_NPEX01000685.1 GCF_003258865.1 Rhodoplanes roseus | reverse complement strand
GCCTCGATGCGCTCGACCCCGACCTCGGCCAGCTTCTCGGCGATCGCCACCTTGTCGGCGACGTCCATGACGATGCCGGGCGTCTGCTCGCCGTCGCGCAACGTGGCGTCGTGGATCTCGACCTTCGCGGGCAGCGTCCGCGCCGCGACGACCTCGGGGGCGTTGTTGTAGGGGCAGACCCACCACTCGTTGTCGCGGTAATGCGACTCGTTCATGACGCTCGTTCCTTCTCGATTCTCGAAACCGGTGCTGCTCGGACGCCGCGTTCCGCCTCGCAGGTCCATCTCTCGATGGGATGGCGCCGGCCCGTCCGTGTCCGTCGCAGGCTCGTCCGTCCTGACGACGGAACAGTCGGGCCGGGGTCGCCCGATCCGCCGGGGCGG
>NZ_NPEX01000684.1 GCF_003258865.1 Rhodoplanes roseus | reverse complement strand
CGCCTTCGGCGCGCCCCGGAATGACGGATTGTGCAAAACCTTCCCCCTTCGCGGCGCACGACGGAGGAGAGGCCGCAGCGGCGTTCAGAGACGGCCCATCAGGGGCTCGCACCCGGAACGAACTTTCCGCGATGCTCGTAGACGCGCCAGGTCAGATCATTCGTCGTTCCGATGTGCAGCGTCCTGGCGATCTCGCGCGCCAGATGGACACCCAGAAGGGCCGCGGCTTCCCACACGAAAAGTGTGGGGAGCGTTCCGCTTTCGGCTCGAGATGACACAACCGGCACCGCCTCCGATCGTCGTCGTCCCCGCAGCGAGGGCTTTGCGAGATTGGTCATTCCGGGACGGCGCGCAGCGCCGGACCCGGAATCCAGTCGAAAATAC
>NZ_NPEX01000683.1 GCF_003258865.1 Rhodoplanes roseus | reverse complement strand
ACGACGAGCGTGCCGCTCGCCGCCGCGCTTGAAAGCCGTGGCTATACCGACCTCACCGACGTGCAAACGGCCGTCCTTAAACCTGAAGCGGCCGACCGCGACCTGCTCGTTTCGGCGCAAACCGGATCCGGCAAGACCGTCGCCTATTGTCTCGCGCTCGCACCCACTCTCCTCGGCGAAGAGGAAAAACTGCCCGAAGCCGGTGAGCCGATGGCTCTGATCGTGGCACCGACGCGCGAACTCGCCATGCAGGTGACGAACGAGCTGACATGGCTCTTTGCCGAAACCGGCGCCCGCCTTGTGACACTGGTCGGAGGCATGGATCCGCGCGCCGAGCGCCGCAGGCTCGATCAGGGCGTCCACATCGTCGTCGGGACCCCTGGAC
>NZ_NPEX01000682.1 GCF_003258865.1 Rhodoplanes roseus | reverse complement strand
GCCCGCGCCCGGGACCTGCGTGAGAACATCGCCCGCATCCGCCAACTGATCACGACCCAGGCCGTGCCGGCCGACGCCGTCAAGGCGATCGAGACGGCCATGCAGGCGCTCGACGCGGCGCGCGGCCGCGCCGAGGCGAAGGCGCCGCGGGTGCGGGTGAGCCTCGGCCCGGCCGGTGCCGGCCGCGTCACCTGCGCGGGCGAGCCGGTCGAGGGCACGCGCGACCTCGCCGCGCTGACGCCGCTCGCCATCGCGGTCGGCGACCTCGCCACGATCGAGATCACGCCGGCCGCCTCCGAGGACGCGGGCGCCATCGAGGCGGCGCGCGAAAAGCTCGCCGAGGCGCTGCGCAAGGCGGGCGTCGGCTCGCTCGCCGAGGCGCACGAG
>NZ_NPEX01000681.1 GCF_003258865.1 Rhodoplanes roseus | reverse complement strand
GATGCATCGAGATTGCCCGCGATGTCTGGGACTATCACGCGTGAGGCAATCGCCGATCGCCTGATCGGCGGACGATGTGCGAATTTGTGCGTCGGGGCCTCCAACCCCGGCGGCAGTCGCGAGCCTCGCCTCTCGCAGCGCCTCGCGTCTCGCGCGCCCTTGCCCGCGACACCGTAACGGTTCCCCCGGCCGCCGATCCGCCTTATGGCCGGCGATTGCCTCTCAGCCCTCTCTATCTGAGGAGAGACGAGAACGGCATCGTTGCGCTTCGCCAGACGGTGCGCCAAAAGCAGCGCCGAAAGGAATGTTCGAAATGTCCGAAGAAACCCAGATCATCGTTGGTACCGGCCATGCGGGCGTCCAGCTCGCCGCCTCGCTGCGCGAGCT
>NZ_NPEX01000680.1 GCF_003258865.1 Rhodoplanes roseus | reverse complement strand
CACGCCAGAGTTGCTTGCCTGTCGTCGCATCAAAGGCGCGAACATAATAATCGAGCGAGCCGCTCATGAAGGCGAGATTGCCAGCCGTCAGGATCGGGCCCCCGAGGTCTGGCACACCCATCTTGAACGGCAGCGGGATGGGCGAGCGATCGCGCACCGTCCCGTTTCGGTGCATGTAGGCGACCTTGCCCGTGGTGAGGTCGGCGCCCGCGACGTAACCCCAGGGCGGGGCCTGGCAGGGAAGCCCGAGCGGCGAGGTGAAGGGCTTCAGGCTCACCGCGAACGGGGCCCCGTAATTCTCGTTGAGGCCGGGTTTGCCCTTCGAAACGTAGTTCTTCTCCGAATTCTCCCGAGGGATCAGCTTGGAGACGAACGCGAGGTAGGACGG
>NZ_NPEX01000679.1 GCF_003258865.1 Rhodoplanes roseus | reverse complement strand
TCGCCGAGCGAAATCGTGTCCCCCGGTTTGATCGACTTGTCGAGAAGGATGATCATGCCGCTGATGAAGTTCGACACGACTTTCTGGAGGCCGAAGCCTATGCCGACACCGACCGCGCCGGAGAAGACCGTGAGCGCGGTCAGGTCCACACCGACGGCCGAGAGCGCTGTTGCCGCCGCCGCGATGATGAGTGCGAATTTGACGACTTTTCCAAGAAGCACGCGGATCGTGGGCGTCAGATCGCTCGCGCGTTCGAGCCGCTGCTCTACGAAATTGCCGAAGGTGACGGCGAGCCATAAGAGCCCGCTCAGAAGCAGCACAGCCTGGATCAGGAAGAGCAGCGATAGTCGGAAGGATCCGATCTGAAGGGCAGCGGCATCGAGCAATTC
>NZ_NPEX01000067.1:4352-25659 GCF_003258865.1 Rhodoplanes roseus | reverse complement strand
ACGACGTTGAGCCGTATGCCCCTCGGAAAATTGCCGCCCGCGACGGCAGTTCAGCATCCATAGGGCTGAGCAATTACGATCATTGCAGTCACCGCCAACACCTATGCTGCCGACATTCGGCAGTGCCGCGACGCCGGTATGAACGAGTTTCTCGCCAAACCGGTCCGCAAGCAGCAGATGGTGGAAGCCATAGTCCGAGTACTAGACGCTTCAGCAGTAAGCGCCTCCTGCGGTGTTCTCCCTGAGTGGGACGTCCCCGGGCTCTCGAGTGACCGGGGTAAGCCGATTCATGATCCCGTCCTCGACACGGTTGTCTTTGAGGCTCTTGTCTCGGAAATAGGAAGCGACGGAACTCGCGAGACCATCGGAGTGTTTCTCCAGGAGACCGAGTCGCGGATCAAGCGTCTGCGGAGGCTTTCAAATACTGCAGAACGGCAGCGGATTGTGACGGAGGCCCATACTCTTAAAGGCGCCTCTGCCAGCCTCGGTCTGAGGGAACTGTCCGGATTGGCCAGAATCCTGGAAGCTGACGCAACCGAGGCCCCAGAGTCCTCCGTCCAGAGAAACATCGACAGCGTCGCACAAGCGTTTGCCCGGGCTCGCGAGACAATTGCGGCGGATCCACGGATGGTGGCTTAATCCCAAGCCTTTTATGGCGGATGAATTAAACCGATTTTACATCTTTGACGGAGACGACTGTTTCGGGCGGTGTTGAAACGATCGCTGCAACTCTCGAACTCGCGGCTTGATGGCCGGGTCCGGACAGCGGCCTCCGCACACCTTCTCTCCCATGGCGAGCGCCTTTCCTGACCGGTTGCGGTGGACTGTTCGCGGCTTCCAGCTCAGCGGACTTGCCGTTGAGCCTAGCTCCACGCTACGGCGTGGCGTGTTCAGCCTCCTCGACCAGATCCTCGGTGACGACCGGCAGCGTGAAGCGGAACACGGTCCCACCGCCGAGGTTCGGTTCCGCCTAAATGCGCCCCTGGTGAGCCTCAAAGATGTCGCGGCACACCGACAGGTCGATGTCCATGCCTTGGATCTTGGCCGATGCAAACGGCATGAACAACCGGTCGGCGATCGCTGGCGAAAGCCCGGATCCGGTATCGGCGATGCCCCACCGGCGTGCGTCACCGCCCGGAAATCGATGTCCCGGCGGGGGCTTGTCTCCATCGCCTCGATCGCATTGCGAACCAAGATGAAGACGACCTGCTGGACCTGGACCTTGTGACCAGGACGGTGAGCCCGTCGCCGATGTCGAACGGGCTTTATCGCCGAAGTAGTGCTTAGCGGCGATCCGCCGGCGCCCTGATCCTTCGACCGCGATGCTCCTCAAGCGCCAATACATGGTGGGACTCGGCACCAGAGCCTAGGTACCCCTGGGTGATTAGCGACAGGGCCTTCCTGCCGACGTCGCACATCGCCTGCAACGGGTCTTCACCGGATCGCCTCAGTTGCTTGACGAGTTCGATGTCCGGACGAACGCGAGGACGTGTGCCTTCAGACAGTTGAAATCGGCTAGTGGAGGCCTTCACGCTGCATCGGTGATGGTTCGGCTCATCCGTTCTGCCTAAACCGTGGGTCCGCGATGATACTAAGTCCCCCGTCAGGTAGCCGGCCGGCGGAGGTATATGCTGGAGAAACAGTGGCGAACTTCGGCATCGCTTATCAGTCTTGGGCGGCCTGGAAGCCTTTCGACACGTTTGGGGTGGGCAAGTCGACCGAGCGAACGAGAATGGGAGCGTTCTGTGGAAGCACTCCTTTGCACCGCCACTTCGCCGCCCGAGAGCACGACGGAGCGGCTGTACCTCACGACCATCGCCACAGCCGCGTCGGGCTGTCGTGCAGCGCGCGGATTTCAGCCAACCAATCTGATCCGGGCGTCGCGAGCCGAAAACGGCTGCCGAGCGCGGCCATGTCGGGGACCAGGGTCGGGGACCAGGAAAGCCGCAGATTGGCGATGACGGTCCGCGATTTCGGGGCTTCGGGGCCTTGCTTTTCGTTCGACGAGCAACGATTTTCAGCCGATGACCCCGACAGAGCTCGCCCGTTCCGAAGCCGCCGAGGCGGTCCCGATTCCCTTCGACAACACGTTCGCCCGGCTGCCGGACGCCTTCTACGAGCGCGTGAGCCCCGCTGCGGCGTCGGCTCCGAAGCTCCTGCATGCCAACGCCGCGCTCGCCCGGCGCCTGCGGATTGATCCGGCCTTTCTCGAAAGCCCGCGAGGCATCGCTGTTCTGTCCGGCAACGATCTCACGCCGGGCGCCGAGCCGATCGCCCAAGCTTACGCTGGGCACCAGTTCGGACACTTCGTCCCTCAGCTCGGGGACGGCCGCGCCATCCTGCTCGGCGAGGTCGTGGACCTGGACGGAAAGCGCTTCGACATCCAGCTCAAAGGATCTGGTCGGACCCGCTTCTCTCGCGGCGGGGACGGCCGCGCCGCGGTCGGGCCGGTTGTCCGCGAATACATCGTCAGCGAGGCCATGGCCGCGCTCGGCATCCCGACGACGCGCTCCCTGGCGGCGGTTCTGACCGGTGACACCGTGATGCGCGAGCAGCCCCTGCCGGGCGGCGTCCTCACCCGCGTCGCATCCAGCCATCTGCGCGTCGGCACGTTCCAATACTTTGCGGCGCGTGGCGATGTCGACAGCCTGCGTATCCTGGCGGACTACGCCATCGCACGGCACTACCCCGAGGCGCGCGAGGCGACGGACCCGTATCACGTGTTCTACGACGCCGTGGTCGCGGCGCTGGCCCGGCTGACTGCGCGTTGGCTCCTGGTCGGATTCGTTCATGGCGTCCTCAACACGGACAATACGGCGATCTCCGGTGAGACGATCGATTACGGCCCTTGCGCGTTCCTCGACGCGTACCATCCCGCCAAGGTCTTCAGCTCGATCGATCACGTCGGCCGCTATGCGTTCGCCCATCAGCCTGCCGTGATCAAGTGGAACCTGGCTCGTTTTGCCGAGGCGTTGCTGCCGCTGATCGCGGACGGTGCGGACGCGGCGATCGAGGCTGCGAATGCCTCCATCGCGCGCTTCGATGAGCATTTCAACGAGGCCTACGTCACGGGAATGAGGCAGAAGCTCGGACTCGCGTCGCAGATGGACGGCGATGCGGACCTCGCGGCCGACCTGCTGAGGCGAATGGCGGAGAACCAGGCGGATTTCACCTCCACGTTCCGCAGCCTCGGCGAAGCTGCTGCGGATCCGGGGCGGGACGCGGATGTTCGCGGACGTTTCGCGAACCCGTCGGCGTTCGACGAATGGGCAGAGCGCTGGCGCGAGCGCCTGTCGCAAGACGATCGGCCCCCGGAGCTTCGGCGCAGATCCATGCTCGCCGTCAATCCGATGTTCATCCCGCGTAACCACCGCATCGAGGCGGTCATCCGCGCCGCGGAAGCCGGGCGCTTCGAACCCTTCCACGAGCTCGTTCATGTACTGGCTCGTCCGTACGACGATCAGCCCGCATATGCCGACTATGCGAGTCCGCCGACCCCCGACGAAGAGGTCAGGCAGACGTTCTGCGGGACCTGACCGGAACGCGGACCTCGCATGCCGGCCTTCGCCTGCGGCTCCAAGCTCCTACTCGGGTGAGACGACGTGCCGTCCCGACTCGCACTCTTCGAACGACCTGCTGGTCCCTCTGGGCTCGAATACCGGCCCGACTTCGTCACGCCCGACATCGAGCAGGAGCTGATCGCCAGGATGTGCGATCTGACTTTGACACCGTTCCAGTTCGGGCCATACGAAGGCAAGCGCCGCGTCGCTTCCTTCGGGTGGCGATACGACTTCTCGACGCAGAAGTTGGAACGCGGCGACCCGTTTCCGGATTGGATGCTCCCGGTCGCACACGCTGTCGAGGTCGCCAACCGTCTGCCCGAGGGTGCGGTCGAGCATATCCTTTTCACTCGCTATGATGCGGGAGCCGGAATCGGCTGGCACCGTGACAAGAAGCAGTTCGACAGAGTATTCGGCCTGTCGCTGGGGTCGCCGTGCCCATTCAGGTTCCGACGCAGGACGGCTACAGGATGGGAGCGATTCACCCTCGCGGCCGAGCCGCGATCTCTGTACACGATGACGGATGAGGCTCGCTCGGTTTGGGAGCACAGTATCCCCCCGGTGGCGGCGCCGCGTTGGTCCATCACGTTCCGCACCATGGCGAGACGGCATGCACCTCGTTGAATTCTTCCTGCCGTTGGCGGACAACAATGGCGTCGTGTTTTCTGCGCACCTTTATGAACAAGTCCGCGATGAGATGATCGCCCGGTTCGGGGGCGTCACGTCGTTCTCCCGCGGGCCCGCGCGAGGGAGCTTTCGAGACGGCAGCACGATCGTGCACGACGACGTCGTCGTCTTTCAGGTGATGATCGAGGTGCTGGATCGCGAATGGTGGGGCACGTACCGCCGCTCGTTGGAACGAACATTCGGCCAAGACGAGGTGCTGATCCGAGCCGTCGAGGTGATGAAGCTCTGATCGGCCGGCCGCCCGCAGCCGACCGGCGCCGCTGCTTCAATTCCACGGAGTCGACCGTCGCGCCGGCGCTGGCACCATGCCTCACCGCAACCAGCCGCTGATAGACACGACGGCATCCAGCACTACTTACGCGCCTCGGCTTCGATGCGGCACCGACGGCTGATCCGCGTCATGCAGAGGCACCCGCGAGCCGCAAACGCCGCAGCCTGGGCGCGCGTTTCGGCGCGTGGCAGCGGCCGGAACGAGGTCTGCGTGCGTGGGTACGCCGAATCCGACAGGGCGGCGAGCGACATCCTGATTGCTCGCCATTTACGCGAAGTCGTCTGCGCGGCGCTCGCTAGCGTGGTCTCGTCGGCGGGGCCTGGTTCTGCGCCGGCATGCAGCATGTGCGAGCAATCGAGGATCGCGCAACCCGGATTTGCGCCGCGATCCGCCAGAGGTTGTTCGTGCGGCACCGCTCTTTCTTCAATCCTTCCGCGAGACGCAAGCACCATGGTTGCATGCGGTGCATACAATGCTCTATCTCACCCATCGGACTGATCGACCCAGACTCGGCCCGAAGCTGCTTCGCAGCGATCGAAAGACCCTCAGCAAAAAAACGGATTCCGGATGGAGCTTGGCGTGAACGCTCGTCGATTGCGGGTCGGCATCACCGGAACGTTCGACGTGCAGAATTACGGCGATCTCCTGTTCCCCTTGATTGCCGAGGCGGAACTGTCCAGGCGGCTCGGCCCCATCGACCTCAGTCCGTTTTCGTACCACGCCAGGCGCGTACCGCACTGGCCGTACGACGTGACGCCGCTCTCGCGGCTTCCGACCATCGTCGACGATCTGGATGGCTTGATCGTCGGCGGCGGCCTCCTTGTCCGCTTCGACAAGGATGTCGCGCCCGGCTACGTCTCTCCCGCCGCGGACGTGCATCATCCGACCGGTTACTGGCTGGTTCCCGCCCTGCTCGCCCTTCAGGCGGGTCGCCCGGTCGTCTGGAACGCTCCGAGTGCGGCCGGCCCGGTTCCCGATTGGGCGAAGCCGCTCATGCGGCTGGCCATCGGATCGAGCCGCTACGTCGCGATGCGCGACGACGTCTCTCGATCCGCTCTCCTGGGTTTCGCCGGCGAAACCGAGATCGCAGTGGTGCCGGATACGGGCTTCGGCATCGCTCGGCTCCTCGAGCATGTCGATCGATCACCCGCGTTCTCCGGACTGTGCGAACAGCTGGGACTTCGCGGCCCCTACATCGTCGTTCATGCCACGACCGGGCTGCAGCCGTTCTGCGAGCTGGTCCGCGATCATCCGGAGCGTTTCGCCGATTTTCAGATCGTCGCCCTGCCGACAGGCCCGGCGCTGGGAGACGGCGCCGGGCACATTCGCGCCGATCTGCCGAACGTGATCGACCTGCCGGCCTGGCCGAACCCGATCCTCATCGCCGAGATCATCAAGCACGCGACGGCGGTCGTCGGGAAGGGCCTGCATCTGTCCGTCACGGCCCTCGGCTTCGGGGTTCCGGTGTTCCGGCCCGCTCACGCGTTCGGGGGCAAGTACGCGATCCTGTCGGACTTTTCGAGCGTCCACGCGTTTGCCGACTCCGAGCGGATCGAGCCCTCCTGGTTCCTCGACAAGGTCGGTCGGCGCGACGTCGAGCCCGGCGTCGTCGCCGCGAACCTGCAGCTCTCCCATCATTGGGACACGATCGCGTCGATCATCGAGTCCGGGACGTCTCGCCGCGTGCCACAGGAGGTCGGGCGCATCTGGCAACGGCTCCCGATCGTTCTGGAGACCGGGTTCGATCGGGCGCAATCCGTCGCCACGCTGGAAGGCGATATCGCATCGCTTCGCGCCGACATCGTCGGACTGGACGATCGGGTCGCGGCGCAGAGCATCGCGCTCGCCGAGAGCAATCGACGGTTGGAGGAGAAGCAGGCGGTCGTCGACGAGCTGAACCGTGAGATTGGCGTGATCACCATGCGTCTGCGGGCTGCGGAGGAGGCCCGGAACGCCGCTCCGCCTGCGCCCGCCGGACGATCGCAGACCGAAGCGGCCGCGGCTTCCGCCGGCGGCCACGATCAAACCCGTCTCCGACGGCGGGGGCGGCTGCGCCGCCTGATCAAGTGGCCGACATTCCGGACCGCCAAACGGCTTCTGAAACGGGCGTTTCGTGAGCGGCGGGAGCGGTGGATCGTCGCACAATCCGGCCTCTTCGACCCGACCTGGTATCTGAGCAACTATCCCGATGTCGCAACGGCGGGCGTCGATCCGGTCGAGCATTACCTGACCGCCGGCGCGGCAGAAGGCCGCGATCCAGGCCCGTCTTTCAGCACGTCGAAGTATCTGTCTCTGCGCCCGGAGGTCGCTGCCGCCGGGCTGAACCCGCTGCTGCACTTCATCGCGGCGCGAAGGGGCGGTGATGCCGCCTTCGACATGGAGGAGATCCGCCCGGGCCCCCCGGACGATCTCGCCGGTTCCGCGGTGGGCCGGCTCCTGCACTCCTTCTCCGATCGGTCGAACGAGGACCGCGCCGTCGTCTACGGCCCCGCCGTATCCGGCTGGCACCAGAACGGCCCGAGGCGATGATGTCGGTCCACGTCGAGCCGCCACGTGTCGATCAGGAGCTCTCGATGCTGGAACCGTCGGACGCCGTGCGGCGTCCCGTTTCGATCGTCGTCGTGAGCTGGAACGCGATCGAGGCGTCTCGAAAGCTCTACGACTCCCTGCCCGTGACACGCTTTTGCGATTACGAGGTCGTCTGGGTCGACAACGGGAGCAGCGACGGTACGGTCGATTGGCTCAAGAGCCTGCCCGGCACGACGGCGCCACGGCTGATCGAGAACGAAACCAACCAGGGCTTCCCGGCGGCCGTCAACAAGGGCATCCAGTCCGTCGATGCCGGTCGCGATATCGTCCTGATCAACAACGACATCATCGTCGACGATCCGGATTGGATCACCAAGCTTCAGCACAGCGCCTATGTCGATCGGCGTATCGGGATCGTCGGCTGCCGGTTGCGGCAGGGCAACGGGCTCCTTCTGCATACCGGCACATATATGCCGCTCGACGGCTTCCGAGGCGTTCAGCTCGGCGCGAACGAGCTGGATGTCGGGCAGGGCGCTCACGAGGATCAAGCCGTCGAGGGCGTCGTCTTCGCCTGCGCGTATCTTCCGCGGAGAACCATCGATCGGGTCGGACTGCTCGACGCGAGCTACTTCACGTATTACGAGGACACCGACTACTGCTTTCGGGTGATCAAGGCGGGGCTCTCGGTCGTGTGCTGCGCCGCGTTGACGCTCACCCACGACGAGAACACGTCGACGCGGTCCAACAAGGTCGATTTTGCGGCGATCTACGAGCCTGCCCGCGCGACGTTCATCAAGAAGTGGCGCTCCTATCTGACAGAGGAGCGATGGCATCGCCGGCTCAACTGGGTGTCCACGCTCAAGCTTCCGATCGGGTATGCGGCGGCGTCGCAGGGCCTCGCGCAGGCTTTGCAGCGGCGCGGCGTGCGGCTGGGCTACCAATACGCCTACGGTCCCGGCACCCCACAGCCGAGCCCCGAGCCGTCGAGCAGCGGGAACGCAGCCGTCGACGACATTGCCGCGCGTCCCCTGCTGCCGCATGCACCGCACGTCGCGTTCTGCCAGGGCGATGCGTTCCACCGCAACACCGGCTCACCCCGCATCGGATTCACGATGCTGGAGGTCGGCGGCATTCCGCGCGGCTGGGTGGATCAGGCCAACGCCATGGACGAGGTATGGACGCCATCGCGGTTCAATGCCGAAACGTTCCGCGCCTCCGGCGTGACGAGGCCGATCCGCGTCGTGCCGCTCGGATTCGACCCGACCAGCTTCCATCCCGACGTTCCGGCCCTGCCGCGGAAGAACGAGGACTTCCGCTTTCTGAGCATCTTCGAATGGGGCGAGCGCAAGGCCCCCGAGTTGCTGTTGCGCGCCTTTCGCGACGAGTTCTCGAGAGACGAGGACGTCGTGCTGTTCTGCCATGTCTCCAATTTCGATCCCTCGGTCTCGGTCGAGCGCCAGGTCGAGGTCCTGCGTCTGCGGCCTGGCGGCGGACGGATCGTGATCTCGGTCAACCAGCGCCTTCCGTCCCATCAGATGCCGGTCCTGTTCAGATCGTGTGACGCCTTCGTGCTGCCGACTCGCGGTGAGGGGTGGGGACTTCCCATTCTGGAGGCGATGGCCTGCGGCCTTCCGGTCGTGGCGACCGATTGGAGTGCACAGCGGGAGTTCTTCAGCTCCGAGGTCGGCTTTCCGGTCGCGGTCGAGACGCTCGTCGACGCGGAGGCCCGATGTCCCTACTACGACGGGTTCCAATGGGCTCAACCGTCCTACGAGAGCCTGCGTCAGCAGATGCGTCGCGTGTTCCTCCACAGAGAGGATGCCCGCACCGTCGGTGCAGCGGCGGCTCGACATGTGCGAGAGAACGTCACCTACGACCACGCCGCGGCGGCGATCGAGCACGCTCTCCACGATCTGGAATGAGGTGGGCGAGGATCCGCTCCCCCGCGCTCCGAGCCCGGCTTCAGCGGCCGAGCACCGCGGCGGAGAGCAGCGTCAGGCCGATGACCCCATAAAGCGCCCGATAGCGGCCCTGGAGGCGGCGAACGCTCTCGAAACCGAGTCCTTCGCGCAACGCCCGGATCGTCCAATAGAGATGCAGCGGGTACAGGAGGGCGACGCCCGCGAGAATGCGCGGCACGGCACCTTGGACGGCGAGGGCGATCAGCAGACAGTCCGCAATCGTGAAGAGGGCGAACCCGGCGAGAAAACTGTTCGTCCGACCGAACGAGACCGCATTGGTCCTGATTCCGTTGAGCAGGTCCGCCTCGCGGTCCCGGGTCTCGTGCGTCAGGTGACCGGCTGCGAAGACGAGTGCGAAGAAGCAGCCGACCGCCACGCTTCGCATATCGGGCGCACTGAACACCGCATAGCCGAGCAGAAAGTGCAGCAAGCCGCCGAAGAGGTGCAGGCCCGAATTGGCGAGAGGCAGTCCCTTCATGTGGAATGCGGGCGCGGAATAGAGCGCGCTCAGGACGGCGATCGCCGACGCCAGCACGAATGTCGTTGCGCCGAGCGCTCCGAACAGCGCGAGAGCGAGCCCGAGCAGAGCGACGCAAAGACAACCCAGCTCGGTGCGGCCGATACCCTTCGTCATGAACACGCCGGCAGCCCGGTTGGGGTCGTTGAGATCCCCGTGCATTCCCGACCAGTCGTTGAGCACGACCACATGGGCCACCAGGCAACAGTTTCCGGTGACGAGGACCGCGACCTTTGCGATGTTGCCGAGCGTGAGACCGTCCATGGCGAGGACGGCGCCGATGAGCGGCGCGCCCTGCAGAACGAGAACCTCGTCGAACCGGATGCAGGACAGTAGGCGGAGGAGCGGACGCACGATTCCGAACACGCGCGAGAGTCCGGACGCCCGCCACCGCCCCGACGCGCCGGACATGCCCGATTCGCGCGTCCCTATCGGTTCGGACGCCGCGTCGATCGTCCTGCTCTCGTCCGTCACGTCAACGCGTCCCCCCGGAGCCTCGGCGCTGATCTTCGAAATACAGCCTCAGCCACAGCGCGTAGCCGAGCTCTTCGGACCAATAGTACCGCCGGACCGAGGCGGAGAGATCGTTGTGATAGACGAGCGGCGGGGCGCTGCGCAAAGACAAAAAGTCGTCCATCGCGATGGCGTGCAGCACGTCGCGCACTTCGCTCGAGGGCGGAGCGGGACCATCCGGTTCGGCGAACCGCTGCAGGAGCCGAGCGGCCAGCAGCCACACCTCTTGCCCCGGAACCAGCGTTCGCGATCGGGACGTCGGCAGCCGCAGCGGACAACCGACGCGCTCCAGGTCCGCCTGCCGAAGCAGCGGGAGGAGCGGAGCGAGCTGGTAGTAGACCCAGATCCTGTCGTCGTCGATGGCCCGTCCCAGGGCGGTGCAAAGGTCGCGCGCCGCCGCCGGATTCGCCTGGGCCAGGAGCATGAGCACGTGCATCTGGATCCCCACGTCGGCCGGGTTGGGATCGCGGCCGGGGTCGATGCACTGGTATCGGTCTCGCGGCGCGAGCCAGGTTCGATAGAGACCGTCGGGCGTGCGGAACCGGCCGAGGGTCATAAGCGCGAGGCGCAGACGCTCCGGATCGGCGCCGGGAGCGACCCTCCAGGTCAGCGCCGTGTCGTCGGCGTCCGGCGTGATGGCGCAGCCGAGCGTCCCGATGGTCGCGGCGTCGGGCCGACCGTGATAGCGAACCAGGCCGTCCGCCTCGATCTGATCGGCCAGGAACTCTCGCGCCCTGACGAGGTTCGGCACGAGCCCGGCCGCTGTCGCGACGGGATCGAGGAGGTCGAGCATCACGGCATTCAAATAGGTGTTCATCTCCCGACCGGGATGGAGATGACGCGCCGCTCCCGTGAAGGACGTCAGCCAATAGCCGGCCGCCTGCTGGCGACTCGCGACGACGCCGATCGCCGTGCGTGCGACCCGCGCGAGGTCGTCGTCCGCGCCCGAACCGGCGGCGGGATGCTCCCGAACAGGAGCCGTCCGATCCGCCGCCATTGCGAGCCGCCGCTCGCCGAGATAGCGCAGGTCGCCCCCGGCTCGCGCTCTCACGAGGACCGAAACGGTGCGCTCGCCGGAGATCGGCTCGTCCAGCGGGATCGTGACGCGCCATCCGCTCGGTTCGGTATAGCCGAGGGTCTTCACGACATCCGGTCGCTCGAAGAGGTGGCCGGTCGACCCGGCCGGCAGCCCGTCGAGCAGCACGATCACCTCGGACGGCGAGCGGCCCGACCCGAGGGCCCATCCCTCCACGTCGATCCGCCGGCCCGTCGTGACGTCTCCGCTCCCGCTTGCGTCTCCGCCTCCGCTCACCGCTGCGACATCGATGTGCCCGCGCAAGGTCAGGGCCAGTTCGGCCGGTGCCGGCGGATGTCGCAGCTCAGCGACGAACGGGGCGTTCCCCGGCGTCCACGCCGCTCGCATCTTGTCGGGTCCCGCGACGACGGCGTAGAGCGGAGCGTCGCTCACGCCCGTGTACCAGAATGCCCCGATCGCCTGGAGGCCCATCGCCACCGCACAAGCGACGCCGAAAGCGAGGCGCCCCGCCCCGGAGAGGCGGTCGATCACCGGCGGCAGCATCCAGATCAGCATCGGCAGGCAGTCGGTGAGCCAGCGCGGCCCCCAGGAGGCGCCCTGCCTCCAGTCGGTCGGCGCGTAGAGGAGAAGCTGCAGGGCAACGCCGATGCAGATCGCGACGGTGAGCCCGCAGAGTCTGCGATCGCGCAGCACCTGCAGCCCACCGAGGAGCAGGACGAGCAGAAAGGGCGAGAAGACGAACAGGCCCCGGGTGGGGCTGACCAGCAAGCCCGCGAGCCCAGAGAGCAGGTCGTGCTCGAAGAACGTTCCTTTGCCGACCAGCGCGTAGGCGCCGGCCACGTGACCGGCGACGCCGAGATTGTAGATCAGCACCAGGGCGACCGGCCCCGCACCGCCGGCCACCAGCAGGGGCCAGCGGCGTCCGGCCCACCACAGGCCGTAGCATCCGAGCGCCGCCGCCAAGACGACGTCGGGTGGGCGATTGCAGGCGACGAGCCCGCAGAGGAGCCCCACCGCGAACGCCCGGCGCGGGGTGAAAGGCCCGGTGAGCAAGAGCAGCGTGGAGACGATCAGCAGTTCGGCGAGCCCGTGCGTCCACAGCGCCTGGCTGCTGATCACCCAGGTCGTGGTCCCGAACGCGTAGGCCAGCGTGAGCAGGCCGGCCGTGGCGACGCCGGTTCGTCGCCGGAGCAACAGATAGAGCAGCGCGGCCGAGGCGGCGGCCATCAGCGAGGCGACGAGCTTCTCCATGACCCGTGCGACGCGATCGAGCCGCCACGGATCCCAGCCCCGCGCATCGAGATAGAGGACTGCCGGAAGATAAAGCGGCGCGACCACCACCGGGGTGACCACCGGATAGAGCGAGACGGCGTGATCGTTGCGGCCGCGGACGATCCAGTAGGCCGAGTTGGTCCACCCCGGCAGCCTCGCGATCTTGCGCCCCTGCGCCACCAGGGGGGCGATCGGATCCAGCGTGACCGTATGATGCTTCCACAGCGCGAACGGCAAATAGCGGGCGCCGTAGGTGTCGGCGGCCGGGATCGAGCGCAGATTGGCGTTGTAGACGACGAGGCACAGCAGGCCGATCAGCAGACCGATCCACAGATCGCGGCGCCGGCGCGGCGCCCCTCCGGGCTCTCGCTCTCGGCTGCCCGCCGAATCCCCCTCGTCGCCCGGCGACACTGAGCTTGTCATGACCGCGTTGTTCAGACCTGCAATCGGCTTATCGATGCATGGAGGGGCACCGCGCCTCCGGAGCGGCGACGGCTCGCGAGAACCGGAATTTCAGCAGATACCAAAGCGCTTTCACGCCGTCGTGCCAGCCGATCTTCTTCCCCTCCGCGTAGCTTCTGCCGGCATAGGAGATGCCGGTCTCGTGGATGCGAAGCCCAGCCCGTCGGGCGATGCCGGCGCTGATCTCGATCTCGATTCCGAAGTCGTTCGAGCTGAGGACGAGCGAGCGCAGGACCGACACGGTCATCATCTTGTAGCAGACTTCGATGTCGGACAGCGCCTGGTCATAGAGCGTGTTGAAGAGGAACGAGATGAGCCGATTCCCGAGGTAGTGTCGAAGATAGGGCGAGCCGCTCCGACCGCCGCAAAAGCGCGAGCCGTAAACGACATCGGCCACCTTCCGCCGGGCGATCAGATCGAACATGGCGGTCCAGTCTTCCGGCTGATACTCCAGGTCGGCGTCCTGGATGACGGCGACGTCCCCGGTCACACGCGCGAATCCATCGCGAAGCGCCGCGCCTTTTCCTCCATTTTCCGTCCTGTAGATCGGACGAAACGTGGTCGATGCACCATCGGCCTGTCGGCAGAAGCTCAGCTGGCCACGGTCGTCGAGCGAGACCGTCGTCGCGGAGCATTCCCCGTTCGGGAAATTCACCTTCAGCCATTCGGTCGTGCCGTCCCGTGAGCCGTCGTCGACGATCAGGATCTCCTTCTCCACACCGGGCAGGGCGCGCGTCACCGCAGCCACGACCCGTCCAAGCGTCGCGCGCTCGTTGTAGACGGGAATGATCACGGACAGACGCATCGAACGCTCCGGGGGCCTGAAGCGCCTGACCTAGTCGCACCCGGGGCCGATTTGCAAGCGGCTCGCAGGCGGCGGACGGATCGCTGCGCCGCCGCGGATGGCCTGCTTCGACGAGCGGCACTCCCTCGACAGCGAACGCGCCGGCCGATCGCTGCGACGATCGAGCGGTCGACGAAGTAGGTGCCCGGCCTGGATGGCTCCCGAATCGGTAATATAGATCACCGCCTCGTCTGGCGAGAACGCATTCCGTTCGGCCTGTCGAAGCCGTCGGCGAACACCGCGGTCTCGCCCGTCGCGGGATCGTCTTGATCGACATAGGCGCTGATCTCCGGCGGCCCCGTGAAGCGCTGGCGCATTAGGACCTCGGGCCGGTCTGGTCCCGATGCGCAGAAATTGCACAAGATCACGCACCACTAACACGTTGCGGCCAGCCGGCCGGCCGCGTCATCGCAAGACGCATGAACGAAGCGCTGGCGGGTAGGGCTGTTCTCCGACGGCCCGCTCGACGACGAACGTTGGTTGCGGACCATCTTCGATGAGGTAGGCGTTGACCCGACGTTCGCCATTCGCAGCCGGCACGCTGGTGCGCTCATCGAAAATCAGGCGTGGAGATGGTTGAACGACGGCGAATTTGGCGTTTCCAAGGGTGAGGCGAACCGCCTCGTCCCACGCCGGCACCGTGCCGAAGCCGACGCTCGAACCTCGCGCAATTTTGGCTGATGATTTTCGCGTCGACCGTGGCGCTGTGGAAGCTGACACGAGATCTGACGTCGATGCCTACGGCCAGATGTTTTCGATCCACGCCCCTGGATGAGGGGCGACCTGCGTCATGCTGGCCTCGGGGCAATCGCCCGAGGGCGATTGCAGGGGCGCTCGGGGTTGCTGTTGGTCCGGGGTGATCAGGGTGCTCGAGAACGGCACCAGGGGGCGGCTTGAGGGCAGTTGGATAGCAGTCCCGTGACAAAGAGGCCGCTTTAAAGGTGCGTTTTCGTCGCGGCCCTCTCGCCTTTTCCCGACCGTCGAAAACCCGCTCGTCCGCGCCGGCAGGTCGTGTCAGAAGCCCTGCCGCTGGCTATATACGTAGCCGGGCTGCCGGCGAAGGCGATCGGCATATGCGCGGAGCGCCACCAATTCATCCAACCCGGGAATGCGAAACAGAGCCAAGTCCGGGAAGGTTCGATTCGACATAAAGTCAAGTGTGAACGCGGTCATCACGTCTGCGATAGTGAGCTCCGCGCCGCAGAGAAATACCTGCTCACGCAAGATAAGGTCGAGATAACTGGCGAGCTTGGCAACACGGCGTGTTACGAAGGCAAACTGATCGCTCTCCTCCGCACCGGCCCAGGTCAACAGCATCAACGTGTTGAGCCACGTCATCAAGGTCCCCTCGTTGAAGTGGATCCATTCGAAGCACCGTTCGCGCTCAGTCGAGCCGGTTCGGGGCACGAGGCGCCCTCCGCCGTAGGTCTCCGCGAGATAAATGACCGCTGCGCCTGACTCGGCGATCACCGCGGCCCCGTCCACGAGCACCGGTGCGGAGCCGAGTGGATGCACCGCGGTCAGCTCGGCCGGCGCTAGCATCGTCTCAGGATGGCGGTGATAAGCGACCACCCTATGGTCGATGTCCAGTGTGTGAACGAGGAACAAGAGCCGTTCCGAACGAGAGCGATAGAGGTGATGTATCGTAAGCATCGATGACCTACCGATTGCTGGCGGATGAAGAAGATCAGAGCGTCAGGCCTTGAGGCCCGGCGTCCTCGGGCGCAGTGGCGAGGAGGGGTGGCGTTCTGCCGGCCGCTCGCATCCCATGGAGCTGGAACAGAATTGGCACCACGAAGACCGTGAGTGCCGTCGATACCACCGTCCCGAAGATCAGCGAAATCGCGAGCCCGCCGAATACGGGATCCTTCACCATCACGGCAGACCCCAGCACAATGGCGAGCGTAGTGAGCAGGATCGGGCGCAGCCGGGTCGCGCCGGCCTGACGAACGGCTTCTTCGAGCGGGACGCCCTGGCTCAGATGGTCCTGGATGAAGTCGATGATCAGCAGCGAGTTGCGGATGACGACGCCGGACAACGCGATGATGCCGACGATCGAGGTGGCGGAGAAGTCCGAGCCGACCAGCCAGTGCCCGGGCAGGATACCGATGATACCCAGCGGTACGGCCGACATGGCGATCAGCGGCACCACGAACGAGCGGTAGTAGGCGACGAGCAACAGGAAGATCACCGCCAGGGCGACGCCGAGCGCACCCAGCATGTCGCGGTAGACGTCAAGCGTGATGCGCATCTCGCCGTCCCACAGGAGCTGATAGCCGTCAATCACGTCCGGCACCTGCTTTTTGAAAGTCAGGTTGCCGGTTCGGAGCAGCCGCCCGTCCGGGGCCTTGATGCCGTCGAGCCGCCGGTCGAGATCGAGCACGGAATAGATCGGCGCCGAGTGCGACAGATCCCCGCCGACAAAAGCCACGCGTTCGTTGTCTTTGTGCTGAATCGGACGATCGGCCTGCGATGGCACGACCTTGACCAGCTCGGACACCGGCACCGGCTGCCCGGTGGAATTGGCGACGAAAACACGGTCGAGGTGGATCGGATCGACCTCGTGCCGTCGCGGCACGAACGCCCGCACGGGGACGGTGTTCTTTTCGCCGGGCGAATGGACGCGGCTTATCACGGCACCGCCATAGACGAACTGGAGCGCTTGGCCGATCTGGGCCACCGAGACCTGCGACAGCGCCGCCTTCTCCTTGTCCGGCACTATGCGGTGCTCGGGCATGTCGACCGGCTCGCTGTACGACAGGTCGACCATGTCGTAGCTGTCGGCAAAGGCGCGATACACGTCGTCGGCCATGGTTTTCACGCCGGCAGGATCCGGCCCGTGGACCTCGGCCAGGACGGTCGCGCGGACCGGCATCGCTGGCGGATCTTCGACGAGCTGGATGCGGGCCCCGGGAAAACGGGCACGGACCTCGTCCACCTTGGGCCGCAGGTCACGGACGATCTCGATCGAACTCGCCGAGCGGGAATGTCTGTCGACGAGGTTCACCCGGATCTCAGCAACATAGCTGCCCTGCCGGTCGGCCGTGCCGCGCAGAAGGGCGTTGAAGTCGGCGACGCCCGCCTGCCCCAGCCAGCTCTGCCAGTTGGCGACGGCGGGTTCCTCTGCGAGCAGTCCGCCGATCTGGCGCACCAGCCGATCGGTCTCTTCGATCGCCGTGGTCTCCGCCATGGCGACGACGATGTTGAAGGTGTTCTTGTTATCTTTCGGCAGGAAGCCGAGCGCCACGCCCAGCGGCGGCGTCGGTCCTGTCATGCCAACCGGCCGGACGAACTGCCACGCCCCCTGGAGGACCGACGCGCTCATCGCCACGGCGATCACCGCCGCGAACGCCCGGCGGGCTCCGAACTGCGTCTGGAGCGGTGTCAGCAGACGGGCGTAGAGGCGCTGGAGCGCGTCGGGCGATGACCCGTGCTCGTCACCCGACGCATGATCGCCGCGGGTGAGCCAGCGGTTGGCCGCCCAGGGCGTGACGATGTAGGCCACCACCACGGAGGCGGCCATGGCGATCGGCACATTGAATGCGATCGGATAAAAGTACTGCCCGGCCATGCCGGTGACCAGGAACAGCGAGGAGAACACCAGCATCACGCCAAGGGTGGCGAGATTGGTCGCGCTGCCGATCTCATTGGTTGCGGCGACCGTCGCTGCCTCCTTGTCGCCGCCTTGCGGCGAACCGTAGTGGCGGTGAATGTTCTCGATCACCACGATCGCGGCGTCGACCAGGAGGCCGAGCGACAGGATCAGCGCAAACAGGGTGACGCGGTTGATGGTGACGCCGCCGAAGAGATCCGCGGCCAGGGTGACGAACAGGATGAGCGGGATGGTGACGGTGACAATGATCGCTTCCCGCCAGCCAAGGAACAGTACGAGCACAAGACTCACCGTGGCGATGGCGATTCCGAGGTGCTCAATCAGCGTGTTCACCGCGTCGTTGGCCTTCTGGCCGTCGTCGCGTGTCACCACCACGTCGACGTCGGCTGGCAGCATCGAGGACTTCATCCGCGCAATGCGGTCCTGGACGGCGTCCGCGACCACCACTGCGTTGGCGCCCTTCTTCTTGGCCACAGCAAGGGTGACGGCTGGCATCTCGCCGCCGGCAGCAAAGTGCGGGTCGGCCGGGCCATACGCGAACCGGCTCAGGGTCTCGACTACGGTCCGCGGACCGTCGGTGACCTGGGCTATGTCGCCGACATAGATCGCCCGTTGGCCCTGGATCGCGACGATCTGGCTGCGGACGTCCTCGACGGACGTGAGGAAGCCGTGCAGCCGGACGGCCTGCACCTGACCGGCATTGACCATGGACTGCAGCGGAGCCGACAGGTTGCTCGACGCGAACGCCGCAGAGACCTGACTCAACGTCACTCCGAAAGCCTGCAGGCGCTCGGGATCGAGCTCGATCGAGATCTCGCGATCGCGGCCGCCACGCACGCTCACCACCGAGACATTTTCCAGACTGCGCAGGCGCTCGGCCATGCGGTCGGCCAACCGCTTTAGCGCATAGTCGTCGTAATGGGACGATGCCAGGGTCATCGTCACGATCGGGACGTCGTCGGCGTCGACGGATTTGATTTGGGGCGAGCCGACGTCGCTCGGCAGCCTGCCGAGATTCGCCATCACGCGATCGTAGAGCCGCACGAGCGACTCTTCCTTGGGCTGGCCGACTTTGAACATCACTTGGACGGAGCCTGCGCCGGTCTGGGCAACGCCGTACGTGTGATCCACCCCGGTCATCTCGCTGAGGATGCCTTCGAGTGGGGTGACGACCAGTTCCTCGACCTCCGCAGCCGATGCTCCCGGCAGAGCGACCTGAACCACCGCGCCGGGCACCAGGATCTGCGGGTTCTCCTCCCGGGGCGTCATCATGACAGCGGCCGCTCCAAGCGCCGCGATAGCCATAATGATGACGCCGGTGAGCTTGGAGACGATGAAGGTTCGGGCCAGTCGACCGGCGAGATTGAGCGGAGCGTCAGTCATGGCTCGTGCGCCCGCGGCACGTGTCGCAGACTGCCGTGACGACGGCGCCCTCGCGGAGCGCCGTCGTCGGCACCACGACGATGGCTTCGCCTTGCGAAAGCCCGGCGGTCACCTCGACGAAACCGTCTCTCTGGCGGCCCAACCGCAACCATCGGAAGCGGGCGAGGTTGTCGCTGCCCACGACGTAGATGCCGTCGAGGCCACCGCGTTGGACTTTGGCCTGGAGAGGAATGATGATCCCGGACGTGCTTCCGAAAACGATCTCAGCGCGGCCAAACATGCCCGGCATCAGAGCAGGATCGGGCGGCACCGCGACGGAGACCTCGAAGCGGCGCGTGACCGGGTCGCCGGAGGGCACAATGCGCTGGATGGTGCCCTCGATAACTTGGCCTGGTAGCGCATCGATCCGCACGGAAGCCGGCATCGACAGCTTTAGTCGCGAGAGCTGGCCCTCGGCGACATAGACCTTGAACAGGAGGCGCTGGCGCGACTCGATGGTTAGGAGCGGCGTGCCGGCCGTCGCCAGATCGCCTTGCTGCTTGTGGCGGATCACCACCACACCGTCGACCGGGCTCGGGATAGACGCGTAGGCCCTCTGCGCTTCCGCCGCCGCCAGCGCGGCCTCGCTCCTGGCGAGCGTCGAGCGGGCGCTATCTCGGCGGACGACCGCCTTGCGAAGCACTTCGCCCGATGCCGCGCCCTTCTCGGCGAGGCCGGTGTACTTTGTGACGTCGTGTTCGGCGTCCTCGAGGTCGGTGCGCGCGGCGGTCACGCCGGCCTTGGCTTGGCGGATGGCCTCGTCGGTGTCGGCCGGGTCGATCTCGACCAGCAGATCGCCCTTGGCTACGCGCTGTCCTTCTCGAACGTCGAGCCGCTTGATAAAACCGACAACACGGGACGACAGATCGATCCGGTCGTCGGATACGACCGTTCCCGGCACGCTGTAGACGTCGGGCAAGTCGATCGCCTCCACCGTCGCGATCCGCAACGGCAGGCGCGGACGGTCGAAGGTGGCCTTGGGCGCCTCCTCCTCGCAGCCCGTCAGCACAAGCAGGCAGGCGATACACAGCAGGCCGATGTGGCGTGACATCTCAGGCTCCCTCGGGGAGGCGAGGCGCGGCAATGGCACTGCGCACCACGGTCAGGATGTGTCGAGAAACGACCTCGGGGTCGGTATGCTCCTTCCGGCCACCCGGTAGGAACGGGAGCGCCACCGACAGCTGGAAGTGGCCGAGGACAATGCCGATGATGGAGACCGCCGACAGCACGGGGTCGGCCCGTCGGTTGTAGCCGGCTGTCGCGCTCGTGATCAGGGCAAATGGACGCTCGAGGACTGTCCTGGAAAGGTGTTCCAAACGAGAGCGATCGCCGTCGAGCAACTCACGAAATAAAAGCTTTGCAAAGACCTCGTCTTGCCAAAGCAGCCCGACTAGCCAGAGCACGAACGTTTCCAGCTTCTGGTCGCAAGTGACCGGTACTGCTAGAACTGTCTCAAGCGGTGCCGTTCTCTCGGTAAAGACATGGACCAATGCCTCCCGGATCAGCTGTTCTTTATCGGAGAAGTGGTAATACAAGTTGGCCGGCGTAACGCCGACTTCCGTCGCCACATCGCGCATTGAAACCGCGGCATAGCCCCTGGAGGCGAAAAGCCGCGAGGCGGTTTCCAGAATGGTGGCCCGCATCTGGGCTTTAGCCATGTTGAATCCTTACTGAACGTTCGTTAAGTTTCTTAGACCGACACTGCCGCCGTTGTCCAGCGGGTCTTCACGCGCGCGCGAGCCGCACTCGCCCAGTGGTAAATGATCAGGAAAGGCGCAGGCTCACGCCATGCAGCAGTTCAAGCCGTGACCCGAGCCCGCTTGTCAGAGGACGATAAGGCCAGCCTGCATCGCAGCTTCACGGTCTCGAAGGCAGGTTTCTGAAGCGGACCATGCACGGGGCCCAGACGCGGCTTCTCGACCGCGAGGCCACCCACTGTGGGGCCGGCCCGCATAGCTCAGCGCATCGGTGGCCATGAGGCGCGGCACGGCGGAGGCACCGGTAGCCGGAGGGAGCGAGCCGTCCGCACCGTTGGGAAGGCAGCACGGGGCGCGCCCTGGATGCGAGAGCTGCAGGTCGGGCCCGCGGTGGTCGGCCCCTTTCGGGGCTGCGGCGGTCGTGGCATAGCTCCGGGCGACATCCACCCGCATCACTCACCGCCGCACCACTCTCGCACGCGCCATGTCCTCCCTGCCGATCCATCTGCGCCAGCTCGAGGCCGAGTCGATCGGGATCCTGCGCGAGGTCGCGGCCGCCTTCGAGCGTCCCGTGATGCTCTACTCGATCGGCAAGGACTCGAGCGCGATGCTGCATGTCGCGCGGAAGGCGTTCTTTCCGGGCCGGCTGCCGTTTCCGCTGCTGCATGTCGACACCACCTGGAAGTTCCGCGACATGATCGCGTTCCGCGATCGCACCGCGCGGGAGCTCGGGCTCGACCTGATCGTGCACGTGAACCAGGAGGGCGTGCGGGCCGGCATCGACCCGTTCCGCTCCGGCTCCGCCGTGCACACGCGGGTGATGAAGACCGAGGCGCTCAAGCAGGCGCTGGAGCAGCACCGCTTCGACGCCGCGATCGGCGGCGCGCGGCGCGACGAGGAGCGCTCGCGCGCCAAGGAGCGTG
>NZ_NPEX01000067.1:0-4342 GCF_003258865.1 Rhodoplanes roseus | reverse complement strand
GGAGCGTGTCTTCTCGCTGCGCTCGGCGAGCCACGGCTGGGAGCCGCGCCGCCAGCGACCGGAGCCGTGGCGGCTGTACAACACGCGGCTCGCCCCCGGCGAATCGATGCGCGTCTTCCCGCTCTCGAACTGGACCGAGCGCGACGTGTGGGAGTATGTCCGGGCCGAGGACATCCCGGTGGTGCCGCTCTATTTCGCCGCCGAACGGCCGGTGGTGGAGCGCGACGGCATGCTGCTGGTCGTCGACGACGACCGTTTTGCGCTGCGGCCCGGCGAGGTGCCGGTGATGCGCCGCGTGCGCTTCCGCACGCTCGGCTGCTATCCGCTCACCGGGGCGATCGAGTCGGACGCGACGACGCTCGACGCGATCGTCGCCGAGATGCGGGCCGCCACCACGTCGGAGCGGCAGGGTCGCTTGATCGACGCCGACGAGACCTCCTCGATGGAGCGCAAGAAGCGGGAGGGCTACTTCTGATGGGCGCCCCCGGTGACGAGCCGGCGATCGCGCGAGTGTCCGCGCCCGACCAGGACGCGCCGGAGCGTGGCCAGCTCCGCTTTCTCACCTGCGGCTCGGTCGACGACGGCAAGTCGACGCTGATCGGCCGCCTGCTGGTCGATTCGCGGCGCGTGTTCGACGATCAGCTCGCCGCGCTGGTTCGCGACTCGCGCCGCTTCGGCACCACGGGCGGCGACGTCGACTACGCGCTGCTGCTCGACGGGCTGGAGGCGGAGCGCGAGCAGGGCATCACCATCGACGTGGCGTACCGGTTCTTCGCCACCGCGCGGCGCTCCTTCGTGGTGATGGATGCGCCCGGCCACGAGCAGTACACCCGCAACATGGCCACCGCCGCCTCGACGGCCGAACTCGCCGTGCTGCTGGTCGACGCGCGAAAGGGCCTGCTCGACCAGACACGGCGCCACGCCGCGATCTGCGCGCTGTTCCGGGTCCGCCACGTGGTGCTGGCCGTCAACAAGATCGACCTGGTCGACTTCTCGCAAGACGTGTTCGACCGCATCGTCGCCGACTTCACGGCCTTTGCGGCGCCGTTCGGCTTCGCCTCGATGACGGCCGTTCCGGTGTCGGCGCGTTTCGGCGACAATGTCGTCGCGGCGAGCCCGTCGACGCCCTGGCATGCCGGGCCGACGCTGCTCGGCGCGCTGGAGACGGCCGATGTCGAGCGCGACCTCGCCGCCGCTCCGTTTCGCCTGCCGGTGCAGTGGATCGCGCGGCCGCACGCGGATTTCCGCGGGCTCGCCGGCACGGTCGCCTCGGGCCGCATCTCGCGCGGCGACGCCGTGGTGGTGCAGCCGTCCGGCGTCGGCACGACGGTCGCCCGCATCGTCACGGCCGACGGCGACCGCGAGAGCGCCGGCGCCGGCGACGCCGTGACGCTGGTGCTGGCCGACGAACTCGACGTGTCGCGCGGCGATCTGCTCGCGGCCGCGGCGCGGCGGGCCGAGACCGGCGACCAGATCCAGGCGCATCTCCTGTGGATGGGCGAGCATCCGCTGCTGCCGGGCCGGTCCTATCTGATGCGCATCGGGCAGCGCTGGGTCGCCGCCTCGGTGACGCAGATCCGGCACCGCATCGACGTGCGCACGCTGGCGCCGCTCGCGGCGCGCCGGCTGGTGCTCAACGAGATCGCGGTGTGCAATCTCTCGATCGCGGCGCCGATCGGCTTCGACGCCTATGCGGACAACCGGACGACCGGCGCCTTCGTGCTGGTCGATCGCGAGACCAACGACACGGTCGCGGCCGGCATGATCGACTTCGGCCTGCGCCGCGCCGCCAACCTGCATTGGGAGACGCTCTCGGTCGACAAGACCGCGCGCGCCGCGCAGAAGCACCAGAAGCCCTGCATCCTGTGGTTCACGGGGTTTTCCGGGGCCGGCAAGTCGACCATCGCGCGGCTGGTCGAGAAGCGGCTGCACGTGGCCGGCCGGCACACCTACATGCTGGACGGCGACAATGTCCGCCACGGCCTCAACCGCGATCTCGGCTTCACCGACGCCGACCGGGTGGAGAACATCCGCCGCGTCGGCGAGGTCGCGGCCCTGATGGTGGACGCCGGGCTGATCGTGCTGTGTGCGCTGATCTCGCCGTTCCGGGCCGAGCGCCAGGCGGTGCGCGAACGGGTCGGGCCCGGCGAGTTCGTCGAGATCTTCGTCGATGCGCCGCTCGACCTGTGCATGACGCGCGACCCCAAGGGCCTCTACGCCAAGGCCAAGGCCGGCCGCCTCGCCAACTTCACCGGCGTCGATTCTCCCTACGAAGCCCCTGAAGCGCCCGACCTCGTGCTCGACACCGCGGCGGAGAGCGCCGAGGCGCTGGCGGACCGGGTGGTGGCGCTGGTGAGCGGGCGTTAGCCGGCCTGTCGGCGCCGGCCCGCGGCATCGACGGCTTGCATCAGCGGCGCTCTCGGTCTCCCGAGAGCGCCGCCGATGATCATTGGCCGGATCGACGATCTCAGCGGCGGCCCTGCCCGGTCATCGTGCCGGAGCCGCCCATCCAGGAGCCGCCGCCCATGCCGGTGGTGCCAGACCCGACGGTCTCGCCCCGCGCGGCACCCCGCGCCATGATGGGCGCACGCTGCCGATCCGACACCATGCCGGAGCCGCGGTCCGAGCGCGTGCCGACATAGGCGTCGCGCGACCGCATGCCGTAGGATGCGCTTTGGATGCGCGCCCCGTAGACGGCGCGCTGCGTTCGGACACCGTAGGTCGGGGCGACGGCGTAGGAGCGCCGGACCTGCCTCGTCTGGTAGTAGCTCGGGCCCTCGTCCCAGTAGCCCGTGGAGTAGCCCGGGGTCCACGCCGCGTTGGCGTAGCCCCAGCCCGGCGAGCCGCCCCAGTAGGTGGAGCGGTAGCCCCAGGACGGAGAAGCGTCCCACGATGCGTAGCCGTAGGGGCCGCCACCCCAGGAGCCGTAGCCGGGTCCATATCCATAGCCGTAGGACGGTCCATAGCCGTAGGACGGCGTGGAGAGCGCCGCTCCGAGCGCCAGCCCGCCGATGATCCCGGCGCCGACGGCCGCACCGCCGCCCCACCCCCAACCGCGGTGACCCCAGTGCTGCGCCTGCGATGGAGTCGCCGCCACCGTGAGCAGCGAAGCGGTGGCCACGGCGCACATGACTGTCCTGATCTTCATCGAGCTTCTCCGTTGGTCATGACCCCACCCGAGTTCCTTGGGTTTGTTCGTCTGCGTCTGTTGCTCTGGTCTTTCGTGTCGTGATCGCGTGCCGGGCGGGCCCCGTGCAGCCGAAGTTCCGCTGCGCCACACACACCTCCGCAGATCCGCTCACCACTCACCCGATGCCGACCGGATCGCACCGATGCTTCCGCTCGCGCCGGCGTCGAACATCACGGCCGCCATGCCGGGCACTCGCACCGTTCCGCCCCGATGCGGCTGGATATCGCCGACGATCTTGCCTGCGCTGAACACGGCGACGGCGAGCAGAACTCCGATGATGGCCAACACGTGGTTCATGAAGCGCCTTCCGTCCTGTTAGAGTTCGAACCAGTCGCGACCTGTGCCGTCACGCGGGGACGAACTTCCCCGACCACACC
The DNA here is from genome assembly GCF_003258865.1 of Rhodoplanes roseus. GTDB lineage: Bacteria > Pseudomonadota > Alphaproteobacteria > Rhizobiales > Xanthobacteraceae > Rhodoplanes > Rhodoplanes roseus. The sequence continues at coordinate 775 of NZ_NPEX01000067.1, read as the reverse complement.
GAGACATCGGCGGCCCACCGAATTGAGCCGTCCGACACGGGCTCCGGCAGCCCGGGTGAGGGGTCGCTGGAGCCGAACGCCATCGACGACTCGATCTGGACGTAAGTGATCACGTGGCACGGCGGCGCCGACCCGATCGTTCATTCGAAATCTCCGGTCTCACGCCAAACAACACGTGGCCCTGAGTGGCGTTCCGGCTCGTCGAACGGCCGGCGTATTGCGCCGCAATGGCATGCATCCGACGGTGGTATCCGAGGGTCCGGAGGAGGGCCACCCGAGAGCAAACAGCGCGAATGTCTCACTAGATGAGATCAATGAAGGGTCGTGTGCCGCAGTGTGGTTCAGCGGAACCGTCGCGAGAGGGGATTGTTTGTTCCCGGAGGGGCTGAAGAGGAGATTGCGATGAAGTCGCTGCTGATCGGATCGATCGTTGCGGTCGCTGCACTCGGCACCGCGCTCGCTCAGACGACGGAGTACTACGTCGTTCAGGACACCACGACCAAGAAGTGCACCATCGTCGACAAGAAGCCGACCTCTCAGACCACGGTCGTGGTCGGCGACGGCAAGGTGTACACGACCCGCACCGAAGCCGAGAGCGCGGTCAAGACCGTGAAGGTGTGCAGCCCGTAAAGCTGGTGGGAGGACGGCGCGCGGATTCGTGCATCGGGCCGCAGACCTCGTGGTGAGGCGGCCAGCTCCCGAGCTCCCTCTTCCTCCCGAGCTCACTTTTTCATGAGACATATCCCGAGGTGCCGGCAGCGATCGGAACGATCGC
>NZ_NPEX01000678.1 GCF_003258865.1 Rhodoplanes roseus | reverse complement strand
CCGACTGCACGCCTTGGGGGGCAGCATAGCGGAAGGGTTTCGCGGGATAACCTTGGGTTATCGCGGGCCGGGCATGTTCTCGCACAAGGAAATCCCCCAATGGACATCAATCCTGACCGTCTGGGTAAGGTCGCGATCATTGCTGCGATCAGCTCGCGCGAGGAGGAAGAGGTCTTCAAGCAGTATATCGCTGCGAGTACGCGCTTGAAGCTCGGCATCACCTTTGTCAGCGGCATTCGCACGGATGTGACGAAGACATTCGTGAAGTCGCTCGTCGCCTGCGCGCTTCAAAGCCATATCATCCATCACCATCACAACGAGATCCACGCCGTGATCCATGCGGGCCTCGAATGCCTGAAGGGCGTCAGCTCGGACGTGGCGGCAGAATC
>NZ_NPEX01000677.1 GCF_003258865.1 Rhodoplanes roseus | reverse complement strand
AGGACTGATCCACGGCAAACTCAGCCATGCGCGGGTGGCGGGCACCCACACCGAAATTTGGAGCGGGACCGGCCTCGAGCAGATGGCTCAAGCCCTCGATGAGACGCTCGCCCGGTACAACCGCCTCTCCGAGGACGCTCATCGAGACGTGTGGAGCGTGCGCCCTCTCAAGCCGGGTGGCCGCCCGCCTGAGCCACAAAGCGGGTGAGCCGGCACAGGCCGCAAGACAGGGCCCCGATCAGTGGCGGTTCGCGTAGCCGGTCAAAAGGCCAGCCAATCCCCTTGCAGGGCGTCGTCGAAGATATCCGTCAAACCCTGCGCGGCATGGTCGAATGCCTCGAGGCCCAATCCGAGATCGGCGCCGGCGACAGACCGCGCGACGGCGTGGGAGAT
>NZ_NPEX01000676.1 GCF_003258865.1 Rhodoplanes roseus | reverse complement strand
CGCCGCCTCGGGGGAGGCGGGGCCGGCCGGCGCGGCGGGCGGAGCCCCGGTGTCGGCCGGCGGCGCCGGCTCGGTCCGGGCGGGCGTGTCGTCGGCCGTCTGGGCGAGCGCCGGGCCGGCCGCGGCCGACAGGCCCAGCGCCGCCGCGAGGACGACGCGTGGCCATGGCACCGCGTGGCCCCGGTGCCGTCTCGACTTGGATCCTGCCATCGTGGACTCCGCTCGGGGGCTTGGAGAAGCTGGGTTCGATCGTGCCGACGAGACCGCGCCGAACAGGACCGCCATCCCGAGACGCGAGATCCTAATCCAGGCACCGTGCACCGCCGGCAGCCGTCATGTTGCCGCACGGAAAGGGCCAGATTGTAGCCGCCGGGTCGCGAACGCGAAAGGCGGCCGA
>NZ_NPEX01000675.1 GCF_003258865.1 Rhodoplanes roseus | reverse complement strand
GCAGGCCGTTATAGACATAGGCGAGGCCGACGAAGCCGTTGTCGCTCATGGACTTCAGGAGTTCGTCGCCCGTCTCGCTATGGGTGAAGCGCGACACCGCATCGGTATCCTCAAGCAGGAACGGCAGATTGAAGACGTCGAGCTTGGCCGTGTAGGCGCCGAGCTTGCCGATGTCGGGCGAGGCGAGCTGGACGTCGCCGATCGCCAGCGCTTCCATCACTTCGTCGTCATTGTAGAGCTGCGAGCTCGGATAGACCTGGATGCAAAGCTGCCCGTCCATCTCTTCGTTGACCCGCTTGGCCAGCGCGGTGGCCATCTCGCCCTTCGGATTGCCGGTCGGAGCGCTCACATGGCTGTATTTCATCAGAGTTTCGCCGGACTGGCACTCCGATTGCGCCATGGCC
>NZ_NPEX01000674.1 GCF_003258865.1 Rhodoplanes roseus | reverse complement strand
GAGGTCAGAAATAAACGTCGGAGATGCTGAACTCCCCCGCAGTCACGCCGTCGATCGTGATGCTCCCGCCTTCGGCGAAGCTAATGACGACATTGCCGGAGGCGTCGGTCGAAAGAGCGGCATCGAGCTTGGCGGTACTGTCGATCGAGGTTTCGGAGAGATCGATGTGGTCACGACCATCCTCGAACCCGTAGACGGTGTCGTCGCCATTGTTCGGGCCGGCGGCATAGACGTCATATGAGTACGAATCAGAGCCCAGATAGATCACGTCGTTGCCGGAGCCGCCGTAGATGACGTCATCGTCCTCGCCGCCGAAGATCGTATCATTGCCCGCAGCGCCGTAGATCGTATCAGCGCCTGCACCACCTGCGACCTCGTCATTGCCTGAGCCTGCGCCGAGGATGT
>NZ_NPEX01000673.1 GCF_003258865.1 Rhodoplanes roseus | reverse complement strand
CCCATCGCCTGGGCGATGATGCGGGCCTCCTGGGCGAAGCGCGCCGCCTCCGGATGGTCGACGTTATAAGGATCCTCCAGCGCGTGGGTGAGCACGAAGGACGGATTGAGCTCGCGATAGATGTCGATCAGGCGGTCGAGATGCTGCTCGCTCGGATGCAGCGGGTAATCGCCGGCGTCGAAGAATTCGATCTCGGCACCCAGCATCGCGGCGGCGCGCTCGGCCTCGTCCTTGCGGCCGGCCTTCACCTCCTGCATCGTGATGCCCGCCTTCTTCCAGGCGAACTGACTCTCGCCGCGCTCGCCATAGGCGAGGCAGACGATCTTCACCCGGTAGCCCTTCTTGGCGTGCAGCGCGATGGCGCCGCCGGCGCGCCACACGAAATCGCCCGGATGGGCGGTGACGAC
>NZ_NPEX01000672.1 GCF_003258865.1 Rhodoplanes roseus | reverse complement strand
GCCAGAATGCCGGGCACCGACAAAGGCACGGTGATCTTCCAAAAAGCCCCGAGCGGCGTCGCACCGAGATCGTTCGCGGCCTCGATCAGCCGGTAATCCATCTTCTCCAGGGTGGCGTAGAGCGGCAGCACCATGAAGGGCAGGTAGGAATAGACGATGCCGATATAGACCGCCCAATTGGTGTTGATGATGGTGAGGGGCTGGTCGATGACGCCGAGCGACAGAAGCAGCTGGTTCAATAGCCCCTCGGGCTTCAGGATGCCGATCCAGGCATAGACGCGGATCAGAAACGACGTCCAAAACGGCAGGATGATCGCCATCAAGAGGAGCGGACGAATGCGGTCCGGCGCGCGCGCCATCGCAAGCGCCAGAGGATAGCCGATGAGGAGCGTGATCACGGTCGAAATGAGC
>NZ_NPEX01000671.1 GCF_003258865.1 Rhodoplanes roseus | reverse complement strand
ATTTCGGGGCCGAGGTCTTCTCCGTCGATCTCCTTGGCATTCTTGCTCTGCGCGAAATCTCGTTGCTGTTGACCGCGATCATGGTCGCAGGCCGCTCGGGCAGCGCGATCACCGCGGAACTCGGCTCCATGCAGATGCGCGAGGAGATCGACGCGTTGCGGGTGATGGGCATGGATCCGATCAATGTCCTCATCCTGCCGCGCATCCTGGCGCTGTTGATCGTCTTGCCGCTGCTGTCTTTCATCGCCGCGCTCGCGACGCTTGCCGGCGGCATGATGATGCTGTGGCTTTACTCGAGCATCACGCCTGATGCCTTCATCGCTCGCCTGCACGACGCCATCGATATGTCGAGCTTCCTGTCAGGCCTCTACAAATCGCCTTTCATGGCTCTCATCATCGGCCTCATCGCCTGTGCC
>NZ_NPEX01000670.1 GCF_003258865.1 Rhodoplanes roseus | reverse complement strand
ACTCCACCCATCTGAAGGCGAACGCCAACAAGAACCGCTTTGACAAGGCGGTCGTGGCCAAGTCACGCTCCGACTATTGGGACGACCTCGACGCCGCGGTGGAGGCCGAGCGCGCGGTGCACGGCCAGAAGCCGCTGAAGGCCAAGGAGCGCCAGCCGGTGGCGAGGGAGACCAAGGTCTCGCGCACCGATCCCGAGAGCGGCTACATGGTGCGGGACGGCAAGCCCAGGGGCTTTTTCTATCTCGATCACCGCACCGTCGACGGCAAGCTGGCGATCATCACCGACACCTTCGCCACGCCGGCCAACGTCCACGATTCGATCGTCTACCTCTCACGCCTCGACCATCAGCGGGAGCGCTTCGGCTTCGATGTCGGCGCCGTCGGGCTGGATGCCGGCTATGCCACGGCGGGCATTGC
>NZ_NPEX01000669.1 GCF_003258865.1 Rhodoplanes roseus | reverse complement strand
TCCGCGACCTCGGCCGCTTCCATGCGAGCCCGATCCTCGGCGCCACGCGCGTCCTCATCGCGATCGACGAACTCGATCACGCCGACCGGCGCGCTGTCACCATACCGGAAGCCGGCCTTGAGCACGCGGGTGTAACCGCCATTCCGCTCGCCGTAGCGCGGGCCGATCGTCTCGAAAAGCTTCTTGACCATCTCTTCATCGCGCAGACGCGACATCGCGATCCGACGCGCATGCAGGTCGCCCCGCTTTCCGAGCGTGACGAGCTTCTCCACGAACGGCCGGAGCTCTTTCGCTTTCGGCAGGGTTGTCACGATCTGCTCGTGGCGAATGAGCGCCGCCGCCATATTGGCAAACATTGCCTGACGATGGCTCGACGTCCGATTCAGCTTACGGCCGGTCTTTCTGTGGCGCATGGCCCTGTCTCCT
>NZ_NPEX01000066.1 GCF_003258865.1 Rhodoplanes roseus | reverse complement strand
ACCCTCCCCCTCCAGGGGAGGGTGAACAAGAAAAAGCCCGGGCGTTTCCGCCCGGGCCTGTCGTCGTCTGGTGGCTGATCCGACCTGTCGGGCCGATCAGAAGTCCATGCCGCCCATGCCGCCGCCGGGGGGCATCGCCGGGCCGGAGTTCTTCTTCGGCAGCTCGGCGATCATGGCCTCGGTGGTGATCAGCAGGCCGGCGACCGAGGCGGCGTTCTGCAGCGCGGCGCGCACCACCTTGGTCGGATCGATGATGCCCTTCTGGACCAGGTTGACGTACTGGCCGGACTGGGCGTCGAAGCCGAACGCGTACTCGGCGTTCTCCAGGATCTTGCCGACGATCACCGAGCCGTCCTCACCCGCGTTCAGCGAGATCTGGCGGGCCGGGTAGGACAGCGCCTTGCGGACGATGTCGACGCCGTGCTTCTGGTCCTCGTTGGTGACCTTGACCTTCTCGATCGCCTTGATGGCGCGGAGCAGGGCGACGCCGCCGCCCGGCAGAACGCCTTCCTCGACGGCCGCGCGGGTGGCGTGCATGGCATCGTCCACGCGGTCCTTGCGCTCCTTCACCTCGACCTCGGTGGCGCCGCCGACGCGGATCACCGCGACGCCGCCGGCCAGCTTGGCGAGGCGCTCCTGGAGCTTCTCGCGGTCGTAGTCGGAGGTGGTCTCCTCGATCTGCGCCTTGATCTGCGAGATCCGGGCCTCGATCTCCTCCTTCTTGCCGGCGCCGTCGACGACCGTGGTGTTCTCCTTCTCGATCGTCACCTTCTTGGCGCGGCCGAGCATCGGGAGCGTCACGTTGTCGAGCTTGATGCCGAGGTCTTCGGAGATGGCCTGGCCGCCGGTCAGGATCGCGATGTCCTGCAGCATGGCCTTGCGGCGGTCACCGAAGCCCGGCGCCTTGACGGCCGCGACCTTGAGGCCGCCGCGCAGCTTGTTGACCACGAGGGTGGCCAGCGCCTCGCCCTCGACGTCCTCGGCGACGATCAGCAGCGGCTTGCCGGTCTGCACCACGGACTCGAGCAGGGGCAGCAGCTCCTGCAGGCCGGAGAGCTTCTTCTCGTAGATGAGGATGTAGGGATCCTCGAGCTCCACCCGCATCTTGTCGGCGTTGGTGATGAAATAGGGCGAGATGTAGCCGCGGTCGAACTGCATGCCCTCGACGACGTCGAGCTCGGTCTCGAGGCTCTTGGCCTCCTCGACCGTGATGACGCCCTCGTTGCCGACCTTCTTCATCGCCTCGGCGAGATAGCGGCCGATCTCCGCGTCGCCATTGGCCGAGATGGTGCCGACCTGGGCGATCTCGTCGTTCGACGTGATCTTCTTGGAGTTCTTCTTGAGGTCCTCGACCACCGCCTCGACCGCCAGGTCGATGCCGCGCTTGAGGTCCATCGGGTTCATGCCGGCCGCGACGGCCTTGGCGCCCTCGCGGACGATCGCCTGGGCCAGCACGGTCGCCGTGGTGGTGCCGTCGCCGGCGATGTCGGACGACTTCGAGGCCACCTCGCGCACCATCTGGGCGCCCATGTTCTCGAACTTGTCCTCGAGCTCGATCTCCTTCGCCACCGTCACACCGTCCTTGGTGATGCGGGGGGCGCCGAAGCTCTTCTCCAGCACGACGTTGCGGCCCTTCGGACCGAGCGTCACCTTCACGGCATTGGCGAGCACGTCGACGCCGCGCAGCATCTTGTCGCGCGCGTCAGACGAAAACTTCACGTCCTTGGCAGCCATTGTTCTTCAGCTCCTGAAAGAATCCGTTGCGTTCTCCCGACCCGGCGAGACCACGGTGCCGACCTTTGCGATCCGGCATGGTCCGATCAGGCAGGTGATGTCCGTGTGAGGTCAGGCGGCCTTCTTCTTGGCCTCGGTGTCGGTGAGAACGCCCATGATGTCGCTCTCCTTCATGATCAGCACGTCGACGCCGTCGAGCTTGACCTCGGTGCCCGACCACTTGCCGAACAGGACCCGGTCGCCGACCTTCAGATCGAGCGGGACGAGCTTGCCGGCCTCGTCGCGGCCACCCGGGCCGACGGCGACGATCTCGCCCTGCTGGGGCTTCTCCTTGACGGTGTCGGGGATGATGATGCCGCCGGCCGTTTTCGCTTCGGCCTCGAGACGCTTGACGACGACGCGGTCGTGAAGCGGACGGAACTTCATGCTGTCCTCCTAAGTTTTTGATGCAGAGCGTTGAATTGGATCGCGGGTCGGCCGGCAGGGCGGTGGCCCCGGGCGCCCGTCTGCGACTTGGTGCTGGCCGGGACCCGGTTCAAGAGGGAGGCCGAAAAAAATTGGCACTCGGCAGGGCGGACTGCCAACACGGCGGGATCGCCGTCCGGTCGGGCGCCGAGATGAGCCGAAGGTTTGCGCCGGGGCGACAGGGTGAGCCCTGGTAGCACCTTCCAGTCGAGGCTGCTACGCCTGTTTGATGAACACTTTGTTTACCAAATGCGCTTGCAATGATCGGAGGTGGCGTTGGAAGATTTCCCGGTGGATACGGATGGGGGACACCATGGCCTCTAAGGAGTTCTTGAAGCAACTGCACGGCTACGGCCTGACGACCGCGCATATCCTGTACAGGCGGCCGGATCATCCCTGGCTGCTCCAGAGTTATCTCTGGCAGGAGTACGACCTCCACCCGCATTTTCCGGAGTTGAACAAGTTTCTCGGCTTCTGGCGCGAGAAGCTCGAAGGCCCGCTGCACTCGGTCACGGTCGCCCATTCGCGGCTGATCAAGCCGGCCGAGATCAAGGCGGTCGACGGGATGTTCACGCTGAACTGAGCGGCGGGCAGGTGCCGTAGGGCGCAACGAGCGGACCGAATTGCGCCGGCCGCCGAGTCGGTCGGCGATGTTCGGCGCAATTCGCACGGGCTCAGGGCGCCCTACATCCTCGGTCCCGGCATTCACTCCGCTGCGCTCGCAGGCGGCAGGGCGATCGTCTCGACCTTGGAGAGGTCGAGTTTTTTCGACGCATGGTCGATGTCGAATCCGACCACCTCGCCGTCGGCGTCGAGGTCGACGACGAGTCCTGCGACGATCTCCCGCGTCTCCGCACCGGGAGCATCCTTCAGCTCGATGTAGAGACTGTCGGTCTCCGGATAGTAGTGCAGCTTCATCAGGGCTCCTCGCGAAAATCGCGGTCGAAGGACGCGTTATGGATCGTCTCGCCGTCATCCAACGTCACGACTCGAAGGTGGCGCGCCACACCGTCTTCCGCCACGACTCTGCCCCAGAAGCGAACCCGTCCATCGGCCTGGCTTTCGCGCCGGATCGGGTCGGCGATTACGCTGATGCACCATTCCGGACGAATGTTGGGACGCTTTCGCAGCACCTGTTCGGCAAAATACCGCGTCGTCTTCATCGAGGCAGGATCCGGCGCCACAACTCATGCTGGCGCAGACTAGCCGGGTTGCGGGGACAATTAAAACCGGACAGCACGGAAACGAGTGAAAGCGCTGACCGACGTCACACCATCGTCCCTACCGTCGCGCCGATGACGCAGGTGGAGAGGGTGCCGGAGACGATCGACTTGACGCCGAGGCCGACGATCTCGTCGCGGCGTTCGGGTGCCATTGCAGACAATCCGCCGATCATGATGCCGAGACTGCCGAAATTGGCGAAGCCGCAGAGCGCGTAGGTCATGATCAGCCGCGACCGGGGGGACAGCGCCTCGGGCGGCAGTTTGGCCAGCTCCACATAGGCGATCAGCTCGTTGAGGACCGTCTTGATGCCCATCAGGCCGCCGGCCGAGACGGCCTCCGACCATGGCACGCCCATCAGCCAGCACACCGGCGCCATGGCGATCCCCAGCATGCGCTGCAGCGTCACCGGGGCGCCGAGAACATCCGGCAGCAGGCCGAGGATCGCGTTGGCGAGATGCACCAGCGCGACCAGCACCAGCAGCATGGCCACGATGCTCAACAGCAGCTCGAGCCCCACCGTGGTGCCCCGCACGATGGCGTCCATGGTGCTGTCGGCGATCTTTGCGGGGGCCTCCGTCGGCGCGGCGGTGCGGCCGGTGTCGCGGTCCGGCACCATCAGGTGGCTGATCAGGATGGCGGCCGGTGCGCCCAGGATGGAGGCGATGGCCAGATGCCCGGCGACGCCCGGGATCGTGTCGCGCAGCAGCGTCGCATAGAGCACGAACACCGTGCCGGCGATTCCCGCCATGCCGCCCGTCATCACCATGAACAGCTCGCCTCGGGTCAGCCCGGCCAGATAGGGCCGGATGAACAGCGGCGCCTCGACCATGCCGACGAAGACGTTGGCGGCCGTCGAGAGTCCGACCGCGCCGCCGATCCCCAGGGTCCGTTCCAGCACGGCCGAGAAGCCGCGCACGATCGGCTGCAGGACGCCCCAGTGGAACAGCAGCGTGGTCAGCGCGCTCACCACCAGCACGATCGGCAGCGCCTGGAAGGCGAGGACGAAATCGGTGCCCGGGATCGTCGGGTCGAAGGGCAGGGTGCCGCCGCCCAGATAGCCGAACACGAAGGAGGTTCCGGCCCGGGTCGCCGCCGCGATCGCGTCGACCGCCGCCGCGGCCCCGGCGAAGGCCGCCGTGACGCCCGGCACCTTGAGAAGCAGCAGGGCCAGGCCGACCGTGAGGGCGAGCGCCACCAGCACGGTGCGGGGGCGGACCGCCCGGCGGTTCTCGCTGATCAGGAACGCCAGCGCCAGGAGCGCCAGGAGTCCGGCGGCGGATTGCAGTTGCGGCAGCAGGGTGGCCATTCGGGTATCCGGTCGGACATCGTCCCATGCAGGAATCGTACGAGGCGGCGCCTGGGTGAGACGGTGGGCACGATTCTGCGGCGCCGTCAGCTCAATACCGCAGGCCGCCGGCCGCCCCGGGGCCGCGGCCCGGGGGTGCGGCCGGGTGCGCGCCGTGCGTGTTCCGGATGCGGCGTCGCGCAGGCGTGGTATGGTCGGCCATTGGCAGCCGGCGGAGACCCGCGATGGCCCGTGTTCGCTTCGATTTCGGATCGACGACCCTCGACGCGACGCTGCTCGACAGCCCGACGGCCGAGGCCCTGGTCGCCGCACTTCCGTTCACGGCCTCGGTGCTGGTCTGGGGCGACGAGGTCTATTTCGAGGTGCCGGTGCGGGCGCCGCTCGAGCCGGGGGCGCGCGCCGTCGTCACGCCCGGCGAGATCGCCTACTGGCCGGACGGCCCCGCCATCGCGATCGGGTACGGCCGCACCCCGATCAGCCAGGACGGGGAGACCCGGCTCGCCGCGCCCTGCAATCTGTTCGCCCGGGCCGACGACGACGTCCGGACGCTCGCGACCGTGCCGGCCGGCGCCCGGGTGACGGTGATCCGGATCGACTGAACGGGGCGCCGCGCGGCTCCGCCGGAAGCAAAATCCCGCGGCCACGATGCCGGCCAGCCGCTTCGGGCTAGGGTCTATCCCGACCGGGCGAATAATCCATGGTTCCGCGCAACCTCTTGTCAATCTTCTGAAAAATAAACGGACTCCCGGGCGGGACGCGTTAACCGTCCGTGCTCGACGGCGGCGCAATGTGATGTCCGACCGCCGAGAGAAGCTCGGCGCATTGAGCCATGCTGGACAGGGTCCCGGCAGAACCCGAGATGCCGTCGTTGTCGATCCGATTTCCCAAGGTACTTCCGCGATTGCGCGCCGCTGCGGGCGCCGGGGCCAGGCGGCCGCTCGGTCCGTACGGTCTGGTGCTGCTGGGGCTCGCCTGCGTGTCGGCGATCTGGATCGCGGCGATCTACGAGATTCGCGAGGAGCGCCGGTTCGTCGCGCAGGAGGCGCGGCAGACGACGGCGAACCTCGTCCGCGCCTTCGAGGAGCACATCATCCGGTCGATCCGCGGCGCCGACCAGACGCTGCTGTTCGTCCGCGAGATCTACGCCCGCGATCCGGCCGGCTTCGACATCCGCCCGTGGGCACGGGCGAGCGAGGCCGCGAACGACTTCGCCTTCCAGGTCTCGGTCGTCGACCGCAACGGTCGGCTCGTCACCAGCAGCCTCGATCCCGGGGGGCCGCCGCTCGATCTCAGCGACCGCGAGCACATCCGGGTCCACCTGAACGGCGAGCGCGACGCGCTGGTCATCAGCGAGCCGATGTTCGGGCGCGTCAGCAACAAGTGGTCGATCAACATCTCGCGCCGGATCCCGGCCGCGGACGGCAGCCTGCTCGGCGTCGCCGTGGTGTCGGTCGACCCGGCCTATCTGTCGCGCTTCTACGACTCGATCGACGTCGGCCGCAAAGGCGTGATCGCGCTGGTCGGCGAAGACTCCGTGGTGCGTACCCGTGTCGGCAACGGCGAGACCGTGATCGGCCTGCGCCTCAAGGGGAGCCCTCTGTTCGCGGCCTTGTCGCGCGGACCGGCCGGAGACGTCACGGCGCGCAGCTCGGTCGACGGCGTCACCCGCTCCTTCAGCTACCGAAAGATCAAGGATCTGCCCCTGATCGTGCTGGTCGGCCTCGCCGACGAGGAGATCTACGCGGCGTTCGAGCGCAACCGTGCCGCCTATCTGGGCGTCGCCGTCGTGCTCACGCTCGCGACCGTCGTGGTGATCGTGCTGCTGCAGCGCTATCAGCGGGGCTTGCAGCGGGCGACCGAGGCGGCCGAGACGGCGGCCCGCACCCGATCCGAGTTCATCGCGGTGATGAGCCACGAGATCCGGACGCCGCTCAACGGCGTGATCGGGATGGCCGGCCTGCTGGTCGACAGCGGACTCGCCGGCGAGCCGGAGCGTTACGCCTGCACGCTGCGCGATTCCGCCGAGCATCTGCTCCACATCGTCGACGACGTGCTGGATCTCTCGAAGCTCGACGCGGGCTGCCTGGAGATCGAGGAGATTCCCTTCGATCTCGCCCGTCTGGTCGACGGGACGGTGCGGGCCGTCGCGCCGCGCGCCGCCGCGAAGGGCCTCGCGCTCGGCACCGTGCTGGCTCCCGACCTGCCGCGCAGCGTGGTCGGGGATCCGGGGCGCATCCGCCAGGTGCTGCTCAACCTGCTCACCAACGGGCTGAAGTTCACCGACAGCGGCGGCGTCACGGTCGAGGTCGACGTCGTCGCGGCCCGGCGGCCTCGCCGGATCGGGGTCGCCATCGAGGTCGTCGATTCGGGCATCGGCATCTCGCCCGAGGCGATGCCGCGGCTCTTCTCCGACTTCCACCAGGCCGACCGCTCGGTGTCGCGGCGGTTCGGCGGCACCGGCCTCGGCCTCGCCATCTGCAAGCGGCTGGTCGAACGCATGGGCGGTACCATCACGGTCGACAGCTCGGTGGGCTGCGGCGCGACCTTCCGGGTCTGCATCGATCTCGACCTGCCGGATGTCGATGTCGCCCGTCTCGACGGCGTCGTGGCCGACGCTCCGCGGGTTCTGGTCCTCGACCGCAATCCGGTGTCACGCACCGCCCTGGTCCGCCAGCTCGCGCTGCTCGGCGCCGACACCAGCGCGGCCAACACCCGTGACCTCGGCATCTCCATGGCGTGGAACGCCGCCGTCACGGCGCAGCCCTTCGTCTGCATCGCGATCGACGAGACGGTGGCCACGGGCGACACCGTCCGCTCGCTGCGGGCGGAGCCCTGCATGGCGTCGGCGCGCCTCGTGCTGCTGACCTCGACGCCGATGCAGGAGCGTTTCGCGGCGCTCGCCGAGTCGTTCGACGCCGTGCTCGGCAAGCCGCTCGCCTACGCGACGATCCGTGACGCGATCATCGGCGACGCCAGCAGCGCGGACGTTCCGGCCGCCGCGGCCGAGGACGAGCAACTGCCGCTCGGCGCCTTGCATCCGCTCCGCATTCTCGTCGCCGAGGACAACGCGACCAACCAGCTGGTCGCCCAGAAGCTCCTCGAAGGGCTGGGCTACACGGCCGCGATCGTGCCGGACGGCGCCGAGGCGGTCGCGGCGGCACGGACCGGCGACTACGACCTCGTCTTCATGGACGTGATGATGCCCGGAATGGACGGCCTGCAGGCGACCCGGGCGATCCGCGCGCTTCCCGAGCCGGCCGGCCGCGTCCACATCGTGGCGCTGACCGCCAACGCCTTCAAGCACGACGCCGAGACCTGCCGCATCGCCGGCATGAGCGACTTCGTCGGGAAGCCGATCACCCGCGACCGGCTGGAGGCGGCGATCCGTCGCTTCATCGGCCAGCGGCCCCCCGTGACGGAGATCGCCGCGCCGCCCGCGACGGAGCCGCCGACCTTCGATCCCGCGACCTTCGCCAGGCTCGGCGAGGAGATCGGGGCCGACGGCGTCTGCCAGGTGGTCGAGACGTTCCTGGCCGACTCGCGGGACCGCATCGCGCAGCTGCGCTCGCACGTGACGGCCGGCGCCGCCGGGATCGAGCTGGAGGCGCACACGCTCAAGGGCGCCGCCGGAACGCTCGGCTTCATGCGCCTGTCCGAGCTCGCCCGGCGGCTCGAGGAGGACGCCCGGGCCGGACGCAGCCGCGGTCTCGAGGCTCAGGTCGAGGCGCTCGCCGCGGCGTTCGAGGAGCTCGGCGGCGTGGTCGCGCAGCTCGATCCGGCCGGCGGTGTCCCGTCGGACCGGGCCGCCTGAGCCGGCCCGCCCTCAGCCCCGCCCGACGAACGGCATCTGGTTCGCCATCACGGTCATGAACAGCACGTTGGCGTCGAGCGGCAGGCTCGCCATGTAGGCGACCGCCTGGCCGGCATGGGCGACGTCCATGCGGGACTCGACCATGCTGTCGCCGGTCGGCTGCAGCACGCCCTGGCCCTGCGCCATCCGCTCCGTGAGCGGGGTGGCCGCGTTGCCGATGTCGATCTGGCCGCAGCAGATGTCGAACGGCCGCCCGTCCAGCGCGACCTGCTTGGTCAGCCCCGTGATGGCGTGCTTGGTCGACGTGTAGGCGACGGCGCGCGGGCGCGGCGTATGGGCCGAGATCGAGCCGTTGTTGATGATGCGGCCGCCGCGCGGATCCTGCGCCTTCATGATCCGCACCGCCTCCTGGATGCACAGGAACGGGCCGGTCAGGTTGGTGTCGACGACCTTCTTCCAGGTCTCGTAGGGCAGGTCCTCGATCGGCACCGCCGGGGCGCCCACACCGGCATTGTTGAACAGCAGGTCGAGCCGCCCGAACCTCTCCCGCACGACCGCGAACAGCGCCTTGATGGCGGCCGGCTCGGAGACGTCGGTCGGAACGCACACGCTCTTGCCGCCCGTCTCGGCACCGAGCCGCGCCGTCTCGTCGAGCATCTCGGGCCGGCGGCCGGCGAGCACGACGGTGAAGCCCGTCGCCATCAAGGCGAGGGCGGCGGAACGGCCGATCCCCGTGCCCGCTCCAGTCACCACCGCGATCTTTTCGCGCGTCGTCGCTCCCCCGCTCATCGTTCTCTCCTTTTTTAGAGCTGCCCGGCCAGGAACCCGGCCGGTTCGCGGCGATCATAAACCCCGATTGCCTTTTTTCCGACACAGACTTCTAAAGGGGCAACCGGTGCCGTATGCTACCTGACGTTTCGAAAATCCCCCGACTCGGGGTGAGCGGACATTACCGCGGAGTGTCGGCCATGCGCCTTCCGTCTCTCGCCGTCGGTGCGTTCTGTGCGGTCGTGTTGGGGGCCTTGGTGACGGCCGGGGACGCCAGGGCGGATCGCCGGGTCGCCTTCGTGGTCGGCAACGGCGCGTATCGCTCGGTCGAGCCGCTGCCCAATCCGCCGATCGACGCCGCCGCGATGGCGAGCCTGCTGCGCAATGCCGGCTTCGAGGTGGTGGAAGGGACGGATCTGGGCCGCGACGCCATGACGGCGAAGCTGCGCGACTTCGCACTGCGCACCCAGGGCGCCGACGTGGCCCTGTTCTTCTACGCCGGCCACGGCATCGCGGTGAACGGCAAGAACTACCTGATCCCGGTCGACGCCGACCTGAGGTCCGAGATGGACGTGAAGTTCGGCGCGGCGATCGACATCGACGTCACGCTCGACCAGACCATGAGCGACGCCAAGGTGAAGCTGGTGCTGCTGGACGCCTGCCGGGACAATCCGTTCGCCGCGAAGATCCGCTCGGCGACCCGCACCCGCAACGTCGTGGTGTCGTCCGGCCTGGCCGAGATGAAGTCGGGCGAGGGGACCCTGATCGCCTTCGCGACAGGCCCGGGCCAGACCGCGCTCGACGGCACCGAGGGGAGCAACAGCCCGTTCACCCGCGCGCTGCTCGCCCATCTCGCGACGCCGGGGCTGGAGATCCAGCAGGCGATGACGCGGGTCCGCGCCCAGGTCAGCGAGGAGACCAAGAAGCAGCAGCTTCCGTGGGGCCACACCAACCTGACCGGCTCGGTGTTCGTGAACCCCACCGGCGCCGTGGCGTTGTTGCCGGCCGACACCCCGTCGTCGTCCGACGTGGCGCCGCCGGCCGGCGGGCTGACCCGCTCGGTGTCCGAGGCGGAGCTGGAGTTCTGGCGGACCATCAAGGACTCCAACAAGCCCGAGGAGCTCAACGCCTATCTGCTGAACTTCCCGAACGGCCAGTTCCGCCCGATCGCGCTCGCCCGCATCGCCTCGCTGCAGGCGCAGCCGACGAAGCCGCGGGCCGCCGCCGAGGCGGCCGATCCGGCCCTGTTCACGGCGGAGGCGAGCCTCGCCACCGAGGACAAGCTCGGCCTCACCAAGGCCAAGCGGCGCGACGTGCAGAAGCGGCTGTCGGCGCTCGGCTTCGACACCAAGAGCGACGGCAAGTTCTCCGACGACACCCGCAAGGTGATCACCCGCTGGCAGACGGCGCGCGGCTACCCGGCCAGCGGCTACCTCAACGGGCCGCAGCACAAGGCGCTGCTGAAGGAGGACGTCTCCGACAGCGACACCGCCGAGGCGGGGGCGAAGAGCGGCAAGCGGGCCGAGCGTACCGTGGTGATCCGCGAGCGCTCGCGCGGCGGCGGCAACTCCGGCGCCCGCCCGTTCAACGGCCCGCCGCCGATCTTCAACATGATGCTGGGCGTGCCGTTCGGGCGAAGGTGACATCGCAGCGGCTCGACGCGGGCGGCACTCACGCGTCCCCGCGCAGCACCGGGGATCGGGCCTGGAGCCGTCGCATCGTCGTGTCGAGCACCAGGCCGACGGCGAGCATCACCAGCAGATAGGCGAACACCACGGGGCTCTCGAAGAAGCGCTGCGAGTACATCAGCGTCGCCCCCATGCCGCCGCCGCCGCCCACCATCTCGGCCGTGAAGGTGGTGATCAGCGCCACCGGCAGGGCGACCCGCATGGCGGCGAAGATGCGCGGCGCGCAGGCCGGCAGCACGACCCGGCCGAGCAGCACGCCGGCGGACGCCCCGAGCGAGCGCCCCGACCAGATCAGCACGCGGTTGATGCCGCGCGCTGCCGCATAGGTGCCGATCGCCACCGGAAACACGCAGGCGAAGCCGACCAGCAGGATCTTCGACAGGCTGCCGATCCCGAACCACAGGATGAAGATCGGCAGGAAGGCGATCTTGGGCGAGGGAAAGCCGAGCGCCACGAAGGGATCGAGCAGCCAGTGGGCGACACGGTTGCGCGCCATCGCGATGCCGACCAGCACGCCCGCGAGCGTCGCCAGCGTCAGGCCGCCGGCGGCGCGGCCGAGGCTGATGGCGAGATCCTCGGGCAGCGAGCCGTCGCGGATCACGCCCCACAGGGTCACGACCACGGTCGAGAAGGCGGGGAGAAACAGCGGCGGCACCAGGCCGGCGCGGGCGACCGCCTCCCAGGCGGCCAGCACGACGACGACCGACGCCACCGAGCGAACCCGCAGCCACAGCGGATCGTGCCTGCTCATGCCGGGCGTCCTCATGCGGCGTCCGCGGCCGGCACGGCGGAGTCGTGCCAGCGCAGGATGCGGTGCGTCACGGCGAGCAGGGCGCGATCGGCCGAGAAGGCGACCGCGACGACGCTGGTGATGGCGGCGAACATGTAGTCGTAGGTGCCGTTCTCGCCGTACATGAAGATCAGCTTGCCGATGCCGCTGTTCGCCGCGATCATCTCGGACGAGATCGCCAGCACGAACGAGAAGCCGAGCGCGATGCGCAGCCCCGTCATGATGTCGGGCAAAGCGTGCATCAGGAAGACGCGGCCGAGCATCTCGCGGTCGGAAAAGCCCATCGCCTGGGCGCTCCACACGAGAACCTTGGGCGTCGTCGCCACGCCGTGATGCGTGTTGACCACCACGGGCAGCAGGCAGGCCAGGAAGGTGGCGCAGATCGCCGTGGTCGAGCCGATCCCGAACCACAGGATGAACAGCGGCACCAGGGCCGATTTCGGCAGCGAGTAGGTCGCCCCGACCAGCGGCGCCGCATAGGCGTCGAACACCTCGGAGCGGGCCATCATGACGCCGATCCACACGCCGGCGGTGGCGCCCAGCGCGAGGCCCGTGAAGGCGCGCAGCAGCGTGACGGCGATGTTGTCGCCGATCTGGCCCCCGCGCAGGAGGTCGACCAGCGCCACGGCGACGCGGCCCGGCGGCGGCAGGAAGGCGGGATCGACCAGCCCGGCGACGCCGACGAGATGCCAGGCCGCGACGAACAGCAGCAGCGGGACGATGCGGGCGAGGGGGGCCAGAGGAGCGAGGCGGGCGAGGCGACGCATCGGCGCTTCAGCCCGGATCGGCATGGGCGGCCGCGACGGCCTGCCGCCGCACCGAAAGCCATACGGCGTTGCGCAGCCGGTTGAACGGCTCCGAGACGACCAGTTCCTCGCGCGGCAGCGTGCGGTCGAGATCGACCGAGAACTCCTCGACGATGCGGCCGGGCCGCGCCGACATGATGCAGATGCGGTTGGACAGGTACACGGCCTCGCTCACGTCGTGGGTGATCATCAGCACGGTCTTGCGGGTGTCGAGCCAGATCCGCAGCAGCTCGTCCTGCATCATCTCGCGGGTCTGGGCGTCGAGGGCCCCGAACGGCTCGTCGAGCAGCAGCACGGCGGGGTCGCACGCCATGGTGCGGGCGATGGCGACGCGCTGGCGCATGCCGCCCGAGAGCTCGCGCGGATAGCGGTGCTCGAAGCCCTTCAGGCCGATGACGCCGATCAGGCGGTCGGCGACGGCGTCGCGCTCCGCCTGCGGCACGTCGCGCCGCTCCAGCCCGAACAGGATGTTTCGGCGCACCGTGAGCCAGGGGAACAGCGCGTAGTCCTGGAACACGATCCCGCGGTCCGTTCCGGGTCCGCGGATCGGCGTGCCGTCGACCAGCACGTCGCCGTCGGCGGACAGGAATCCGCCGACGACGTAGAGGAGGGTGCTCTTGCCGCAGCCGGAGGGCCCGACGATCGACACGAACTCGCCCTCGGCGAGCGTCAGGTCCACGGTGTCGATCGCCAGCAGCGATCCGTGGCCGGTCGAATAGGATTTCGACAGGCCGCGGATCTCGATCTTCGCGTCGCTCACGGTGCCGGCCGGCCTCACGTGGCGCACGGGAACGGCAGCAGGCTCAGGTCGAGATATTTCGAGACATCGACGCGCTGGTCGATCAGCTTCTCCTCCAGCATGGCGTCGATCGGCTTCTGGATCGCCGCCGCCGGAACGCAGCCCTTGATGTCGCGGTAGTAGTCGCGCGGCGTCGCGAAATACGACTCCAGCACCGGCTTGGGCGACTTGGTGAAGTCGGCGATGAGCTCGATCGCCTTGGCGCGGTTGGCCGGATCGTAGTACCAGGCGAGCCCGTCGACGTAGTCGGCCAGGAAGGCCTTCACGGCGGCCTGGTTGCTCTTCAGGAAGGCGTTGGAGGCGACCTGGAAGATCACCGAGGACGGGCCGAAGGCGTCGCCGCCCGTGAACAGCGGCCGCAGGTCGCCCTTGGCGGCCTCGGTCGGCAGGAACGGGATCACCAGCACGCCGCAGTCGACGCGCTTCTCGCGGATCGCCGGTGCCATGTTGGGGAAGGAGACCTCGACGATCTGCACGTCGCGGCGCGGATCGAGGCCGTTCTTCTTGAGCACGACGCGCAGCACCAGGTCGACGGCGGAGCCGAAGGCGTTGATGCCCACCTTCTTGCCCTTCAGGTCGGCGACCGACTTGATGGGAGAATCGTTCGGCACGAAGAACGTGTTGGTGGCGTTGCCCGGGTGACCGTCCTGATAGTTGTCCGAGACGATCGTCATGCCGCCCGGCAGGGCGTTCTTGGCGATCATGGTGGCGAAGGCCGAGAACGACAGGGTCGCGAGATCGACCTGGCCGGACGCCAGCAGCGTCGCCGCCTCGGGCGTGCCGCGCGTGAACGTCATGTCGAGCGTGTAGGCCTTGCCGTAGTTCTTCAGCACGTTCTGCTTGAGATGATCGAGGAAGACGATGGTCTCCATCTCGTTCGGGCCGATGCCGCCGCCGGTGGCGTAGCGGATCTTGACCGGGTCGGCCGCGGCCGGCGCGACGAAGCCGGTCGCCGTGCCGATGGTCGCCGCGCTCGCCGCTGCCGCCGACGTCCGCAGGACGTCGCGACGCGACACGAGCCGGGGGTGATCGCTCATGGTCGTCTCTCCTCGATCGGGCCGATGCGTGGCGCACCGGTCGTGCTGGTGGTGGTGGTCGTGGTGGTCGTTCTCCTGGCCGCGACGCTGCCGCTGCGGCACGATGTCCGGAATCGTCCTTGCGCCCGCGCCCGGGTCGTCTATATGCGGCACCTCCAACCGGAGCATTGTATACCATGCCTGTCGAGAAGACCCAGCCGAAGGCGCTGCCCCAGCGCGTCGTAAACGGCCACGTGCTCTATCATCACGTCGTCGTCGCCACCGGCGGAAAGTTCGTGTTCGTCTCGGGCCAGCTCGCCCGCGCGGCGGACGGCAGCATCGTCGGCCCGCGCGACATGCGGGCGCAGATCAAGCAGGTCGGCGAGAACCTCAAGGTGGCGCTGGAGTCGGTCGGCGCGAGCCTCGCCGATCTGGTCAAGACGACGACCTTCGTCACCGACATCGACGAGTTCTTCAAGCATGTCGACGTGCGCCACGACTATCTCGGCGTCGCGCTGCCGGCGAGCACCACCATCGAGGTGCGGCGGCTGTCGCATCCGGACCTGCTGGTCGAGATCGAGGCGGTGGCGCTGCTCGATCGCTGAGCACGTCTGCTCGCAGGAACGGCGTTTCGCCATCCGGCACGCGACCGGTCGGGCCGTGAACCGCTCTGCGCGAGCCGCTGAACGATGGGGGCGGGAGGAACGGGGCATTCCGCGTCGGATCGGGGGTCACGGGGACCGCCGCGATGCACGCGCCATGCCACCGCCCGGCCGCGAGGGCGGAACCGTGCGGCAGCGCGGCAATCGCCGCGCCGCGTCTCACATGCCGAGATAGGGTGGCCGCGGAATGTCGAGATGGGCGGCCCGCAGCGCCGCCGACCAGCGCCGGCGCAGATCCTGGAAGTAGGGCTCCTCGGGCTCGATCCGATAGGCGAGCTCGGCGACGCAGGCGTCGCGGCGCGCCACCAGGAGGTCGAGCGGCATGCCGACCGAGAGGTTGGAGCGCATGGTCGAGTCGAACGAGATCAGCCCCATCTTGAGCGCGTCGTAGAGGTCGGTGTCGTGGGTGACGGCGCGGTCCAGCACCGGCTTGCCGTATTTGTGCTCGCCGATCTGCAGATAGGGCGTGTCGCGCGTGCACTCGATGAAGTTGCCGGCCGAGTACATCATGAAGAGGCGCGTGCGCTCGCCCTTGATCTGGCCGCCGAACAGGAAGGACAGCTCGAACTTGACGTCGGCCGCCTCCAGCGCCTGGCCCTCGGTGTGGGCGAGCGAGCGGATGGCGCGGCCGATGCGCTGCGCCGCCTGGAACATGGTGGGCGCGTTCATCAGCGTCTCGCGCTCGCCCGTCTCGGGGTTTTCCAGGCCCTCGTTGAGGATGCTGAGCACCGACTGGGTCAGCGACAGGTTGCCGGCCGAGGCGACCGCCATGATGCGCTCGCCCGGGTTGGAGAACACGTGCAGCTTGCGGAACGTCGAGATGTTGTCGAGGCCGGCATTGGTGCGCGTGTCGGCGATCATCACCAGGCCATCGCGGACCAGGATCCCGCAACAATAGGTCATTCCGTCGAGCCCCATCGAATCCCGGCTGCGGTGCAGCACCCGGCGCTGTTCCGCCCGCAGCATCGTGTTCTCCCTTGTCCGGCCCGCATCATGCACGATCCCGGCCCGGCGTCATCGGGGGCGACCCCGATGTCCTCAGTTCTGTAGCTGCTGGAACGCCTGCGCCACGTTGACGGCGACCTCGAGGGTCTCGCCGACGCCGCCGAAGCGGGTGCCGCGCACCGGCGCCGCGCCGAGATAGTCGAGCCCGGTGGCGACCCGCACATAGGCATCGGTGGCACACATCGCGTGGGTCGGGTCGAAGGCGACCCAGCCGAGATCGGGGACGTGCGATTCGACCCAGGCGTGGCCCGCCTCCTGCGCCGTGATGCCGTCGTTGCGCCAGAAGTATCCGCCGACGTAGCGCGACGGGATCCCGAGGCTGCGGGCCGCCGCGACGAACACGTGCGAGAGGTCCTGGCAGACGCCGCGCCGCAGGCTGAAGGCCTCGGACGCCGTCGTCGCCGAGTGGGTCGGGTCGGCGTCGAACGTCACCTCGGAATAGACGGCGCGGGTCAGCGCGTGCAGCCGCGCGATCGGGTCGGTCGCGGTCCCGGCGACGTCGCGGGCGAAGGCGAGGATCGCCGGATCGGCCCGGGTCAGCTCGGTCTCGCGCAGATAGAAGCTCGGCGGAAAGCGCTCGATGGTGCCGTGCAGCAGCCCGTCGGTGTCCTGCGTCTCCACCTCGCCCTCGACCAGCACGTCGAGCTGGTCGGTCGGGACCTCGGCCGTGAACGAGTGGGTGATGTTGCCGAACGCGTCTTCCTGGGTGGTCAGGCGGCAATCGGCCGAGACGTCGATGCGCCAGCGCACGACGTGCTGCCCGTCGTGCGGGCGCGGCGTCATGCGCAGCGTCTGGATCACCCGGGTGGCGGGCGAGTCGTAGTGATAGGTCGTCTGGTGCGAGACGCGAATGCGCATGGGACAGCCGGTGAGGGCCGCGGCGGGCGGTTCACATCAAATATTGACGAGAAATCGATCCGCCGAGCTCGTTGTTGTCGGAGATGAACTCGGTGATGAATTCGTGCAGTCCGCTCTGGAAGATTTCTTCCATCTTGAGATTGGAGAGCCGGGTCCGGATGCCGCGCGCCTTGCGCTGCGAGGCGCCCTGGCGGCCGTAGGACTCGGCGATGGCGTCGCAGTACCGTAGCAGATTGTCGTAGCAGCTCGCCAGCGAGCGCGGCATCTTCGGATTGAGGATCAACAGGTCGGCGATGAGCCAGGGCTTGAGGCTCTCGCGATAGACCCAGTGATAGGAGGTCAGCGCCGCGACCGAGCGCAGGATCGCGGCCCACTGGTAGTAGTCGAGCGGCCCGCCGATATGCGTGTCCTCGGGCAGCAGCAGGTGGTACTTGGTGTCGAGGATGCGGGCCGTGTTGTCGGCGCGCTCGATGTTGCAGCCGAGCCGGAAGAACCAGTAGGCGTCGGTGCGCAGCATGGTGCGGTAGGCCGAGCCGTCGAAGCGCAGCGAGATCTCCTGGACCCAGCGCAGGAAGCGCAGCGTCTCCTCGCGCGAGCCCGGCGCGTTGTTGAAGCGCTTGAGCTCCAGCCAGGCGCCGTTGATGACGTCCCACATCTCGCTGGTCAGGGCGGTGCGCACCCCGCGCGCATTGGTGCGGGCGAGCTCGATGCAGTTGCGGATCGAGCTCGGATTGTCGGCCGAGAAGGCGAGGAACTCCTTGACGCTCTCCTCGGTCGCCTCCGGATAGGCGGCGTGGAAGGAGCGGCTGCAGCCGGCGGTGGCGACCGCCGACTCCCATTCGTTCGTCGAGCCCACATAGGCGAGGGGCAGCGCCGTGAGGCGCATCGTCACCTCGAGGATGCGGGCGAGATAGTCGGCCCGTTCGACGTAGCGGGCGACCCAGTAGAGATTGTCGGCGGTTCGGGACAGCATGACCACGATTACGTATCGAGCACCCAGGTGTCCTTGGTGCCGCCCCCCTGGCTGGAATTGACCACGAGCGAGCCGCGCTGCAGCGCGACCCGGGTGAGCCCGCCCGGCACGATCCGCACCGTGTCCTTGCCGGTGAGCACGAACGGGCGCAGATCGATGTGTCGCGGCGCCACCCCCCGCTCGACCCAGGTCGGGCAGGTGGAGAGCGCCAGCGTCGGCTGGGCGATGTAGTTCTTCGGATCGGCCTCGATCCGGGTGCGGAAGGCGGCGAGCTTGCCCTTGTCGGCCATCGGCCCGATCAGCATGCCGTAGCCGCCCGAGCCGTGCACCTCCTTCACCACCAGCTCGTCCAGCTTGTCGAGCACGTGCGAGAGATGCTTGGGATCGCGGCAGCGCCAGGTCGGCACGTTCTGCAGGATCGGCTCCTCGCTCAGATAGAACTTCACGATGTCCGGCATGTAGCTGTAGATCGCCTTGTCGTCGGCGATGCCGGTGCCGACCGCATTGGCGAGCGTGACCTGGCCGGCCTGGTAGGCGGACATCAGCCCGGGGACGCCGAGCGAGGAGTCGGGCCGGAAGGCGAGGGGATCGAGGAAGTCGTCGTCGACGCGCCGGTAGATGACGTCGACGCGCTTCGGCCCCTCGGTCGTGCGCATGTAGACGACGCCGCCCTTGACCAGCAGGTCGCGTCCCTCGACCAGCTCGATGCCGAGCTTGTCGGCCAGGAACGAGTGCTCGAAATAGGCCGAGTTGTAGATGCCGGGCGACAGCAGCACGACGTTCGGCTCGGCCGCCGCCGTCTCGGGCGCGACCGACTTCAGCGTCGCCAGCAGCTCGTCCGGATAGTTCTCGACCGGGGCGACCCTGTAGCGCGAGAACAGATCCGGGAACAGCCGCATCATGATCTCGCGGTTCTCCAGCATGTAGGAGACGCCGGACGGCGTGCGGGCATTGTCCTCCAGCACGTAGAAGGTCTCCGGGCCGACCCGGACGATGTCGATCCCGGCGATGTGCACGTAGACGTCGTGCGGCACCTTCTGGGCGTTCATCTCGGGCCGGAAGACCTGGTTCTGGAACACGAGGTCTTCCGGGATCACGCCGGCCTTGAGGATCTCGCGGCGCCCGTAGATGTCCTTCAGGTACATGTTGATGGCCTTGACCCGCTGGGTCAGGCCGCGCTGCAGCAGCGTCCACTCGGACGAGGACAGGATCCGCGGGATGACGTCGAACGGAATCAGCCGTTCGGTCGAGTCCGCCTCGCCATAGACCGCGAAGGTGATGCCGATGCGCCGGAACAGCAGCTCGGCCTCCTGGCAGCGCTGGTCGAGCACGTCCGGGGAGAGGTCGCGAAGCCAGGCGTCCAATCCCTCGTAGGCCGGTCGGACCGAACCGTCCGCCCCCTTCATCTCGTCGAAACATTCCGCCATGACAGGCCCCTGACGGCATCCGGCCGGAGGCGGACGCCCCGACCGACTCGATGCAAGCTTCAAGCCACTGTTCCATGACGAGACAACCGCGTCGACCCGCCCTGGACGCGTGCAAAGTCGCAGGCTTCCGTCTGGACTGCCTACGTATTAGGCTACCGGTGATGAAGCGCCGTGCGATCGCCGGTGGATGCGGCCGAGATCCGCGTCCGGCGCGCTTGAGCGGCTCCTGCGGTCGGGATACAGGACAGCGACGCCGGAGTTGCACAATGAATGAAAAGACACTCGATTCCGCCGCCGCCGGGGCCGCCTCGGTCGAGGTGGTGACGGCCGCCGTCCTGGTCATCGGCGACGAGATCCTGTCGGGCCGCACCAAGGACAAGAACATCGGCTACATCGCCGAGTATCTGACGACGATCGGCATCGACACCAAGGAAGTCCGGGTGGTCTCCGACGTCGAGGACGAGATCGTCGCGGCCTTGGATGCGCTGCGCAGCCGGTACACCTACGTGTTCACCACCGGCGGCATCGGGCCGACCCACGACGACATCACGGCGGACGCGGTGGCCAAGGCGTTCGGCGTGCCGCTCGACTTCGACGAGCGCGCCATCGCGATCATGCGCGAGCGGTTCGGCGGCGCCGAGCTCAACGAGGCGCGCATGCGCATGACCCGCATCCCGCGCGGCGCCGACCTGGTCGAGAACAAGGTGTCGCGCGCCCCGGGCTTCTGGATCGGCAACGTCGTCGTCATGGCCGGCATTCCGAGCGTCATGCAGGCGATGCTGGACGAGGTGGCGCCGAAGCTGCGGACCGGGGTGAAGCTCCTGTCCGAGAGCGTGCGGGCCGACCTGCGAGAGGGCGACATCGGCACCGAGCTGGGGCTGGTGGCCAAGCAGCATCCCGACGTGATGATCGGCAGCTATCCGTTCACCGACGAGGCGGGCGGGCCGAACACCAATCTGGTGGTGCGCGGCCGCGATCCGCAAAAGCTCGCGGCGGCGCGAGCCGCCGTCGAGGAGATGCTGGTGCAGGTGCGCGCCGCGCTCGCGGCGAAGACGTGATTCGCCGGACACCGGGTCCCGGCCCGGGCGTCCGAGACTGGGTGTTTGGCACGCCGCCGTCCCGGACCGGACGGCCCGCGTGCCGTCTGTTCTGGAGAGACGACATGGCCGCGGCCGCGACCCCCGACAAGCACTTCCCGGTGTCCTGGGACATGTTCCACCGCGACTGCCGGGCGCTGACCTGGCGGCTGGCCGGGCAGGGGCCGTTCGACGCCCTCGTCACCGTGACGCGCGGCGGCCTGGTGCCGGCCGCGATCGTCGCCCGCGAGCTCGGCATCCGGGTGATCGAGACGATCTGCGTGGCGAGCTACGGCGGCGCCAGCGGCGTGCCCGACACCCAGCAGGGCAGCCTGAAGATCCTCAAGGGCGTCACCGACGCGATCCTGAAGATCGGCAACGGCTCCGGCGGCCGGGTGCTGATCGTCGACGACCTCGTCGACACCGGCAAGACCGCCCGGGTGGTCCGGGACTTGCTGCCCAACGCGCACTTCGCCACGGTCTACGCCAAGCCGATGGGTCGGCCGCTGGTGGATACCTTCATCACCGAGGTGTCGCAGGACACCTGGATCTTCTTTCCCTGGGACACCGGGCTCGCCTTCCAGCCGCCGATCGCCGGTGGCGCCTGAGCCCGGGAGGAGACGACATGACCGGCCCGCAAGACGACCAGTTCGACGATGACGACGACGCCGTCGTCGAGGAGCTCGACCGCCACTACGAGGCGCTGCGCACCCAGGTCTACGACTACATCGACGAGAACGACGTCCCCGACCAGATCATCGCGGCGCTGCTCAACGACCTGGCGCTGGAGATCCGCAAGGTCGCCTATGTGCTCGACACCGAGAAGCCGTCGGTGTCCGGGCTGAAGCTCGAGCTCGACCGCTACAAGAGCGACCTCGATGCGGCGATCCGGCGCCACAAGAAGGAGGCCGAGGAGTTCATCGACGGCATGCGCGAGGCCATGGCCGAGGCGCAGGAGCGCCTCGCCGAGGAGCTGGAGCAGCTCGAGGACACCGACACGGACGAGGACGACGACCTCGACGACGACGATGACGACGAGGCCGCCGACGACACGGCCGCCGAGACCGAGACCGAGCCGGAGGCCGACGAGCCCGCCGGCAAGCGCAAGCCCGGCAAGGACAAGGACAAGACCAAGTCCTGACGGGCCAGGGACGCGCCGGGCGTGAGCCCGGCCCCTGATCGCCGGCCGGTGACCCGGCCGTACGCTCCGCCCGGCGCGCGGCCCCGCTCACGCCTCGTGCGGCGCATCGGCCGCGCAGTCCCTCGTTGCGACTCCGGCCTCGCTTGCTAGATTGCCGCCGTTCCCGCGGACGTGGCGGAACCGGTAGACGCAGCGGACTTAAAATCCGCTGGGGGAGACCTCGTGCGGGTTCGAGTCCCGCCGTCCGCACCATATCGCATTGAATTTATCCAGCGGCGTGGACGGATCGATGAATCTTGCAGAACATCTTCCAGATGCGAACGTTCTAATATCTCTCGAGCCTGAAGAGCTTGGTTTGTATATTCTTCGTGCTCTTAGCGAGGGGCGCCAGTCGGATATTAGTCTAGATGGATTTACACGGACTGCATTGCAGGCCTATGCAGGTAATGCGAATCGAGACGAGGTCATCGAAGCCCTACGGGAAGCCTGGGCCTGGCTGGAGGGACAAGCGTTGCTGCTTTCGGACCCTCGATTTCGCGGGGCTCATGAATACAGGGTATTGAGCCGGCGTGCTTTTAAGATTGCGACGGATCCATCAGCTCGTCGCGCGTCGAGAGGTTATATTCTTCCGAAAGATATGCTCAATGCATCTGTTAGAGAGGAGGTGTGGGGATTGTATCACAGGGGGAAGTACGACACTGCGGTATTTGAAGCGATGAAGGCCGTGGAAGTAGCCGTCCGCAACGCCGCGAATTTGAACGCGAACGATATCGGTGTTCCTCTGATGCGTAAAGCGTTCGACGTCAGCAATGGCGTGTTGACGGACGCCTCGGCAGAAAGAGGCGAACGTCAGGCTCTCAGCGATTTATTTTCGGGTGCAATTGGCGCCTATAAGAATCCCCATTCACATCGAGATGTTGCGCTTACGAACCCGGACGAAGCGGCGGAAATCATTCTTCTTGCAAATCACCTGCTCCGCATAGTCGACGGGCGTCGGGAATAATTTGATCCCGACACGCAAATGCTTTGACTCACCCCTCGTGGTGAGGAGCGGCTGCAGGCCGCGTCTCGAACCATGAGGCCGCCCTCGCCCTTCGAGACACGCCCTTCCGGGCGCTCCTCGGGGTAAGGTCGGGGAGATGTCGTTTCAATTGTGCGCCGGCTTCATCTGTAACGGGAGGGGTACAGCGCATCGGATCGTCGAGCGGAGCGAAGTCTATTTTCCGGCTGGCCGGGAAGGCGATGTGCTCGCCTTCGGCTCGACCCATTTTGCGCGCCGAGGCAAGCATAGCCCCGGCTCTCTCCTCACCTCGACGAGCGAGGCGCGGGACCGCGCGCCTTGGTAAAAAACAGCCGACGGAGAGGTCGAATGGACGCGATCGAGACCGAGCGGTTGATCCTGAGAGACTTTAGGACCGGAGACGCGCCCGATCTGCTGGCCTATCTGCACCGGCCCCGGGCGAGCTGCTTTTTCTCCCTCAGGCTGGACGATCTCGGTGCCGCCGAGGCCGAGGTGGAACGGCGCAGCAAAAGCGACGAGCATGTCGCGGTGTGCCTGCGAGGCGCCGACAGGCTGATCGGCGATCTGTTCCGCGTCCCGGAGCCGCCCGACACCTATGCGGTCGGCTGGAACTTCAACGCGGCGTACGGCGGCGCCGGTTTCGCCTTCGAGGCCGCGCGGGCCCTCGTCGCGCATCTGTTCGCGGTGAAGCAGGCGCGGCGCCTCTATGCCTATGTGCTACGGCATGCACAGATCTCGGTGCGACGGAGTGACTCGGGGCGGCGGGAGGCCATTCCCCTCGGTGCCCACCGTGTGATTCTGTTGGCGACACTTCGGACGAATCGGAGTGTCGCCATGGAGTGGACGGGTTGGTCGTTGGGTCGGTTCGGGGATCGCCGCCTCGATAAAGGGGGGCGGCGCTGCTCGCCGGCATTGTCGCGCATGCCAGCGTCTGCTTGCGCCAGCTGAGCAATGGCGAGCGATCGCAGGAAGTCCGGTTCAACCGGCTGTTGGGGAACGACAGGGTCACGGTCGAGCGCTTGATCGAGGGCTGGAGCGAGCAGACCGCCCCGGCTTCGGCCGGGCGGCACGTGCTGGCGATCCAGGACACCAGCGAGATCAACTTCGCCACCACGGCCGAGCGCCGCCGTGGCTTGGGCGAGATCGGCAAGGGCTCGGGACGGGGCCTGCTGGTGCATGCCATGGTGGCGGTCGACGCCGACAGCGGGAGCTGTCTGGGGCTGGTCGCCGGCCGCATCTGGACCCGCCCCGGCCGGGTCACGGTGCCGCACGCCGAACGCGCCCTGTCCGACAAGGAATCCGAGCGCTGGGTGAGCACGGGCGAGCAGGCCAGGACCGTGCTGGCGGCGGCCGCGCGGGTGACGATCGTCGGCGACCGTGAGAGCGATTTCTACGCGTTCTGGGTGACGCTGCCGCGGCCGAACCTCGATTTGATCGGACGGGTGATGCACGACCGCTGCGTCGCGGACGGCCGTCTTCTTTCGGCCGCCGGCAAGCGGTTCGCGTGGGCCGGCACGCGACGCGTCGAGCTGCCGGCGCGAGCCCCCAACCGTCCGGCCCGGTCGGCGGAGGTGATCGTACGGTTCGGCCCGGTCGCGCTGCGGCGGCCCAAGGGCCCGCACCATCGCCATCTGCCCGAGAGCGTTGCGCTCACCTTGGTCGAGGTGGTCGAGCCGTCGCCGCCGGAGAACACCGCGCCGCTGCACTGGCGCCTGCTCACCACGCACACGGTCGACGACGCCGCGGCGGCGTGGCGCATCGTCGATTGGTACCGGCAGCGATGGACCATCGAGCAGCTGTTCCGGCTGATGAAAAAGCAGGGTCTCCGCCTCGAAGACAGCCAGATCGAGACCGCGGAACGCCTCCTGAAGCTCGCCGCGATCGCCACCAAGGCGGCGGCCGTCACCCTTCAACTCCGGCAGGCCCGCGACGGAACCCGCGTCGAACCGGCCAGCACCGCCTTCACGGCGGACGAGGCCGTCGTGCTCGACGCCCTCGACGCCGAGTACCACGGCAAGACCGCGCTGCAGAAAAACCCGCACCCGCCGCGAAGCCTCGCCTGGGCCGCGTGGATCATCGCCCGTTTGGGCGGCTGGGACGGTTATCCGTCCTCCAAACCGCCCGGACCCATCACCTTCAGCCACGGCCTCGAGCGGTTTCGAACCATCGCCGAAGGCTGGCTCCTCCGCGACAAGCACGTGCCCCCACGAAATGTGTGCATGCCGTAGTGCCTATGTGGAGGAGGGCAACCTCGCGTCGCAGCGCCTGTGCGAGCGGCTCGGCATGAGGCGAGAGGGGCTGTTCGTGGAGTTCGTGTCGTTCACGACGGACGACGACGGCGCTCCGGTGTACGAGAACACGATGCAGTACGCCATTCTCCGACGAGAATGGGGCGCGTGACGATCCCGGACCGGCCACGTCTCGCAGGGTATGACGGGATGATGTCCGGCACCTTTCGCATTATCCCTTTCTCACATCCGCGTCATTAACCGTTTTCGCGCGTGTACGGGCGGTTTCGCGCGTCCTACGCTCAGGGCGTAGGGGCGTGTTCACGTCTGGCGGTTTAGCTGGTCCGCAAGATCAACGCGTGTTTCGGGGAGTTGTCCATGTCGCGTCTGCACGGGTTCGCCCTGACTGCCGGCCTCGCGCTGGGGATGGGGCTCGTCGCACCGGCCGCGCAGGCCGGGAGCTGGGCGGGGCAATGCTGGGGCTGCGGCCCGGCCTCGGGCGGCTACGCCACGGTCTATTACGCGCCCGGCTTCGCGCCGACGCAGTACCGCACGCCCCCCGTCTACTACGCCCCGCGATACTATCCGCCGACCTATTACCCGCCGCTCGCCTATGCGCCGCGGGTCGCCCCGGCCTATTACAGCGCCTATGCGGGCTGCTGCTTCGCGCGCGAGCCCTTCGTCGGCACGCCGTGGGGCTGGCAGGGCTCCGACTGGGGCTGGTCGTACGGCTGGCGCGATCCCTACTGGAACTGGCGCCGCTGGTGACATCCGGCACGCGGGCTTTGCCCAAATCGTCGTTCCGGGGCGCGGGCGCAGCCCGCGAGCCCGGAATCCATATCCCCGGTGCTGGTGGCTCACGATAGACAAGGGGTATAGGTCCCCGGCTCGGCGCTGGCGCGCCGCCCCGGGACGACCGGGACTTCGTGCGAGGCCCTCGCCCTCGCCTGCGCGGGCGACGACGGCCGAGAGGCCGTACGGTCAGGCCGAAACCCGAGCGATCGTCGATCGCCAGAACGCAAAAGGGCCGCCCGGT
>NZ_NPEX01000668.1 GCF_003258865.1 Rhodoplanes roseus | reverse complement strand
ACCGGAGGCATCCGGGACCGGATGGGCTGCTTCCACGATCTCGATCGATCGGCATGGCACCGCATGGCCGTAGCGTGTCACCACCAGGCCTTCGAGAGGCCCCTCCCAATTGTCTTCCAGCGCTTTGGCCATGGCGGCCGAAGCCTTTCCGGCGCCGATGACGATGGTGCGGCCGGCAGGCGGCGAGGGCAGGTGGGGCGGCAGACAGGTCGCCGGGTCGGCAGCGCGGACGGCCGCGGCAAAAAGCATTCGCAGGAAAGCCTTTGGCTGGGAAAGATTGGGAGCGCTCAACATCGAGATCCCATCGTCGCTGGCCCTTGTCGTTAGCACTGCTGCGCGCGGCGCTTGCGTGCCGGCCCTTGCCGGCTTAGCACCAGCCGCGAATGTTCAAAAGGCGAGACTTCGATGTCTGAGGCACCGTTGGAT
>NZ_NPEX01000667.1 GCF_003258865.1 Rhodoplanes roseus | reverse complement strand
GGCCTCACCTACGACGACGCCGCCACCCGCGCCGCGATCATCGCGGCCCTGAAGACCATGGAACGTGGACAGGCGGTCCAGCTCGCCGCCGGACGGCGGGAGTGGCGGGCCGGCCGCTCGGCGCCCGGGCAGACCATGTACCGATCCTGGGTCGACGAGGCGATCTCCCAGGCCGTCGGCGAGGACCACCACGAGCTCGCCTTCGTGTCGGCCGCGATGCCGTCGCCCGGGCACATGCCGGTGCTCGGCACCGTCACGTTCGTCTGAGGCATCCATGGACAGGCACCTCCGCCGCGGTGGCGACGACTACGCCGATGCGCTCGCTGCCCTGCTGCCGACCGGCATCGCCTGGCCGCGCGACGCCGGCTCGGTGCTGCAGCGGCTGGTGTCGGGATTTGCGCAGGTCTGGGGCCTGGTCGACTCCCGGGCCGCCGACCTGCT
>NZ_NPEX01000666.1 GCF_003258865.1 Rhodoplanes roseus | reverse complement strand
GGCCTCACCTACGACGACGCCGCCACCCGCGCCGCGATCATCGCGGCCCTGAAGACCATGGAACGTGGACAGGCGGTTCAGCTCGCCGGAGGACGGCGGGAGTGGCGGGCCGGCCGCTCGGCGCCCGGGCAGACCATGTATCGATCCTGGGTCGACGAGGCGATCTCCCAAGCCGTCGGAGAAGACCATCACGAGCTCGCCTTCGTGTCGGCCCCGATGCCGTCGCCTGGGCACATGCCGATGCTCGGCACCGTCACGTTCGTCTGAGGCATCCATGGACAGGCACGTCCGCCGCGGCGGCGGCGACTACGCCGATGCGCTCGCAGCTCTGCTGCCGACCGGCATCGCCTGGCCGCGCGACGCGGGCTCGGTGCTGCAGCGGCTGGTGTCGGGATTTGCGCAGGTCTGGGGCCTGGTCGACTCCCGGGCCGCCGACCTGCT
>NZ_NPEX01000665.1 GCF_003258865.1 Rhodoplanes roseus | reverse complement strand
GTCGTGAAGGTCTCGGCGGTCATCTCGCGGCGCCGGGCACGGGCCGCCGGAGGTGTGCCGTGATCTGGTCGACCATCGCATCGCTCATCGGCGGGCCCGTCGTGAACGGGCTCATCAACGCCTACAAGGCGAAGCTCGAGGCCGGCAACAGCTCGGAGCGCATCGCCGCCGATCTCGCCGCTCGCGAGCTCGCCGTGCAGCAGCGCGAGGCGGAGCTGCGGATCGACCAGATCCGGATCGACGACGGCCGCTGGTGGACGTCGGCGCCGCGCGCCGTCGTGATGTGGTCGCTCGCCATCTTCGTCGCCAAGTGCATGGTCTGGGACAAGGTCCTCGGCTGGGGCTCGACCGATCCGCTCGGCGGCGACATCCAGCAATGGGCGGGCCTCGTCATGGCCATGTGGTTCGGCGGGCGGTCGATCGAGAAGGTCGCCCGCATCCTGCGCCG
>NZ_NPEX01000664.1 GCF_003258865.1 Rhodoplanes roseus | reverse complement strand
GCCGCCGGCGCGGGCCGCGGGCGGGGCTGCGCGCGCGCCGTCGAGGGCTTTCTAGGCTTCTGCTTGGGCTGGGCCACCGTCACCTGCGGCAACTCGGCCGCGGGTTGTGCATGCCCCTGTCCGCCCATCACGAGCATGCTGGCGGCTCCGAGGAGCCAAAGGCGACCGAACTTCATTTCGAGGGTTCCCTGCGACTGACTTGTTATGTTATTACATTTTTTATGATGCACCTCGTCAATCCAGCTTTCCCCCCTCGGCCCAGATCATCGCCTCTCTGTGGTTTCCACGACACACCCGGCCCGCAGGGATACGCGCGGAGGGGGCTCCGGGCTCGTCGGGCGCGGCGGGTCGCGCTCGCCCTCGCCGTGGCGCTCGCGATCGCCGGTCACGGCGCGGGCGCATCCGCGCAGCAGGTCATGCCGCGCCCCGCGGAACCGACGGCCGCGGCTGCTCCGC
>NZ_NPEX01000663.1 GCF_003258865.1 Rhodoplanes roseus | reverse complement strand
GCGATGCGGTTTCCCCGCGTCAGCCGGCTGCGCTTCGACAAGCCGCCCGGCGAAGCCGACCGGCGGGCGCTCAGTTCACCACGCGGGTCCAGGTCTGGCCGCCGCAGAACATGCCGCCGAAAGCGCAGCCCTGCACCCGCATCTT
This sequence comes from Rhodoplanes roseus, assembly GCF_003258865.1. Classification (GTDB taxonomy): domain Bacteria; phylum Pseudomonadota; class Alphaproteobacteria; order Rhizobiales; family Xanthobacteraceae; genus Rhodoplanes; species Rhodoplanes roseus. The sequence goes on along the minus strand of NZ_NPEX01000663.1, from coordinate 331 downwards.
GTCGTCGCCCTTCATGGCCACGGTGGAGTCGTAGATGCCGCCGCCACCATTGCGCGTGTCCTTGATCCGGCCTTTCCAGGTGTTGCCGGCCGGCTTCATGTCGATGAGCACCTTCTCGCCGTTGCGGCCGGACTTGGCGTCGACCGCGTAGCCGCAGAGGTTCTGGCCGCACGCCTCGACCCGCACCATGCCCTCCTTCTTCTCGGTCGTCCACAGCCCGACCGGGCCGGTGGCGGCGGCGACGGGCTCCGGCGCGGGTGTCGGCGGGAGCGCCGCGACGCGCTGCTCGGGCTGCGCCGTCACGGCCGGAGCCGGCACGGGCGCCGGGGCG
>NZ_NPEX01000662.1 GCF_003258865.1 Rhodoplanes roseus | reverse complement strand
TCTTGAGCCGGCCGCTCGTCATGTTTGAAGGGAATATCCCCTTGGGCGCGGTAAGATGCACGCGCGCCCGGACGATAGACCCACAGCACAGCCGCGACGAAGACCAGGAGCATGAACAGAAGCCCCCATTTGTCCGCGAAGTGGCGCAAGGTATCGTAGGTGCTCATAACCTCACCTGAGATTGTCTTCGGTGAGCGGCTCGTAAGTGGTGAAATCCACCAGCGTGCCGAGCATTTGAAGATAGGCCACCAAAGCGTCCATCTCCGTGATCTCTGACGGATTGCCGTCGAAGTCTCGCACCTTCACCTTCGGGTAGCGCTCTTCCAATCCGCTCGGATCGCCGTCGGGATCGACCTGCGCCCGCAGATCCGCCTGCGCATTGGCGACCATCTCCTCGGAATAGGGCACGCCGACAATGGCGTTCACCTTGAGGTGCTCGGCGATGTCGTCGGCCTTGAGCGGCGTCTTCGCGAGGAA
>NZ_NPEX01000661.1 GCF_003258865.1 Rhodoplanes roseus | reverse complement strand
GGCGCGGGCTTGCGCCTGCAGGTCGGCGAGCCGGGCGAGCATCTGCTCCAGCGTCATGATGGGCTCCTTCGTCGGGATTGGCGCGCCTGACGGCGGGCCTGGTGCCTTGCCCAAGGGCATTTGGGCACGCGCGGCGCCGCCGCGCGGATGTCAGCGGGTCGGAAGTCCGTCGATCTCGGCCTGGCGCATGCGCATGCGCGCCGCGGCGGCGATCGCGTCCGGGCAGTCTCGGGTGGTGAGCACGGCGGGGTAGCGGGCCGCCCGGTCGTCGCTGCGGGCCCGGCAGCCCGGATCGGCGCCGATCGGCACGGCGGAGATCTCCAGCGGCTCCCAGTCGACCACCCGCCACAGCGGCACGTCGCCCTCGGGCCCCTCGACCTTCTCCACCGCGTGGATGCGGTAACCGACCGACACGTTCTGGATGATGCCGTCCCGGATGTTCTGGACGATGTCGGCATGCGACGGCGCCCGCGACAGCCGCACCGTGGC
>NZ_NPEX01000660.1 GCF_003258865.1 Rhodoplanes roseus | reverse complement strand
CGCTGCCGAGCGCCGACGCGCTGCTCGGCGTGGCGCGCCAGACGCTCGACGGCGCCGCCGGACGGCTGCCGCGGGCCCTGCTCGCCGGCGCCCATCGTCACCGCAGCGACTTTTCACGCGTCGCGTCGCGGCTGACGCCCGCCGTGCTGCGCTCCCGTGTGTCGCGCGAGCGCGACCGCGTGAAAGGGCTGTCCGACCGCACCGGACGTTGCCTGAGAGTCCAGGCCGAGCGTCGGCGCGACCGCTTCGCCGCCGTCTCGGGCCGGCTCGGTGCGGCGCTGCGGGCCTCGCTGGCGGCGCAACGCCATGCCCTGGCGCGTGACCGCGAGCGCGTCGGCGGGCTCGTCAGGCGGGCCGAGCGGGCCTCCAGGGGCCTTCTGGCCGAGCGCCGCGCCCGCCTGAGCCGGGCCGAGAAGCTCCTGCAGGCGCTGTCCTACACGGGCGTGCTGGCGCGCGGCTTCGCGCTGGTGCGCGGTGCCGACGACCGGCCGCTG
>NZ_NPEX01000659.1 GCF_003258865.1 Rhodoplanes roseus | reverse complement strand
TCAAGCTGCATGCGGCCGGCGACGGGCTGCGCTCGCGCCAGCTCTATCTGCCGGACACCAATATCCTCATCACCCGCTTTCAGGGCGACGAGAGCGTGGCGGAGGTTTCCGACTTCATGCCTCTCGACGGGTCGGGGCGGATCGTGCGGCGGGCGAAGGCGATCCAGGGCGATGTCGATTTTACGCTCTCCTGCGCGCCGCGCTTCGATTACGGACGCGGTACGACGAGCGCGGAGGCGATCCCGTACGGGGTCAAATTCTCCGACGGGGAAAGGCAGCTCTTCCTCTATAGCCGTGTCGAGCTCGGCATATCGGAAGGCACGGCAGAGGCGCGGTTCCGCCTGAAAGAGGGCGAGCATGCCTTCGTCGTGCTCTGTCCCGGCCGCGCAGATGCTCCGCCGATCGACGCCGGCTACGTTTCCAGGAGTTTCGTCGAGACGAGCGATTTCTGGCACAATTGGGTGGCGAACGGCCGTTACCCGTCGCGCTGGCGCG
>NZ_NPEX01000065.1 GCF_003258865.1 Rhodoplanes roseus | reverse complement strand
CTCGATCAGCGTCTCGGCCGGGAGATAGTAATAGCCGCGGACCAGCTCGAGATAGTCACGACCGGACAGCGGCGGGCTCGGTCGCTTTCGCAGCTCCGAAAGCTGCTTCAGCAAGCGCCGGGCCTTGTTGTGGAGCACGATCTGCGCGCTCACCTCGTCGTCCGTGACGGGACGGCCGACGAGGCCGGCGAGGTCGTCGCGGAAATGCACGATCTCCTCGCGGAAATAGGCGCGTGACGCCTCTTCGCCGCGCAGGCGCGGCAGGTTGAGGAGCTTCACCGGAACGAACTGCTCGATCACCTCGGAGGCGCGCTTCATCGAGGCGCAGGTGTGGAAGTTGTAGACGCGGTCGACGGCGCGGTAGAGCGGGTCGCCGTCCTGCGGGTCGAACGATCCGATGCAACCCTTGCTGAAGTCGCAGAAGACGCTCTGGGTGAACCGCTCGCCGCGCGAAACGGTGTCGGCGTCACCGGCCTTAAACAGGCGCGCGTGGCGCACCCCGGCTGCGGCGAGAAGCTCCGGCGGCGTGTAGGCGCAGAAATAGCCGGCACGCGGCAGGTCGTCGGCGCGCGCCACGAAGGCCGCCTGCTCGGCCTCGATCAGGGCCCGGATCGGGCGGATCGCGGGATGCAGCCCGCCGGTCCCGTCGCGCCCGTGCCCATCGTCGTGAAACGTCGTCGTCTCAAGCATGGCTTTGCTCCCCGGTCCGGTCCTGCGCTCCGGCGAGACGTGCGTCGCCGTTGGCGCGGTGGAGGATCTTCGACCCGACCCGCGACGGGGCCGCCGTCGCTGCGGGTCGGTGGCTCGCCGCGCTGTCGACCGGCGCGGGCGCCGATGCCGTCGCGGCCGTTGCCGACGGCGCCGTCGCCACGCCGCGTGCGGCAAAGCGGCCGGCATGTACGGCCGCCCCGAGCGCGCCGGCGTAGATCATGTCGATCGAGGTCGGTGCGAAGGTCGCGCCGAGCAGATCCTCCAAGGCCGCGCGCATGCCGACATTGTTGGCGACGCCGCCCGTGAAGACGAGGTCGGGCTCGGTGCCGATGCGGCCGAGCAGCGTCTTGACCCGGCGGGCCGAGGCGTAGTGGATGCCGGCCGCGATGTTGGCGCGCGCTGCGCCGTCGCCGTGCCGCTCGCCGCGCGCCCGCAGCGAGATCACCTCGGATTCGGCGAACACCACGCACTGGCTGGAGATCGGCGCCGGTGCGTCGGCCGCGAGCGCGACCGGGCCGAGCTCGTCGAGTCCGAGCCCGAGCAGCACGGCGGCCTTCTCCAGGAACCGTCCGGTGCCGGCGGCGCATTTGTCGTTCATGACGAACTCCAGCACCTTGCCGGTGGCCGGATCGATCCGGATCGCCTTGGAGTCCTGGCCGCCGATATCGATGATGGTGCGGGTGCGGGGGTTGATCACATGCGCGCCGAGCGCGTGGCAGGTGATCTCGGTCACCACCTGATACGGAATGTCCGCGTAGGCGAGCGAGATGCGGCCGTAGCCGGTGCCGACCAGGAACGCGATGTCGCGGCGGTCCAGGCCGGCCCGGCGGAGCAGCGTCTCCACCAGCGCGTCGGCGGTTTCCTGCATGTAGAGGCCGGTGGCGACGAACGCCGTCTCGAACGCCGTCGGCGTCAGCAGGACACCTTTCGAGCCGCGCGAGCCGATGTCGAGTCCGATCACCGGCGCGGCCGGCGCGTGCATGGCCAGCGCGGCTCCGGCGAGTTCACGGTACTGCATGCAGACTTGCTCCTTGTCGAGGCGCTGGTCGAGGTCGTGTCGGGGGACGAGATCGTCGGCGCCGGCTCACGGGAGCACGTTGGCGACGACCCTGGTCGCGAACCGTTCAGGGTCCGTCGACCCCTTGAGCACCGAGGCGCGCTTGAGATCGGCGACGATGCGGACGATCTCCTTGCGCAGCGCCTCGCCGGCCGGGTGATGATCGTGCGTGTGGCTGCGCAGCATCGCCGCCAGCTCCGTGACCGGCACCTTCGGCGTGTAAGGGGCGAAGATCTCGGCGGCATCGGTCGGGTTGGCTGCGACGTGCGTGGCCGCCTCCAGCAGGGAGGCGGTCAGCGCGGCGGAGGCTGCCGGATCGGCGCGCAGCAGCGTGCCGCGAACACCGAGCACGCAGCACGACAGGTTGGCGTAGTCGCCGGACAGGTTCGAGGCGATCTCGACCAGCTCGCCGTTGCTGCGCAGTCGCGCCAGCCACACGGCGGGGTCCGAATCCGCTAGCGCCGCGATCTCCCCGCGCTGGAGCGCGACCGGCAGCAGGTCGGCCGGGAACTCGCGCCACTCGACGTCGGTCTCCTGATTGATGCCGCGGTCCGCCAGCATGACGGCGAAGTAGTGCCGCGGCGTGCCGGAGAGGCTGCTCACCCCGATGGTCTTTCCCTTGAGCTGGGCGATGTCGGTGATGCCGGCGTCGCGATGGACCAGCAGGCGCGTGCAGCCGCCGTGGATCCCGGTGGTCAGCTTGACGTCGAAGCCCCCCTCCAGCGGCTTAAGCCAGTTCAGCGCCATGCTGACGCCGGCCTCGGCCTTGTCGGTGGCGAGCGCCTGCAGCATCTGGTCGGTCCCGCCGGCGAACTGGACGAACTCGACATCCAGATTGTGCCGCGAGAAATAGCCGCGATGCAGGGCGACCGGGACGGCGGCCGTGCAGATGCCGGTGCCGTTGTAGGCGAATCGGATCTTTCGCGGCGGCCCTTCCGGATCGACCGTCTCGACACGGGCCGAGGTCACGCAGATCGTCCCGTCGAGCAGGTCGACCGGGATCGCCGGTGTCGCCGGCCCGAGGGCCAGCACGGCACCGATCGTGCCGCCGCTCGCGACGCCGAGGCCGAGCGCCGCGCCCGAGCCGGCGAGAAGCATCCGGCGGCTCGGACCATCGGCCCTCCGTGTGTCGATGCGATCGTCCCGATCTCGGTCGTCCGGATTTCGCGTTCCCCGCCGATGCTCGGCCATCTGATGAGTTCCTCGGGTCATGATTCATGCAGACGCGTATCGCGTCCGAAATCGGCGGCGGCGCTGGTCTCCGCGGCCCACGGCCGGCGCGTCGGGCGCAACGTTCCGTGCCCCATCAGAGTAAGCGCCGCTCGTTCCGGGAGCAATAAATAAAATACTGAACTAGTAGATCAACGTCGCTCTTATGTTACGCTCGCGAGCATAAACACATTGCTTCCGACGAGGTCGTCTCGGGAGCGTGAGCGTCGTGTCGCGACGTCGTGCCGCCGTCACCATGTGTCGTCGTCACCGGCCGTCGCCTGAAAGCGCGAGGATGGTGTTCGATGACGAATCCGACTTTCGAGGACGTTGCAGTCGCCCCGCCACGTGGGGCGATCCCGACGGTGCGATCTCCGGTCGACAGATCGGCTCCGTCGGGTCTCGTCGGGCTGCTCGCCGCGGCGACGTGGCTCGCGGCCGCCGGCACGATCCGATATTGGCCGGATGTCCCCGAGGTGAGCTGGGACCGGACCGAGGAGTTCGCCTTGCTGCTCGCGGCCGGTGCGTCGACCATCGCGGTGCTCACCATCGCGGCGCAGTGGCTCGCGCCTCTGCGCCGGGTGCGCAGCGCTGCGCCGTGGCTGGTGGTCATCGGTCTGATCTTCGCGGTGTGGGAGGTCGCGACCGCCAAGACGGCCGTTCTGCCGATGCCGTTCTTTCCGCCGCCGCAAGCGATCTTCGAAGTGCTGATCGACGACCACAAGCGCCTGCTGGACTGCGTGCTCGCCTCCGGCAAGCTGCTCGCCGGCGGCTACGTGATCGGCGCGACGCTCGGCTTCGTCGCCGGCGTGGCCATCGGCTGGTCGGTGAAGGCCGGCTACTGGATTCACCCGATCCTGCGCTTCATCGGCCCGCTGCCGGCGACCGCGTGGCTGCCGCTCGCCTTCTTCGTCTTTCCGACCAGCCTGAGCGCCAGCACGTTCCTGATCGCGCTGGCGACGGGCTTTCCGGTGACGGTGCTCACCTGGTCGGGCGTCGCCGGCGTCAACAGCACCTATTACGACGTCGGGCGGACGCTCGGCGCGAGCTCTCGGTTCCTGGTTTTCAAGGTCGCGATCCCGGCGGCGATGCCCTACGTCTTCGTCGGCCTGTTCATGGGGCTCGGCAACTCCTTCGCCGTGCTGGTCGTCGCCGAGATGCTCGGCGTGAAGTCGGGCCTCGGCTGGTATCTGCAATGGTCGCAAGGCTGGGCCGCCTACGCCAACATGTACACGGCGCTGTTCATCATGGCGCTGGTCTGCTCCGGCCTGATCACGCTCCTGTTCCGGGTGCGCGATAGCCTGCTCTCCTGGCAGAAGGGACTGGTCAAATGGTGATCGCTCAATCGCATCCCGTCGCGTCGCCGCGCGACCCTGCCGCGGGCGCGGGCGCGGGCGCGGGCGCCGGGACGCGGCTCGAGGCCGTCGACGTCAGCCATCGTTTCGACCTGCACGGCGAGCCGCTGCCGGTGCTGGAGCATATCGACCTGACGGTCGAGCCCGGCGAGTTCGTCGCGCTGCTCGGCCCCAGCGGCTGCGGCAAGTCGACATTGCTGCGCCTGGTCGCCGGGCTCGATCTTCCGACCGAAGGCGAGCTGTGGGTCGATGGCCGCCGGATCGAGGGGCCCGATCCGTCGCGTGTCGTGGTGTTCCAGGATCCGACCCTCTATCCCTGGCGGACCGTGTGGCGCAATGCGGCGCTCGGGCCCGAGGCGCAGGGCATCCTGAGGCAGCAGCGCGGCCGCATCGAGGACGTGCTGCGACTGGTCGGCTTGTCGACCTTCGCCAAGGCCTATCCGCATCAGCTCTCGGGCGGCATGGCGCAACGCGCCGCGCTCGCCCGTGCGCTCGTCAACGAGCCGAGCCTGCTGATTCTCGACGAGCCACTCGGCAAGCTCGATTCGCTCACCCGCATCACCATGCAGAGCGAGCTCGTGTCGCTGTGGCAGCGGTCGGGCTTCACGGCGCTGCTGGTGACCCACGACGTCGAGGAGGCGCTCTATCTGGCCCAGCGTGTCGTCGTGCTGAGCGACCGGCCGGCCCGCATCAAGGCCGAGATCGTCAACGAGCGTCCCTATCCGCGCCGGCGTGGCGATCCTTATCTCACCGAGCTGCGCCACCGCGTGCTCGCCGAGCTCGGCCTCGACGCGACCTGGTGACCACGTCGGTCGCGGTTCGACCGGAGACCGATCGTGTCGTCGACGGCATTCGATCACGCCGACGATTGTCACGAGATGCGGCGACAGCGCCCGGGCGGGCGGGCTGGACGAGAGCCGTCCGGCCCGGCGCTGCGCTCGCCGCCGTGCGGGCTGTCGTCTGACGGCGATCAGCCTGCCGCCGCCGGCCGGACCACCCGGAAATTCGCGACGCCGTCGTTGGCGAGCTGCGCGACGAGGCCGAGCTCCCAGTCGATATAGGCCTGCATGGCGGCGCGGGGGTTGTCGGTGCCTTCGTAGGGCCGCTTGTAGGGGCGGGCCGGGGCGGGGACCGGCGGGCGTGCGGGCACACCCGTCTGGTCCGGCACCACCACGCCGTCGCCGATCACGGCGGCATCCCAGCCCATCTGCACGAGCCAGGAGGCGGTCATGCGGGCCCGCACACCGTCGTCGTCGAACAGCGCCAGCCGGGCGCCGCGCACCGCCACCCATTCGTCCGTCGCCTGCACGAGCTGGCCGCCCGGCGCCGACACGAAGCCCTCCGGATGCCCGGCCGCGTGCTCTTCGGGCGAGCGGACGTCGAGCCGATGGAGCGTTCGCGCGCCGCGCTCCGCCACCCAGGCCGCATAGGTGCCGCGATCCAGCACCCGCACGCCGACGCGCTCGGCCCAGCGCCCTGCCGCGTCGCGGGCCCGGGCATGGCCTTCGGACGAGAGCGTGCGCGCCGCCTCGGCGCGGCCGTGGTCGAGCGGCAGGCCGGCGAGCGTCCAGCCGATGGTTCCGTTGCGCAGCGCCGCGACTTTTTGGGGTACGCCGAGATTCACCAGCGTCTGCGTCCCGATGATGCTGCGGGTGCGGCCGGCGCAATTGACGATGACGGGCACGTCGGACGGCGCCGCGTCGAAGATGCGCAGCGCCAGCTCGCCGCCCGGCAGGCTGCGTCCGCCCGGGATGCTCATGGTGCGGTATTCCTCGAAGCGTCGGGCATCCAGCACCACGGTCTCGGGATGCTGGGCGAGCAGCCGCTGCACGTCTTCGGCCGGGTGCGACGGCGTGTGGCAGATCGCCTCGACCAACTCCCCGAACGCCTTGCTGGGCACGTTGACGTCGCGGAACACCTCTCCGACCGCGCGATACGCGGCGAGCCCGCCGTCCAGCACCGCGACCTCCGTGTAGCCGAGCGCCGCGATACGCTCCATCGCCGGCGCGGTCAGCCCCTCACCGTCGTCGTAGATCACCACCGGCACGTCCCGCCGCGGCGCGAGGTCGGGCAGGCGCGCCTCGATCTGGGCGAGCGGCAGCGACACGGCGAAGAACGGATGCGCGGCCGCGAAATCGGCCTCCTCGCGCAGGTCGAGAAGAGCAATCTCGCGGCGCTCGCGCCAGTGGCGGCGCAGCTCGGCCGGAGTGGTGGTGGGCATGTCGGGTCCTGCTCGGTCGGTCGGCGGGACGCGATTTGTCCCGCGCCGATCCGGCGCGGTCAACCGAAGCCGTTTTCGTTCTGGCGCCCTGAACAGGGCGGGTCTTCTCCCGATGCCGCACATCGGAGGGCGACGTTCTCGTTCTCAGCCGACGCTCGACAGTCTCGGGCAGGCGCGCTAGCTGCTGCCCGAACCGTCCCGACAGGAGCCCGCATGTCTCGCCTCCACGGCGTCTATCCTTATCTGGTCTCGCCCGTCGATGCCGAGGGTCGTGTCAATGCCGACGTGCTGGCGCGCCTCGTCGACGATCTGATCGGGCAGGGCGTGCACGGTGTGACGCCGCTCGGCTCGACGGGCGAGTTCGCCTACCTGTCGCGGGTCCAGCGCACCGAGGTCGTCCGGGCGACCGTGCGGGCGACGGCCGGCCGCGTGCCCGTCGTCGCCGGCGTCGCCGCCACGGCGACGGCCGACGCGGTCGATCAGGCGCGAGCCTGGCAGGCCGAAGGCGTCGACGGGATCCTGGCGATCCTGGAGGCGTATTTTCCGCTGAAGGACGACCAGATCGAGGCCTATTTCCGCGCCGTCGCCGATGCCGTGGATCTGCCGGTCGTGCTCTACACCAACCCGGCCTTCCAGCGCTCCGATCTCTCGCTCGACGTGATCGCGCGACTGGCGACGCATCCGCGCATCGTCGCCATCAAGGACGCCTCGACCAACACCGGGCGGCTCCTGTCCATCATCAATCGCTGCGGGGATGACATCGACGTGTTCTCGGCCTCCGCCCACATCCCGGCCGCCGTGATGCTGATCGGCGGGGTCGGCTGGATGGCAGGGCCGGCCTGCCTGGTGCCGAAGCAGAGCGTCGCGCTCTACGACCTGTGTCGCGAAGGGCATTGGGACGAGGCACTGCGGCTGCAACGCAGGCTGTGGGCCCTCAACGAAGTCTTCGCACGTCACGGCCTGGCCGCCTGCATCAAGGCCGGCCTCGCGCTGCAGGGCTACGCCGTCGGCGATCCGGTTCCGCCGCAGCGTCCGCTGGCCGTCGCGGAACGCGACGCCGTCGCGGCCGCCCTCGCGGCGGTCGACTGATTTTCCTGATCAGGTGGCGCGGACGGTCGCGTTCTTCCCCCGAACCGGCCCGAATAAAGATCCCAAACTCTTGAAGCGCGGCGCCTCGCCGCCGATCCTTGCGGTCCATGCGCAGCCCCCGCTGCGCCGCCCGTCTCGTGGGCGTTCCGAGGACCTTTGAAATGCAGATCGATCCGCGCCGTCCGGGCGCCACCCTGTCGCATGCCTCCGTGTCGTCTTTGTTCGAGACGTCCTCGGCCGAGACGCGCCTCGACCGCCGCACGCTGCTGCGGCATGGTCTCGCCGGCGCCGCCGCCGCACTCGTCGCCGGGGCGGCGCGCGCCGAAGCCCCGGCCGTGCTGCCGAACCGACCGCTGCGTCTCGTCGTGCCGTTCGCGCCGGGCGGCAGCGTCGACGTGCTGGCTCGCGCGGTCGGCAAGGCCGTAACCGAGACCTCGGGCCGCCAGGTGCTGGTCGAGAACCTGCCGGGCGCCAGCACCAATCTCGCCGCCGACCATGTCTCGCGCGCCGCACCCGACGGGTCGACGCTGCTGGTCGCCAGCGACAGCCTCGCGATCAACAAGAGCCTGTTCCGCAATCTCGGGTTCGATCCGGTCACGAGCTTCCAGCCGGTGACGCTGGCCATCACGGCGCCGCAGATTCTGGTGACGCATCCCGGCCTCGGCGTGAAGACGGTCGACGAGTTCGTCGCGCGCGTGAAGGAGAATCCCGGGAAGGTCACGGTCGGCATTCCGGGGAGCGGCGTCATCGGCCATCTGGCCAGCGAGCTGGTCAACCGCCGGCTCGGCGGGCTGCAGGTGAACCACGTGCCCTACAACGGCGGCGCGCCGGCGACCCGCGATCTGCTCGGCGGCCATGTCGATGCCGTCTACATCACCCTGCCGGCCGTCACCACGCTGGTGCGCGGCAACAGCCTGGTGGGGCTCGCCGTCACCTCCGACGTGCGCTCGAAGGCGCTGCCGGCGGTGCCGACCTTCGCCGAGACCGTGCTGCCGGACTTCGATCTGCTGAGCTGGCAGGGCTTTCTCGCGCCGGCCGGGACGCCGATCGAGGTCGCCGAGGCGCTGCATGTCGCGATTCACAAAGCCCTGGAGAGCGAGGGCGTGACGCGCTCGCTGGTCGACCTCGGCTACGACATCGTCGGCGAGGGGCCGCGACCCTTCGCACGCCGGCTGGAGACGGACGTCTCCCGGTTCGCCGAGGTTGTTCGTGACGCAGGGATCCGCATCCAGTAGCGCGATCCGACGTTTCATCGAGGATCATTGCCATGACCAAGCCCGAGGCGTTGGATCACCGCCTCTATTGGGACGCCCGGCTGGAGACCCAGAGCCGCGCCGAATGGGAGGCCCTGAAGCTCTCCTTGCTGCAGTCCCATCTGACGCACGCCTATGGCCGCTCGCCGTACTGGCGCGCCGCCTTCGACGCGGCCGGTGTGCATCCCGACCGGCTGAACACGCTCGACGACTTGCGGCGCTTCCCGTTCGCCGACAAGCACGTTCTGCGTGATCGGCAGGTGGCGGTGCCGCCGCTCGGCGATCTCGTCGCCGTGCCCGAACGCGACATCGTCTACATCTCCACGTCGTCCGGCTCGACCGGTGTGCCGACCGCCTCTCCGTTCACGGCCCGCGACTTCGACGAGTGGATCGATTACGAGGCGCGGCAGTTCTGGTCGTCCGGCATGCGGCCGAGCGACCGCTACGCCCACTCGCTGAACCTCTCGCTGTTCATCGGGGGCCCCTGCGTGCTCGGCGCCCAGAAGCTCGGCGCGCTGACCATCCATGCCGGCACGCTGCCGTCCGAGCGGCTGCTCCAGATTCTGCGTCAGTTTCAGGCGAGCATCATCTGGACCACGCCGTCCTACGCCTGGTACCTGGGCGAGACCGCGCTCCAGGAGGGGTACGATCTCCAGAAGGATCTCGCGGTGAGGCGCATCTTCGTCGCCGGCGAGCCGGGCGGCTCGATCCCGCAGACGCGGTCGCGCATCGAGGAGCTGTGGGGCGCCTCGGTCTACGACTATTACGGCCTGTCCGACATCTTCGGCTCCTGCGCCGGCGAGTGCGAGGCCAAGGACGGCCTGCACTGGGCCGAGGACCACATCCATGTCGAGGTGATCGACCCCGACACCGGCGAGCCCGTGCGGGAGGGCGAGCGCGGCGAGCTGGTGTTGACCACGCTCAGGAAGGCGGCGCGGCCGCTCATCCGCTTCCGTACCGGCGACATCGTCAGCGTCACCACCGAGCCGTGCGCCTGCGGCCGTACCGCGCTGCGCATGCACGGCGTGCACGGCCGGCTCGACGACATGCTGATCATCAAGGGCGTCAACCTCTTCCCGAGCGACGTCGAGGCGGTGGCCCGGCAGGACCGCGATCTCACCGGCGAGTACCGGCTGGTGGTCGAGCGCATCGACCACCTCGACCGCATCACGGTCGAGGTCGAGCGGGTGCGCGGCTTCAACGGCACCGACGAGGATCTGGGCCACCGCGTTTCCCGGCGACTGAAGTCCGTCAACGGCGTCTCGGCCGAGGTCCGCGTGCTGGCGCCCGACACGCTGCCGCGCGCCACCCACAAGGCGAAGCGCGTCGACGACCGCCGCACCGGCGTGTGGAGCTGAGCCGCCGCCCGGGTCCCACGACGATGCCGGATCGCAGCAAGAACACGCAGTCCGGCACGCGGGTGCGAACGCCCTCTTCTCGCCGGCGCGGGAACAACGAAAGCCTTTTCCCGGACCCGATTGCTAAAGTCCGGCGTGCTTTCGACAGGGGGAGGTGAGGGCCGTGATCACCGCGATCGTCCGCTATCGCCTGCCCCCTCATATCGGCGAGTCCGAGTGCCGGGCTCATTTCGAGCGCATCGCGCCTGGCTTCGGCGACGTGCCGGGCCTGCTGCAGAAGCAGTTCATCTGGCGCCAGGACGGTGTCGCCGGCGGGGTCTACCGCTGGGCCGACCGTGCATCGGCCGAACGGTTCTATTCGGGCCCGTGGCGGGAGGGAATCCGCGCCCGCTACGATTTCGAGCCGGAGATCGAGTTCTTCCACACCGTCGCGATCACGGACAATCCGGGCGGCGTGGTCAGCGTGCCGGGGCGCACCGCAGCCCCACCGATTTCACCCGGTGCGGACCGCTTCGTGGCGGCCGCGGTGGCCGGGTCATCATCGAGGAGAAGTTCATGACGTCGATTGGCGGCTCTCTGTCCCGCCGCAGCCTGCTGCTCGGTGCCGCCGGCGCCGCCGTGGCGGCTCCTGTCGTGCTCCGCAGCGGCGCGCTCGCGCAGAGCAATCTCAAGCCGTTCCGCATCGCCTGGAACACCGGCGCCGTCTGCTCGGCCCCGGTCGGCCTGGCGATCGAGAAGGGCATCTTCGTCAAGAACGGTCTCGCGGCCGAGACCGTCAACTTCGCCGGCTCGACCGAGCAGCTTCTGGAGGCGCTGGCGACCGGAAAGGCCGAGGGCGCCGTCGGCATGGCGCTGCGCTGGTTCAAGCCGCTGGAGCAGGGCTTCGACGTGAAGCTGGTCGCCGGCACCCATGGCGGATGCCTGCGGCTGCTCGGCTGGAAGCCGGCCGGTGTCACCCGGCTGGAGGACCTGAAGGGCAAGGTGGTCGCCATCAGCGACCTGTCGAGCCCGACCAAGAGCTTCATCTCGCTGCGCCTCGCCGACGTCGGCATCGATGCCTCCAAGGACGTCGACTGGCGCGTGTTTCCGGGCAACCTGCTGGGGCTGGCGGTCGAGAAGGGCGAGGCCCAGGCGCTGGCGCACTGGGACCCGGACACGCATTTCTATCTCAAGGACGAGCGCTTCGTTCAGATCGCCACCAACCTGGAAGGCGCCTACGCGAACCGCACCTGCTGCATTCTCGGCGTGCCTGGAAAGCTCTTTCGCGACGACAAGGCGGCGGTGCGGGCCGCGACCACGTCGCTGCTCGAGGCGGCGGCGCTCTCCGCCAAGGACCCGCGCGCGACCGCCGAGGTCTATTTCAACGCCTACAAGCCGAAGAGCGGCATCGAGGATCTCACCGCGATGGTGAGCTACCACACCCACAATCACACGCCGGTCGGCGAGGCGCTCAAGCAGGAGATCGTCCTCTACGCCGACGAGCTCAAGCGCGTGCAGGTGCTGAAAGCGTCGACCGACAGCCAGAAATACGCCGACCGCGTCTTCGGGGACGTGTTCGGGTGAACTGGACCGCGTGCGAGCCGTCTCGCTCCCCGGCGGGCGGCCCCTTGCTCGTCATGGCCGGGCCTGTCCCGGCCATCCACGGTCTCTCTTGCGGGGCCGCCGCGAAGACGTGGATGCCCGCGACGAGCGCGGGCATGACGCCGGGGCAATTGTGGACACTGCCATGAGCACCATCGTCGATGATCGCACCGGTGTCGGCCTCGCCGAGTTCACCGACGAGGACAGCGCCCCACGCGTCGGCTTGCGCTGGAGGTCGGCGCTGCCGCCGCTGGCCTGGCTGGTGCTCGCCGGCATCACGACGTGGTGGCCGTCGCCGCAGGAGTGGCCGCGGACCGAAGAGTTCGTGGCGCTCGCCAGCACGGTCGCGGCCGTGCTGGCGCTGCTCGCGGTTCTCGGACCGTGGCTCGGCGTCTTCGGCGCGCGTGTCCGCCATGCGGAGCCGTGGCTGATCGCCCTCGCCGTGATCGCCACGGTCTGGGAGCTCGTCACCGCGAAGCTGGCCTGGCTGCCGGTGCCGTTCTTCATGCCGCCGCAAGCGATCCTCGAGGTCTATCTCGACGAGGGCGGCAAGCTCGCCGAGTGCGTGTTCTATTCGGGCCTGCTGCTGGTCAAGGGATTCGCCATCGGGGCTCTGGTCGGTTTCGCCTATGGCGTCGCGCTCGGCTGGTCGCCGCGCGCCTCCTATTGGGGCCATCCGATCCTGCGCTTCGTCGGTCCGGTGCCGGCGACCGCCTGGCTGCCCTTCGCCTTCTTCGCATTCCCGTCGAGCGCCAGCGCCGGCGTCTTCCTGGTCGCGCTCGCCACCGGCGTGCCGGTGGCGGTGCTGACCTGGTCGGGCGTCGCCTCGGTCAACAGCGCCTATTACGACATCGCCCGCACGCTCGGTGCGTCGGAGCGCTTCCTCGTCGGCAAGGTGGCGATCCCGGCGGCGATGCCGCACGTCTTCGTCGGCCTGTTCATGGGGCTGGCCGGTGCCTTCGCGGTTCTGGTCGTCGCCGAGATGATGGGCGTGAAGGCGGGGCTCGGCTGGTACTTGCAATGGGCGCAGGGTTGGGGCGCCTACAGCAACATGTATGCGGCGCTCGCCGTGCTGGCGCTGCTGTGCTCGGGGGCGATCTCGCTCCTGTTCGCGGTGCGCGACCGGCTGCTCGCCTGGCAGAAGGGGATGCTGCGATGGTGACGGCGGCTGCAGCCAGGACCGAGACGCCGCTCGCGGTCGGGACGGACCTGTCGATCCGCGGCGTCTCGCACGCCTTCGCGCTGGACGGCAAAACGTTGCCGGTGTTGCAGGACATCTCGCTCGACGTCGCGCCCGGATCGTTCGTCGCGCTGCTCGGCCCGTCGGGCTGCGGCAAGTCCACGCTGCTGCGCCTCGTCGCCGGGCTCGACCGGCCGCGTCGCGGAGAGCTGCTCGGCGACGGCGAGCCGATCGTCGGGCCCGATCCGTCGCGCGTCGTCGTGTTCCAGGACCCGACCCTCTATCCGTGGCGCACCGTCGAGGGGAATGTCCGGCTCGGCCTCGAGGCGAGGGGGCTCGTGAAGACCCATTACGACCGGGTCGGCGCCGCGCTGCGGCTGGTCGGCCTCGATCGCTTTGCCTCGGCCTATCCGCACCAGCTCTCCGGCGGCATGGCGCAGCGTGCCGCGCTCGCCCGTGCGCTGGTCAACGATCCGCGGCTCCTGATCATGGATGAACCGCTCGGCAAGCTCGATCAACTCACCCGCATGACGATGCAGAGCGAGATCGTGTCGCTGTGGCGCAACGCCGGGTTCACGGCCCTGCTGGTGACGCACGACGTCGAGGAGGCACTTCTGATGGCCGAGCGCGTCGTCGTGATGACCGAGCGGCCGGCCCGGATCGCCGCCGTGCTCGAGGTGGAGAAGCCCTATCCGCGCCACCGCAACGATCCCGACCTCGTAGCGCTGCGTCAGCGCGCGCTCGAGCTCTTGGGACTCGGAGCGACGTGGTGACCGGGCGGCTGGTGTCACCATGAGGCGTTTCGCATCTGCTGCCCCGCCGCGACGCCGGTGGCGGACATGGCCGGCCGTCCTGGTCGGGCTCGGCTGCGCGGTCGTCTTGGCCGCCGTCGCCTGGTGGGCATTGGTGTTCGGCATCGTCGTCGACGCCGGCGTGCTGTCGCTCCGCGAGGCCGGTCTGTGCCTCGTCGATTCCTCCGGCCTGTGTCGCGCGATCGCCGAGCTGTGCACCCGCGATCACCCGTTCGGCATCCGCGTCTATTCGCCGGAGCTCTTGTGGGTGGGCCTCGCGATGGCGGGGCCCGGCCTGATGATCGGCGCGCTCGCGGCCGCCCGGCCCCGCGCCGCCTGATCCGGGCCGCAGCCCTCACCACCTCGACACGTCCATCCAGGAGAATTGCAATGTCCCAGTCGCTTCGTCCCGAGACCCTCGCGCTGCATGCCGGTTGGCGGGCCGATCCGTCGACCGGCGCCGTCGCCGTGCCGATCTATCAGACCACGTCGTACCAGTTTCGTGACACCGAGCATGCGGCGAACCTGTTCGCCTTGAAGGAGCTCGGCAACATCTACACCCGCATCATGAACCCGACCAACGACGTGCTGGAGAAGCGCGTCGCCGCGCTCGAGGGCGGCGTCGCCGCGCTGGCGCTCTCGTCGGGCCAGGCGGCCTCGGCCTTCGCGCTCCAGAATCTCGCCCGCGCCGGCGACAACGTCGTCAGCTCGACGGATCTCTACGGCGGCACCTGGAACCTGTTCGCCAACACGCTGAAGGACCAGGGCATCGAGGTCCGGTTCGTCGACCCGGCCGATCCGGAGAACTTCCGACGCGCCACCGACGCGCGGACCCGCGCCTATTACGCCGAGACGCTGCCCAACCCGAAGCTGACCGTGTTCCCGATCGCCGAGGTCGCGGCGATCGGCCGCGAGATCGGCATTCCGCTGATCGTCGACAACACGGCCGCACCCATTCTGTCGAAGCCGCTGGAGCACTGCGCCGCCGTGGTGGTCTACTCCTCGACCAAATATCTCGGCGGCCACGGCACCTCGATCGGGGGCCTGCTGGTCGACGGCGGAAATTTCGACTGGGCGGCCTTCCCGGAGCGCCAGCCGGCCCTCAACACGCCGGACCCGAGCTATCACGGGGCGGTGTGGAGCGAGGCGGTCAAGCCGCTCGGACCGATCGCCTACATCATCAAGGCCCGCGTCACGCTGCTGCGCGACCTCGGGGCCGCGCAATCGCCGTTCAATTCGTTCCTGACTCTGCAAGGCATCGAGACGCTGCCGCTGCGCATCGCGCGACATTCCGAGAACGCCCAGGCCGTCGTCGAATATCTGAAAGGGCGGCCCGAGGTGATCAAGGTGATCCATCCCTCGGTGCAGACCGGCGCGTCGCGCGAGCGTGCGGAGAAGTACTTGAAGGGCGGCTTCGGCGGGCTGGTCGGCTTCGAGCTGGCCGGCGGCAAGGACGCGGGGCGGCGCTTCATCGACGCGCTGGAGCTTCTCTATCACGTCGCCAATATCGGCGACGCGCGCAGCCTCGCCATCCATCCGGCGACGACCACGCACTCGCAGCTCTCGCCGCAGGAGCAGAGCGCCACGGGCGTCTCGGACGGGTATGTCCGCCTGTCGGTCGGCATCGAGCACATCGACGACATCCTGGCCGACATCGAGCGCGGCCTCGCGGCGGTCGGCCGCTTCGCCCAGGCGGCCGAGTAGCACCGGGGGCGAAACGGCCCTGCGGGCTCCAATATCACGGACGGGCCTCTGTCATGATCGACGGCCCGTCCGTTGTCGTTTCGGAAGCGCCGATCGACTGGAGGAAAGCGCATGCCGCTCCGGCTTCGCGATTGCGGCATCGGCCCTTCGGCCTAGTCTGGCTCTCGACCGACGGAGACGATCCGTCACCCGACCGGAGCCAGACCATGAGTGCCGCCATGACCATGCCGACGATGCCGACCTCGATGCCGATGATGGGCATGCCCATGATGAACATGCCGATGATGGGAATGCCGATGATGAACGGCATGATGCCCATGAGCGGCATGATGAACCCGATGATGGGCGGCATGATGCCGATGCAGATGCCGATGCCGATGATGATGTGCACGATGACGTGCACCATGACGCCGACCGGCATGACCTGCGAGATGGCGCCGATGGACCCGTCCATGAAGGACATGTTCATGCAGTGCTGCCAGACCATGTGCACCATGACGGCCAACGGCATGCCGATGATGATGGGCTGCGGCGGCATGATGATGTGCTGCATGCCGGCGAAGGCGTGACGGCGCGTTCGATGCGTCGAGGGTGGGGACGCGGCGCGTTGCCCACCCTGTGACGAAAGGCGCCCTTCACCCCACCGTTTCGACGTAGGTCATCACCAGGTAGAGCACCGCCTCGCCGTGCGACGAGTTCCGGTAGCCGTGCGGAACGTCGGCCTCGAACAGGATGGCGTCCCCCTCGGTCAGCTCGACCGGAGCGTGCTGTCCCACCAAAATCTCGATCGCGCCCTTCGCCACGATCAGGTTCTCGCGGGTGCCGGGCGCGTGAGCGTGGGCGTCCTCGCGGTGGAACGGCGCGACCCGCAGCTCGTAGAACTCGACCTGCCGCTCGGAGTCGAACGGGAACAGCGCGCGCGAGGTGAAGCGCCCCTCGCTGGAGGCGAGCACCTTCGAGCGGTCGCGGCGCAGCACCACGGTCCCTGCCTGCTTCTCCACCGTCAGCAGGCTGGCGAACGGCACCCCGAGGGCCGTCGCCACCTTCCACAGCAGGCTGATGGTCGGTGCGCTCTTGCCGGTCTCGATCTGGCCCAGCATGGCGCGGCTGACGCCGGACAGCTTGGCGAGGCGGTCGAGCGAATGGCCCTGCCGGGTGCGCAGGCGGCGCAGGTTGCGCCCGACGATGGCGGGCAGGTCCGCGCCGGTCTCGTCGTCCTGGCCCGCCGGGCCGTCCACGCGATAGCCGTCGGGCGAGATGTGCCTATTCATGACCTGTGCTGGCGTGAGCCCGGGGAAACCACACGGGCGTCCACATCATCATCACCGGGGTCGGCACCAGCACGAAGCCGACGAAGCCGGGGACCGGCACGGTCCCGGGCGCGGCGGCTGCGGTCGCCGCAGCGCGACGCCGCGCCCGATAGGCCGACAGGTCGATGACGGTCGCGCTGTTCATGCTCACCCCAACTCCCGATCCGTATGGGCTCGTCGTCGCCGGCCGGGCGACGATCCGGGCGGCGCCCGGGGAATGCGCCGCAGCCGTGACCCTGGCCTGCTCGAAACTTGCCGGGAGCGGGACGAGGCATCAAGACGACGGAGCAGAAAAAGAAGCGTCGTTGCTCCGGCTGCGGAACCTGAAGGTAATTTTCTTCGGAGCGTGGCGAAGGGAGATCGACCATCGCGGTCCCGACGTCTGTCTTCGGCCGCGTCGTGGCGACTCCGCTGCCCGCCAATCAGTGGACGCGCTTCGCCGAAAACGACGACCGTGTCGGTGCTGACCGCGGCCGGCGACGAGGCGTTCTCGGTCGGCGCCGATCTCGACGCCATCCTGCACGACCTGCGGTGGAGAAGCCGATCGTCGGAGCGGTGGCGGGCTGGGTGGTGAGCGGCGGGCTGGTGCTCGCCGATCACCGCGAGAAACGGCCAGCGCCCTTCGTCGGCCGCTGAGCGGCACACGGCGCCGGGCGGCGTCCCCGAAACCCCCGTGAGAGCGGACCGATCGCCCGCGCCCGGCGGCGCGAGCCTCGGTGGACATCCGAGCGACGGTGGAGACTTTTCGAACGCGGCGTGATATTAGATCGAAATCATCGATTATCATCACTCCGCAGCATCGATTGTCTCCATGCTCACGGCGAAGGGAAAATACGGCCTCAAGGCCCTGGTCCACCTCGCGGCATTGCCGCCCGGTGAGACCACCCAGGCGATCGAGATCGCCGGCGCCGAGAACATTCCGAAGAAGTTCCTCGATGCGATTCTCGGTGATCTCCGCAGCGCCGGAATCGTCCTCGCGAAGAAGGGGCCGGGCGGAGGCTACATGCTGGCCCGGCCGCCATCGAAGATCCGCATCGGCGACGCGGTCCGCACGCTGGACGGGCCGCTCGCGCCGATCGCCTGCGCCAGCCGGACCGCCTACGAGCCGTGCCCGGACTGCAACGACGTCCGGCGCTGCGTCGTCCGCCTCACCATGCGGCGAGTGCGCGACGCGATGTCCGATGTCCTCGACAAGATGACGGTCGCCGACATGATGGCGATGGGCAAGTCGAACCGGGCGGCGCTCGTCTCGACCCTCTGACGCCCTCCGATCGTATCGGCGCGTTGCGAGGCGGCACAGCGGCGCCCGCGTCAGGGCACGGCGATCCGGCCCGTCGCCGTCACGCTGCGCCGTCCTCGTGCAGCCAGTTGCAATATTGCCGCGATCAAAAGGAAGCAGTTTCGTCTTACGGGCCGCCGAGAGAGGATGGTCTCGGCTTTAGGGTCCGATGTGATCACGTCCTTCTCCGGCAGGCCGGCGACGACCGTCCGGATCGATCAGGAGCCCCGTCGGAGGGGTCGACGAGGCTCCTGTCGTGGCCGGCGAAGAACGAGCTGGGACTTCAGTACTTCGCAACCAACGGCGCCGCGGCGCCGAACCGGTAGTTGATGCCGACCTTGGCGGTGTGAATGCCGTTCAGGTCGTAGTCGAAGGCATAGGGCGTGCCGGCGACGATGCCGGTGACGGTCTGGGTGTCGTCGAGACCGAGATACAGATACTCGGCCTTGATGCTCCAGTTGAGGTCGAACGCCCATTCGATGCCGCCGCCCACGGCCCAGGCGGTCTTGGTGTCGCTCGCCGAGGCGGCGAGACCGACAGTCGGTGCCCAGATCGAGGTCTCCACGTCGACGAAGGCGACGCCGCCCTTCACGTAGACGAGGGCGCGATCCCAGGAGTAGCCGAGCCGGCCGGCGATCAGGCCGTACCAGTCGCCGATCTTGGTGGTGGCCGACAGGGCCGGCGTGATCAGCAGCGGATCGTAGGCCGAGCCCGACAGGCTCAGATAGCCGATCTCGCCCTCGATGCCGAACACGAAAGGCGAGCCGACCGGCTGCCAGTTCCAGCCGATGGTGCCGCCGCCGATGAAGCTCGAATCCGGATTGTAGCTCCACGTGTCGTAGGGAAGCGGCCCGGCGAAGCCGTTGCGGTCGTAGACCGTGACGTCACGGTCGTGCCAGGCGCCGCCGACGAAGCCGCCGACATAGAAGCCGGACCAGTTGAACGCCGGCGCGACGACGGGCGGGGCCTTGACCGGATATCGGGCCGGCAGGTCCGCGGCAGCGGCGGTAACGACCGCGGCGAGAACGACGGTGGATGTGAGAAGCAGCTTGCGCATCGGAGTGTCTCCTTTAATCGATAAACTCACTCTACTAAAATCGCGCGTCGTGGAGGTTGCAAATGTGCAACATTCGACTTCGAAGTGGCGTCTCTCATCTGATCAGATCGATGTCTGACGACGGGACGCGGCCGAGTGCGGCGCGTCCGGAGATCATGTTGAGACGAGCAGGCGGGGAACGGATCCGTCGTCCCGGTGCGCCGCGCGCCGGAGAACGGCTCGACCCTCCGCCCGGGACGATGGGCTTCGTCTCTTTGCCGTCACGGACGCCAAGAGCCGACCCGGCCGGGATGTGACGTGATCAGGACAGGGGGCGGCGGAACGCCTCGACGCCGGCGCGCCGAATATGGTTCTGATTTCCGAGTCCGGGCAATTCTTCGAAAGGAAATTCCCGTTCGATTCCGTTGACACTCCCGGGCGTCCAGAGAACAATACAGATATCATAGACAATCCGTTATCGACCCCGGCCTGGATCGGCCGGGTCGCGCAAAGCAGGACACCAACCGAGTTTCGACGGCCGTCCGGCCGAACGCCGCGTCGTGTCCAAGGCTGCGCGACGGTGTCGACATGGCACCGCGTCCGGCATGCCGGATGCGTGAAGCCGCGGCTGTGCCGCGGCAAACCCGCCCGTCGCCGCGACGTCGGCCGTGGGCCAAATCGGAGAGAGTGAAGATGGCTGAATCGACCAGAAGCCTGTCGGGGCTGACCGAGGAGGAGGCGCTCGAGTTTCACGCCCAGTTCAAGACCACGTTCACGGCCTTCGTCGTGATCGCCGTTCTGGCCCACATCCTCGTGTGGGCCTGGAAGCCCTGGTTCTGAGCGAGAAGGACGAGACGTCATGGCCAATCCGCAAGACGACTACAAGATCTGGCTGGTCCTCAATCCGTCGACCTGGCTGCCGGTGATCTGGATCGCCGCGCTCGTCGTCGCGATCGCGATCCACGCCTTC
Source organism: Rhodoplanes roseus (assembly GCF_003258865.1). GTDB lineage: Bacteria > Pseudomonadota > Alphaproteobacteria > Rhizobiales > Xanthobacteraceae > Rhodoplanes > Rhodoplanes roseus. Next base: position 6,127 of record NZ_NPEX01000065.1, on the reverse strand, counting down.
GTGCTCAACAACCCGCGCTACAACTACATCGACCTGAAGGCGGCGTCCGAGAAGGCGCCGACCAAGTAACGATCGCCGGTCCCGTCCTCTTCGGCCGGGTCTGGTGGGAATACCCTCTGAGGTGCCACGAAGCATCGTGCCATCCTCGCCGCGCCCACGGCCATTTGGGCGCGTCCGCGGACCACGACGGCTGGTGGTCCGGAATGCTGCTGCCGGTGGACCGTTCACATGGACTTTCGGTCGTTGGACCGAGGCTCCATCGTGTTCGGTCCTTCGGCCGTTCCGAGACCGGCCGCCGGCGAGGCGGCACCAAAGCCGACCGCGCCCTTCAGCGCCGATGAGCCTGAACCGGCGCGACCGGCGCCGTGTGAGGTCGGTTCGTCGGACTCGAATCGTCTCCGCTCAGCGGTCGTCGACCGGCCCTGAACTCGACCGGTGCGCGGTCGCGCCGGTGAAGCGGCTGGCATTGCGAGCGTCGCAGAGCGTTCTCTACGGCGGCCCTCAGGCCGAGCCCGGTCCGGCGGCGGGCGTCGCCGGCCCGCCGTTGACGGCGCGGGCGGTCCCCTGCGGGTCGTAGACCTTGCGCAGGAACATGGTTCCGGTGCGGATGTCGAGGGCGATGGCGCGCCGCGCCTTCCTGCCGTCGCGGGCCGCGATCGCCGCCATGGCGCGGCCGTGGAAATGGTGGCCGTTGCCGAAGAACGTCGCGAGATTGACCGGCGTGCGGCCGATCGTGCCGAGGAACGGCCCGGTGCGCAGCCACAGGTTCTCGATCATGTCGACGAGCTGCGGGTAGCCGGCGGCTCGGTAGATCTCGAAATGGAAGGCCTGGTTGGCGGCGAGCGCCGCGGCGGTGCGCGACTGCCCGGCGGCCTCGACCATTCCGGCGTCGATCTCCCGCAGCCGGTCGACCAGGCCGGCGTCGTGGATACGCGCCGCCCGCTCGGCGGCGTAGCCCTCGATCTCCATCCGGATGCGGACGAACTCCTCGTGCAGCTTCGGATCGAACGGGGTGACGCGGATCTGGCGGTTGGACGACTGCACCAGCACCTTCTCGGCCATCAGCCGCTTGAGGGCTTCGCGGACCGGCATCGGGCTGGTGCCGAGCGAGTCGGCGAGCTTGCGGATGGAGATCGGCTCGCCCGGCTGGAAGTGGCCGGTGAGCAGGGCCTGGCGAAGGCTCTGGTACACCCGCTCCTGCAAGCTGGAGACGTCGATCGAAGGCAGGCTGTCGTACATCGAAGAACTATCCGGCGAGCCAAGCCCGGCGAGCCTCGAGCCCGCGAGCATGCCGCATTGCGCAGACCCTCACAACGAACTGCGCTGCAGGGCGTCGGTGAACCGCGCCGATTCGCCTCGGCTCGGTGTATGTCTTTGATCTGACAGAGTCAATCAACCGGGACGGCGTCGCGCCCGAGACCGTCCGGCCGGGCGCGTCCGGTGGCGACTACCGGTGACGCCGTCCGGCCGCGGTATCGCCCACGCCGCTGCTGCCCGCCGGGACCCGTCCCTCAGCATCCCGGTTCGCCGGGGACCACCGGGAGAGGCCGTCTGCGTGCCACGCACGGGAAGGATGGCCCATAAGTGTGATCACAGATCATGGATATATGATCTTGACCGGATCGGGCCTCGGCGGGAGAGTGCCCCGGGGCTGAACCAGCCGGGGTCGAAACAATGCTGAAAAATCGGAATGCAATCGTCACGGGCGCGACGAGCGGAATCGGTCTTGGCATCGCCAAGGCGCTGGCCGCCGAAGGCTGCAACCTGATGATCGGAGGCCTGGCGCCGGCCGGTGTGCCGGAGCGCCTGTGCCGCCAGATCGCCGACGAGCACGGCGTCGTGGTCGTCCACTCGGGCGCCGACCTGAGCGAGCCGGACGCGGTGCGCGGCCTGGCGGCCGACGCCATGCGCCAGCTGGGGCACATCGACATCCTGGTCAACGACGCCGGGCTGCAGTTCGTCGCGCCGCTCGTCGACTACCCGGAGGAGAAGTGGAACCTCCTGCGGGCCGTGATGCTCGACGCCCCGTTCCACCTCATCAAGGCCGTGCTGCCCGGGATGATCGAGCGGAAGTGGGGCCGCATCGTCAACATCTCGTCGGTCATGGGCGTGATCGCGGCGCCTCACAAGCCGGCCTACGTCTCGTCCAAGCACGGTCTCGCCGGCCTGACCAAGGCGGTCGCGCTGGAAGTGGCGCCCGACGGCATCACCTGCAACGCGATCCTGCCCGGCACCGTCCTGACGGACGTGATCAAGAGCCAGCTGCCCAATCAGGCCAAGGTGCTCGGATGCACCGAGGAAGAAGCGATGGACCGGGTCTTCACGCAGAATCATCCGACCCGGCGGCTGATCGATCCCTCGGAGATCGGCGCCACGGTCGCGTTCCTGTGCAGCGAGGGCGCCAAGTCGATCACCGGAGTGCTGCTGCCGGTCGACGGCGGTTACACGGCGCGCTGAGACCGAGCCGAGCAGTCCGGGATCTCCGGGAGCGCACCCCGACACGGGGCCGGCGCCGAGCCGCATCGCAGTTTCGAACGGGAGTCCGACTCATGTGGACAGCACTGATGTTCTGGGGCGCCAGCATCGCGTTCTGCGTCGCCGTCGCGGTCTATCTCTGCAGCTTGATCGAGTCCTCCGGCGTGCGCCGCTGGGGCGCCACCGGCAGCCTGTTTCGCTACGACGAATAGGAGATCGACATGAGCACCATGACCATCTCCTACACCGTCGTCTTCGCCTCCTATCTGGTGTTCCTGGCGTGGACCACCATCAAGAGCTTGAAGGAGGTCGAGACGCTGTCGGACTTCACCACGGGCGGCCACCGCATGGGGCTGCTTCTGGGGGTCGGAACGTCCGTCGCCACCTGGGTCAGCGTGGCGTCGGTGATGGGCGTCCCGGGCTATCTCTACCGCACCGGCGCCGCGGCGATCATCGGCTGGGTCGCGGGCTGGTTCCTCGCCACGTCGATCATGCCGATCCTCGCCTACAAGGTGCGTCGCCCCGAGATCCCGGCCCGCACCTTCCCCGAGTTCATCCGCATGCGGTTCGAGCCGTTCGAGAAGGTCAGCAACCTGCAGCTTCTCGTGGCGGTGCTGATGTTCGTCGGGTACTTCATCTTCTGCCATCTGCAGGTCGTGGGCTTCGGCATCGTGTTCAACACGATCACCGGCATTCCCTATGAATACGCCATCTTCGGCTTTCTGGCGCTGCTGGTGCTGACGTCGCTCGGCGGCTTCTGGTCGGTGGCGGCGACCGATACGCTCAACGCGGTGCTGATCCTGATCGGCCTGGTCTTCGGCACCGGCGCCGTCCTCTATGCGACGGGAGGCATCGGCCCCATTCTCGACAACCTCGCGCAGACCACCGCGCCGATCAATGTCGGGGGCACGCCGATGGAGGCGGGCGTGATGCTGACCCCCGAGGGCACCTTCGGCTGGTCGGTGCTGATGGGCATCTTCATGTCGAACGCCCTCGGGGCGTCGGTGGCGCCGCACTGGATCAACCGCTTCATGGCGCCGAAGAACACCAAGGCGGCCGTGCTCCAGATGATGTGGACCGTGGTCGCGCTGATCCCGATCTTCGTCTGCCTGATCGTCATCGGCCTCGGCGCCAAGATGCTGCTGCCCAGCCTGCCGGTCGGCAAGACCACCGACTACATCATGCCGCTGATCGTGCAGGAGCACGCCCCGTCCTTCGTCGGCGCCATGACCCTGATCGCCATCCTGGCGGCCGCGATCTCGACGGCCAACTCGATGCTGCTGAACTGCGGCACCTCGCTCTACTACGACATCTGGCGCGCGCTGCGTCCGGAAGGCCGGCTCGACGACGCGAAGGCCACGCGCCACCTGCGCTGGACCGTGCTGGTGCTGGGGGCGTTGTCGGTCCTCAGCGCGATCAAGCCGCCGCTCCTGCTCGCCATGGGCTTCACCTATGTCTACGGCGCGTTCGGTGCGGCCTTCATGTGGCCGGTCTGGCTGGGGCTCTTCTGGCGTCGGATGAACCGCTCGGGCGCCTATGCCGGCATCCTGGTGGGGACGCTCGTCTACGTCGTCGCCAAGCTCCTGGACTTCTCCAATCCGTTCGCGGTCGGCGCCGGGCTGTCGCTCGTCGCGACGCTGATCGGCGTCTACCTGACGCCCGCTCCGCCGAGGGAGGCCTACGAGGCCTATTTCGAGCCGGACGTCAGTCCCTCGACCCGCGCCGTCGCGCTGCGGATCCGTCGCGAGGACGACGGCGCCCACCACGAGGTGCACGCCGCGAAGACGTCGGCCTGAGAGCAGCCGGCGTCGGCGGATCGATCACGACGGGGCGTGCCGGCCGGATCCGGGACGGCCGCCCCCGAACAACAGGAGCAATCGCTTTGAGCAAGCTCGTCGTCACCGCGGCGATCACCGGGGGCGTCCACGTCCCCAGCCTGTCGCCGTACTTTCCCTATCTTCCCGACATGGTCGTCGACCAGGCGGTCGGCGCCGCGAAGGCCGGGGCCGCGGTCGTCCACATCCACGCCCGCGACCCGAAGGACGGCCGCCCGTCGAGCGACATCGGGGTGTTCCGCGACATCGCCGCGGCCATCCACGCGCAGTGCGACGCCGCGATCTGCGTCACCACGGGCGGTGGCCTCGGCATGAGCCCGGAGGAGCGGGTGAAGCCGGTCGGCATCCTGCGGCCGGAGCTCGCCTCGCTCAATGCCGGCTCGATGAACTTCGCCATCCATCGCCTCGCCGACAAGATCGAGTCGCCGAAGTTCGACTGGGAGGTCCCCTATCTGAAGTCGACCGAGGATCTGATCTTCCCCAACACGTTCCGCAGCATCACGGCGTTCACGCGGGCCATGTACGCGGTCGGCACCAAGCCGGAGCTGGAGATCTACGACGTCGGCATGATCAACAACGTCAAGTATCTGCTCGACACCGGCGTGCTGAAGGCCCCGCTCTATCTGCAGTTCGTGCTGGGGATCCTCGGCGGCATCGCGGCGACGGCCGAGAACCTGGTGTTCATGGTGGAGACCGCCCGCAAGGTGATCGGTGCCGACAATTTCGTCTGGTCGTGCTGCGCCGCCGGCCGGGCCCAGCTCCCGATGACGCTTCTGGCGATGACCATGGGCGGCAACGTCCGGGTCGGGCTCGAGGACAATCTCTACACGGGCCCCGGGCGGCTGGCCAAGAGCAGCGCCGAGCAGGTCGAGACCATCGCCCGCATCGCGCGGGAGCTGTCTCTCGACATCGCCACGCCGGACGAGGCGCGGAAAATCCTCGGCCTGAAGGGCCGGGCAGAGGTCGGTTGGGCCGTCGCCGCGTGAGGCACCACGCCGGCGTCGTGCGGCACGCCCGGACTCCTCCTCTGCGGAGCGCGGGCGTGTCGCCGGCCGGTTGCTCTCGCCGGGTGCGGGCGCGCTTCGTCAGCGCCGCCCGGAACGATCGCTCGCCCTCGGAGATCCTGATCAGATACGCCGTGACGCTCGAGATCGAAGGGCGGGAGAAGCCGGCCATGGTGGCCGAGTGGCTGATCGTCCGTCGGACGTCGTGACCCGATCGAGCGATCACTGCCGCCCCAGCACAGCGACAATCAGGAACAGCAGATGACATTCGATCCGGTGGACGCCCGCAAGCGTCCCGCCCCTCGCAGGGCAGCCATTGGTTTCCGGCCATGCGACCTCGTGCCGTTTCCGCTCCTGGCCATGGTGGTAGGATGCAATCTGTCCGCCGCCATGACCCTGGCCAATCCGTTCGTCGTCGCGTCGATGATGTCGATCCTCGACGGGCCGACGGCCTGGAGCCGCATGGGCGCTTGAACCGGGACGCACGCGCTGCCGCCGCGCCGGGGCCGGACGACGACGCTTCCGAGCGATCCGAATGAAGGACACGAGATCATGAACGAGTGCAGGCCGATCGATCCGCTTCCCAAGGTGTGGGACCCGAACACCCGGATCGGCGACATGCTGAAGGGCAAGCGCGGGCTCGTCGTCGGCGTCGCCAACGAGCACAGCATCGCCTATGGCTGCGCGGCGAAGCTGCGCGCCTTCGGGGCCGAGCTGGCGCTGACCTATCTCAACGAGAAGGCGCACAAGTACGTGCAGCCGCTGGCCGAGACGATCCAGGCGAGCCTGCTGCTGCCGCTCGACGTCGAGCGG
>NZ_NPEX01000658.1 GCF_003258865.1 Rhodoplanes roseus | reverse complement strand
GATGGCGGCAAATGGCTTCGCCGATTGGCGTCTTTCCGTCACCGGCCTCGTCGAGCGGCCGCAATCCCTATCTCTCGACGAGCTGCGCACCATGCCGGCGCGCACGCAGATCACGCGGCATGACTGCGTCGAGGGATGGAGCTGCATTGCCAAATGGACGGGTGTGCCACTCGCCGCCGTCCTCGACGAAGCCGGAGTCAAAGCTGGCGGTAGCTACGTGATTTTCCGCTGCGCCGATACGCTCGGTCGCGAAAAATACTATGAATCGATCGACATGATCGACGCGCGCCACCCGCAGACGATCCTCGCCTACGGCCTCAACGACGAAACGCTGCCGATATCGAACGGTGCGCCACTGCGCGTACGCGTCGAACGCCAGCTCGGCTATAAGATGGCAAAATACGTCATGGGCATCGAGGTCGTGGGGAGCTTCGCCCCAATTCGTGGCGGCAAGGGCGGCTATTGGGAAGACCGCGGCTACGAGTGGTACGCCGGCATCTG
>NZ_NPEX01000657.1 GCF_003258865.1 Rhodoplanes roseus | reverse complement strand
CACCGACGCCGCCTTGGGCGAAGGCATAGGTCCCGGACAGGATCAGAATGGCAGCTGCTGCGATCGTGATCTTTTTCATGACGTCTCCTCCAGTTTCATGCCCGCGTCGATCATTGCGTGGAATTCGGATCAGGCGTGGACAACATTAGGTGATGAGACCGAAATAGCGCGATTTCAGCGTGTGTCTCGTGCCGTCGGTTCTGCAGTCCGATCCGCAGACGAAGACGAGACAGTCGGGGTGCGTTTATCAGGAGCCGCACACCGTCGTCGCGGATCGGCGCCGCTGATCAGTCGAACCGTGCGATCTGACAAAGACTTTCACGACACCGAACGACGACTCTCACGACGACGAAAGAAGGAGGCGGCCCGATGGACCGCCCCCTCTGGTTCGAAGCGTCAGGACGAGCTGCCGCCCTTGCCGCCAGCGCCACCGGTTCCGCCGAAGCTGCCGGCGCCGCCGCCGCCGCCCTGGCCGCCCACCGACCCGGGCCCCTTGGCCGAGCCGCCGGCTC
>NZ_NPEX01000656.1 GCF_003258865.1 Rhodoplanes roseus | reverse complement strand
GACCGGGGCCCGCGACGGCGAGCGCGGCCCGGCCACGGGCGAGCGGCGCGACGGCGCCCCGACGCAGCGCGAAGGCGCCCGTCCGGGTGATCGCGACAACACTCGCGAGGGCACCGGTCCGCGGGACCGCGACAATGCCCGCGAGGGCACGAATGCTCGCGATCGGGACAACGCCCGCGACAATGCGCGGGACGACCAGCGCGAGAGCACCCGTCCGGATGCCGACCGGAGCCGTGCGGCGCGCGACAAGGACAAGGCCGATGATCGTCGGCAGAAAGGTGCCGAGCGCCGCCAGGACCGCCGCGAGCAACGCCAGGAGCAGAGCGAGCGTGGCGGCCGCGACGCGGCGCCGTCGCGCAACGAGCGTCAGGGCGCCGAGCGGTCCGGTCCGGATCGCTCGGGGCCGGGACGAAGCGGCGCAGCGGAGCAGCGCTCCGGCGAGCGTCCGGCGGCGGCCGAGCGCGGCGGTTCGGAGCGCGGCGCGTCCGAGCGCGGCGCGTCCGGGCGGGGCGGTGGCGAGCGGCC
>NZ_NPEX01000655.1 GCF_003258865.1 Rhodoplanes roseus | reverse complement strand
ACGTTCTGGATGATGCCGTCCCGGATGTTCTGGACGATGTCGGCATGCGACGGCGCCCGCGACAGCCGCACCGTGGCGGTGCCCTGCCCCTTGCCGATCTTCACCGACCCGCGCTCCACCGCGCCGATGACGCTGTCGAGCGTCCAGGCGTCATGGGTGTTGAGGAACGGCGCACCCCCGTTGAGGCGATCGAGCCGGATCGCGCCGGGCTCGACGACGAGCTGCTCGTCGATGTAGCCGTCGCGCCGCCAGTCGTACCGGCGCACCGTCGCACCCGTCGTCCAGATCACCTCGATGGTGTTGGCCGCCTCGTCGTATGAGCCGGCGCGCAGCATCAGCCCGCCATCCTCGATCCCGCTGCGGGTGACGCGCGGCAGCTCGATCAGCTCGTCCATGATGGGGTCCTGTCCTGGTGTGACGCCGTCACGGCGCCGACGCGTCCTGTCCGCCGCCGATCAGCTCCTCGGTCGCGGACTTCTGCATCAGGCCCTTGAGGGTGGTGCGGCGCGGGTCGGTGTCGAGGGTCA
>NZ_NPEX01000654.1 GCF_003258865.1 Rhodoplanes roseus | reverse complement strand
ATAGCTGGTGCCGGAGCCGTAGGTCTGGATCACGCCGTAAAGATCGGCGAGATAGCGCGGCCCGCTCGCCGAGCCGGAGAACGCGTTGGCGTTGACGGTCATGTGCCCCGACGAGCACTGCGCAAACGCAACCGAGAACGCCGGCGTGCCGCTGAGTGTCACGGTGACGGACTGACAGACCAACGTGCCGCCGGCGTAGCAGTACCAGTGCTGCTGGGCGCCGCCGGTCACGCGATAGCTCGCGGCCACGGCGATAGACCCGCCATAGGCGGCCAGCATGTGCGAATAGGTGCAGGCACCGAACTCGACGTTGCCGGCGATGATCAGCTTGCCCTCGACGTAGCAGCCGTGGCCGCCGGTCGCCTGCATCTTGACGCCGGCGCCGAGCGAAAGCCGCGCGCCGCGGTCGACCCGCACGGCGTTCGTGCCGGAGCCTGCGACGACGGCAGTCTGCGCGGTGTCGGCCTGCACCGTGACGGTGCCGGAGCCCATCCAGGCGGCCGGGACGACGATCGGCCCGTAAGTCCCGGC
>NZ_NPEX01000653.1 GCF_003258865.1 Rhodoplanes roseus | reverse complement strand
CGCGGCGGGCGCGCCGGGGCCCGGCTTCGCCGGCTCCGGCGTCTTGGCCGGCTCCTCGACCGGCAGCGCCACCGGGGTCACGCGCGCCGTCATCCAGCGCTGCAGCTCGCGCTCCACGTAGTGGGCGAGCTTGCGGGCGCCGGCCTGGGTGAAGTGCACGCCGTCGGCCGCGCGCAGGCGGCGGATCTGGCCCTCGACGTCCGGCCCCTGCAGGGCGAAGCGGCCGGCCTCGTCGACGAAGCCGTCCCACACGTCGACATAGACGATGCCGGCGCGCTCGGCGCGGCTGCGGAACAGGTCGTTGAGATAGCTGAAATCGGCGGTCGAGCGGGCGCCGCGCACCGGCGGCAGGCCGACCCAGAACACCGGCACGCCCTTGCTCTTGAGCGCCGCGATGGTCTCGTCGATGCGGCGGATGTAGAGCTCGGACCAGCGCTCGGAGCGGAACTCGTGGCTGCTGCCGCCGGCCTGCTGGCCCGGCTGGTCGGTCGCGGCGTCGGCGGCCGGCGCCTCGTCGGGCGCGCCGGTCGGGGGCGTGGCGTCC
>NZ_NPEX01000652.1 GCF_003258865.1 Rhodoplanes roseus | reverse complement strand
TCCCCCTCCAGGGGAGGGTGAACAAACGAACGACGCCGCGTCTTGTCGAGATAACCGCATCATGCACTGGACCGACATCGCCCTGCGGCTGACGGCGGCGACCGCCGTCGGGATGACGCTGGGGCTCAACCGCGACCTGCACGGCAAGCCGACCGGGATGCGCACGCTCGGCCTGGTCGGGCTCGGCGCCGCGCTCGCCGTGATGGCCGTGGTCGATCCGACCCTGCCGCCGACCGACGCGCTCAATGCGGTCAGCCGCGTCGTCCAGGGCATCCTGACCGGGATCGGCTTCCTGGGCGCCGGCGTGATCGTGCGCGGCTCCGGCGAGGCGCGGGTGCGCGGGCTCACCACGGCGGCCTGCACCTGGCTGACCGCCAGTCTCGGCGTCGTCTGCGCCGTCGCCGCCTGGCCCGTCATCGCCATCGCGATGCCGCTCCTGTTCTTCGTGCTGCTGGCCGGCGGCCCGATCGAGAAGACGATCCGGGCCCGGTTCGGACGACCGAACGGCGACGACCCGTCGCAACGCCCTCCTCCGTAGCCCTCATGGAGCGCAGCGGAATGCAGGGATCCAGGACGCCGCG
>NZ_NPEX01000651.1 GCF_003258865.1 Rhodoplanes roseus | reverse complement strand
AAAATTGAGTGAGTGATTTCGGGGGGCTGTGATTCCGTCGGATTTGCGAGATTCGATGGAGAGCACGATGCCTTGGACCGAAATCACTCGCGCGCAGTATCGACGGGACGGGCTGCGCTTCGCAAGCAATCTGACCGATGCCGAGTGGGCCCTGATCGCGCGGCGGCTGCCGCCGCGCCGTCGGGTGGGACGGCCCCGGACGACCGATCTGCGCCGGGTCGTCGAGGCGATCCTCTACGTGCTGTCCACAGGCTGCCAGTGGCGCGCGCTGCCGGGAGACTTCCCGCCGCGCTCGACCGTTCAGGGCTACTTCTATGCGTGGCGGGACACCGGCTGGTGGCGACGGATCGTGACGGCCCTCGTTCGTCTGGCGCGCCGGCAGCTCGGGCGCAAGCCGACGCCGACCGCAGCGATCATCGACAGCCAGAGCGCGCCGACCACGGAAAGTGGCGGTCCACGGGGCTTCGACGCGGGCAAGCGCGTTCACGGACGCAAGCGTCACATCGTCACCGACACCAACGGGCTTCTCCTCGCCGTGCTGGTGCATCCGGCCGACATCCAGGACGTGCACGGAGCGGTGCCGCTGCTCGAACGC
>NZ_NPEX01000650.1 GCF_003258865.1 Rhodoplanes roseus | reverse complement strand
GGCGGCGCCCCGGAATGACGGGCTTTGTGGAGCGCAGAGGGCTCTCTCATGACCGGGCTCTCGCTTCCGCGCTGGGCGGGCGACGCGGCGGTCGGGCTGGCGCTCGCCGTCGCCGGCGTCGCGCTGGCGATCATGGCGTGGCCGATACCGCGCGGCGAGGTCGGCAATCCGGGGCCGGGCTTCATGCCCTTCGTGCTCGGCCTCGCGCTGGTCGGGCTCGGGCTCGCCTGTGCGCTCCGCGCGCTGCGCGAGCACGACGCGACCGCGGTCGTGCTGGCCAACCGCAAGGCCGCGGTCTGCCTGGCGATGCTGCTCGCCGCCGCGCTCGCTTTCATTCCGGTGGGCTTCGTGCCGACCGTCGCGGTGATGCTGAGCGTGCTGTTCGCGGTGCTGGCCGGCATGCCGTGGTGGCGCGCCGCGCTCTCCGGCTGCGGCGCCAGCCTCGCGCTGTTCGCCGTGTTCCAGTACGCGCTGGGCCTCGGCCTGCCGGCGGGGATCTGGCCGTTCTGAGATTCTCCGCTCCGGTCATTCCGGGGCGCGCCGCAGGCGCGAACCCGGAATCCAACCGGGACTTCAGAGCCTGTCGCTGGATTCC
>NZ_NPEX01000649.1 GCF_003258865.1 Rhodoplanes roseus | reverse complement strand
CGGCGGCGTCGAACGTGACGGGCCCGGCCCCGGGCAGCCGGCCGGGCGAGATCGCGAGATCGGCGGCCAGCCGGTCGACCGCCGCCTCGAGCGCCGCGTCGGCCCGGCGCATGCGCCCGGCGAGCTGGACGAGCCGGGCCGCCGACAGGCCTTCCTCGGCCAGACTGGGCAGCAGCCGACGCAGCCGTGAACGAGTGAATCTCGGGTCACGATTCGACGGGTCGTCCGCATACGGGACGCCGGCGGCCTCCAGGGTCGCGATCAGCCGGGCCTTGGGGACGTCGAGAAACGGACGGACCAGAAACGGCGCCCCGTCCGTGGCCTTTCCCTCCCCGGTGGAAAGGGCCGGCAACGGCGACACCCGGGCCATGCCGGCCAAGCCCGACAGGCCGCTGCCACGGGCGAGGCGGAACAGCACGGTCTCGGCCTGGTCGTCGCGCGTGTGGGCCGTCACCACATGGGCAGCCCCGACGGCGCGGGCGGCTTCGGCCAGCAGCCGGTAGCGCGCCACCCGGGCGGCCTCCTGCAGGCCGGTCGACGGCTTGTCACCGACCCAGCGCAACACCCGGTGCGAGACCCCGAGCCGGTCGGCGAGCTCGC
>NZ_NPEX01000064.1 GCF_003258865.1 Rhodoplanes roseus | reverse complement strand
CACAGGCGAAGCCTACCTTCGGGGCCTCGCCCCACCCCGGTCGTCCGCTTCGCGGACGCCCGACCCTCCCCCTCCAGGGGAGGGTAACGCGCGAGGCGATCCCTCTCCCTACTGCGTCAGAAAGCCCGGATAGAGCGGCTTCCAGAATCCGCATTTGTGGGCGGCGGAGGCATCGAAGGGGCCGACATGGCCGGGGGTGAGGTTCATCACCGCCGTCTCGGCCGTGTAGCGGGGCCAGGCGGGCGAGCCTGCCGCGACCGGGATGCCGGTGCGGGCGAAGCTCGTCCAGTAGGCCATCATCTGATCGGCGAGCTTTTGCGAGGGCGGCGCCAGATCAGGCCCCGCGAGCTTGGTCGTGTTGTCGAAATGCGGGAACTGATACGGCAGCTCGGAGGAGTGCACCGGCCCCATCTCGAAGCCCGGATCGGGCGTGACGGGCGGCGCGGCCGGATCGCCGAACACGTATTCGTAGACCGGGACGTGCTTGCGCATCAGCTTGCCGGCTTCGAGATAGATGCAGTTGTTGAGCCCGACCTTCGGCGAGAAGTCCGACATCACGCTGCCGAGCGCGGTCGGCGCCGACGAGTAGGCCGTCACCGGGTAGTCCTTCAGCACGGTCGGCGTGGTGTCGGCGTAGACGGCCTTCAGGTCGTCCGGATAGCTCTCCGCCGTGATCTTGGCGCCGGCCTGGACGTCGTAGGCGACGTAGAGGCGCAGCTCCTCGGCGTCGCCGCCGTTGAGCACCGGCACCTTGACGAAGCGGCCCTGGCGCAGCGCCTCGAAGCTCTGCATCGGCACGGTCTTGGTGCCGTAGACGGGCGAGAAGGCCATCAGGTCGGCGCCGCCGACCTCGGCGGCCGCGGCCAGCAGATCCGTCACCTTCGCCTTGCGCAGGCAGGCCAGCGCCGCCGACTTGTCGGCTCCGGCCTTGTCGCCGCAGCCGACCTTCTCGGCGACCTTGTCGCCGACCGCCGTGGCCGCCGCGGCGACCTCGCGCAGCGGATGGGCGCAGCCGCCCGACTGGACGATGGCGCGACGGAACAGGCCTTCCGTCTCCTTCGGCGCAATCAGGTGCATGCAGATGCTCGCCGCCCCGGCGGATTCGCCCGCCACCGTGATGTTGTCGGGATCGCCGCCGAACGCCGCGATGTTGCGCTTCACCCAGCGCATCGCCAGCCGCTGGTCCTCCAGCCCGAAGCCGCCGTTGTGGCTCGCCGGAAACGCCGGATGCGGCATGAAGCCGAGCACGCCGAGCCGATAGTTGAACGACACGACGACGACGTCGCCGGCCGTCGCCATGGTGGCCAGCGGATAGAGCGCGCTCGAGCCGCCGACGAAGGCGCCGCCGTGGATCCACACGATCACGGGCTTTTTCTTTTGGCGCGGCCCCGGGGTCGCTCCCGTGTCCGGCAGCGTGATGTTGAGGGTGAGGCAGTCCTCGGTGTCGCTCGCCTGGGTCAGGCCGTAGCGCGAGACCTGCGGACAGGCGTTGCCGTAGCGGGTCGCCTCGCGGACGCCGCGCCAGGGCAGCGCCTGCCGGGGCGGCGCGAAGCGCAGCATGCCGACCGGCGGCTCGGCATAGGGAATGCCCTTGAACTCGCGCACGCCGCCGCCGGCCGTGCCGCGCACCTTGCCGGTGTCGGTGGTGACGACCGGCCCGTCGGCCGGAGTGGCGGCGGACGCTTCGGCCGCGGCGTCCGTCGCTGCGGCCCTGGCCGTTGCGGGAAGCATCGCGGAGAGCGCAGCCGCGAGCAGAAAGGCGGCGCCGGCCAGCATCGCGCGGCGAGCCGAAACAGTGTCTGACATGATTGTGTTCCAGGCGGGCGGAGGACCCGCGGAACAGCTAGCAGCAAACGCCCGACAAATCATGCCCGCCGCGGGCGTCGCCTCAGGTCTTTTCGAAGTCGAAGAACTCGGTCGGGTTGTCCACCAGCATCGACTGCTGCGTCCGCGTGTCCTCGGCGATCTGCGGGATCAGGTCGACCAGCTCGCCGTCGTTCGGCATGAAGCGCGAGATGTTGGGATGCGGCCAGTCGGTCCCCCACAGCACCCGCTGGGGGGCGTGGCGCGCCAGGGCCCGGGCCAGTGCCACGGCGTCGGCGAAGGGCGGCCCGGCCCGCGAGATGCGGTCGACGCCGGACAGCTTCACCCAGATGTTGCCGCGGTCGAGCAGCTTCTTCAGCGCCCCGAAGGCGAAGCCGCTGGTCCCCTCGGCGACGTCGACGCGGCCGATGTGATCGATCACCACCTTGGCGCGGATCCCGGCGATCACGTCGAGGCTGTCGAGCAGCTCCTTGCCGGTGACGTGGATCTCGATGTGCCAGCCGAACGGGGCGACCAGGTCCATCACGGTCCGCAGCCCGTCGAGCGACGGGCGGCCGCCGAGATGCGGCAGGAAGTTGAAGCGCACGCCGCGCAGCCCCGCCGCGTGCAGGCGCGCCACCTCGTCGGCCGGCGTGTCGGGCGCCAGCAGCGCCACGCCGCGATAGCGTCCGTCGGTCGCTGCAAGCAGGTCGAGCAGGGCGCGGTGGTCGGTGCCGTGGCAGGAGGACTGCACGAACACGCCGCGCTCGAAGCCGAGCAGGCGGTGCAGCGCCAGCAGCCGCTCCTTCGGCGCGTCGTGCGGCGTGAACGGACGCTTCGGCGCGTAGGGGAAGACGTCGCCCGGGCCGAACACGTGGAAATGCGCGTCGCAGGCGCCGGGCGGCGGCACGTAGCGCGGCTGGCGCGGGTTCGGATCCGGCGGAGGACAGGTGGGCGCCGAACCCGACGGGTGGTCGACCTGTGTCGTCACGCTCATGTCGCAGACCCTCAGTCGCAGCGCGCCGTCATGCCACCGTCGACCACGATCTCGGTGCCGGTGACGAAGCGCGCCTCGTCGGATGCGAGAAACAAGGCGGCAGCGGCAGTGTCGCGGCCGTCGCCCATGAAGCCGAGCGGAATGCGGGCGACGCGCGAGCGCAACAGCGCATCCACGTCTCCTCCGGCGCGCTGGCCGGCGAGCCGCGCTTCCACCATCGGCGTATGCATCTGGCCCGGAACCACGGTGTTCACCCGGATACCGCGGCCAGCATACTGCACGGCGACCACTTTTGAGAACTGAATCACGCCGGCCTTGCAGGCCGCATAGGCGACCTGGGCCGCGCCGGTCCAGCGCAGGCCCGAGGTGGAGGCCGTGTTGACGATGGCGCCACCGCCCTGCCGCTCCATCACCGGCAGCACGTATTTGCAGACGAGGAAAACACTCTTCAGGTTGTAGTCGACCTGGGCGTCCCAGGCCTCCTCCGACAGCTCGACCGGCCCGCCGGCCGACGAGCCGCCGACATTGTTGACCAGCACGTCGACGCGTCCGAAGGCCGCGCAGCAGGCCTCGACCATGGCGGCCACCTCGGCCGCCATGGTCACGTCGCAGCAATGCGTCGCGACGGGCCCGCCGAAGCTTCGGATCTGGGCGACGGTCTCGGCCATGGCGGCGGCGGAACGATCGACCGCGAAGACGCTCGCGCCTTCGCGGGCGAACAGCACGGCGGCGGCCCGGCCGTTGCCCCAGCCGGGCCCGACGCAGCCGGCGCCGGTGACGATGGCCACCTTGCCTTCGAGGCGCTTCCCCACCGCGACCTCCGTCTCAGTTGCCCGGCTTCACGCCGGCCGCGTCCACCACCTTGCGCCACTTCGCGATCTCGCTGGCGATGTAGGCGGAAAACTCCTCGGGCGTGTCGCCGACCAGGATGGCGCCTTGGGCGGCGAGCTTCTCCTTGACGTCGGGGCTCTTCATCGCGGCGACGGCGGCCTTGTGGAGCTTCGCCACCACGGCCGGCGGCGTCGCGGCCGGGGCCACCATGCCGTACCAGTTCTCCGCCTCGACCTGCGGGAACCCGGCTTCGGCCATGGTCGGCACGTCCTTCAGGCTCGGGGCACGCTCGCGGCTGCCGACCGCGACGGCCTTCAGCTTGCCGGACTGGATGTGCGGCAGCAGCACCGGGATGTCGAGGAACACCATGTGGACCTGGGACGCCAGGATGTCGGTGACGGCCGGCGCGGCGCCGCGATACGGGATGTGGACGATGTTCACGTCGGCCGAGATCTTGAACAGCTCGCCGGCCAGATGCGGCATGCTGCCCGGGCCCGACGAGGCGAAGCTGATGTCGCCCGGCTTGGCCTTGGCGAGCGCCACCAGCTCGGCCACCGTGCCGGCCTTCACGTTCGGCGCCACCGCGAGAATCTCCGGCACCTTGGCGACCAGCGTGATCGGCTTGAAGTCCTTGAGCGGATCGTAGGGGATCTTCTCCTGCAGGCTCGACGAGATGGCGAGCGCGCCGGCGCTGGTGAGGCCGATCGTGTAGCCGTCCGGCTCGGCCTTGGCGACCGCGTCGGTGCCGAGCACGCCGCCGGCGCCGCCGCGATTGTCGATCAGCACCGGCTGGCCGAGCAGCTCCGACATCTTCTGCCCGACCGTGCGGGCGATGATGTCGTTCGGGCCGCCGGGCGGGAACGGCACGACGAGCTTGATCGGGCGGGAGGGGAACTCCTGGGCCGCCGCGAGGGCGGGCGCGAGGAGCAGCGCGAGGGCGAGCAGGGCGCGACGAAGGTGCATGCGGGATCTCCGGGGGTTACGTCTCGCTGTCGAACCGGTAGGGCTCCGCCCTCACCCTGAGGAGCCCGCGCAGCGGGCGTCTCGAAGGGCGAGGGCGGCCATCGTGGTGGCCACATGGTTCGAGACGCGCTCCTGCGGAGCGCTCCTCACCATGAGGTGAGAGCCCGTGCGAGGGCGGCCCGATCACATCTGCACGCCCTTCTCGGCGAAGTATTTCAGCGCGCCGGGATGCCACGGGATCGAGGAGTTGGCCTTGAGCTGGTACTTGTAGTCGATGCTGTCGGCCTCCTTGTGGACGGCGACGAGATCGGCCTTCTTCTCGAACACCGTCTTGACGATGTCGTAGGCCATCTGATCCGTCATCTTGTCGTTGGTCACCAGCACGTTCCACACCACCGAGATCTTGTTGTCCTTGTCCTGGCCCGGATAGGTGCCGGCCTTGATGGTGTCGGTCGAGTAGAGCTTGCCGTGCTTGGCGTTCATCTTGTCGACCACCTCGCTGTGGTCGATCATCTTGATCTTGACGCCCGGTGTCGCGCCGAGATCCGTCACCGCCGCGGTCGGCAGGCCGCCGACCCAGAAGAAGGCGTCGATCTTGCGGTCCTTGATGGCGTTGACCGACTCGGCGGCGCCGAGCCGCTCGCGCTTGAGATCCTTGTCCTTGTCGAGCCCGGCCGCCTCGATGACACGGAACGCCATCACCTCGGTGGCGCTGCCCGGCGAGCCGGTGGAGACGCGCTTTCCCTTGAGGTCGGACATCGTCTCGATGCCGGTCCCCTCGATGGTCACCACATGCATGCGGTTCGGGTACAGCACCATCAGGGTGCGCACCTCGACCTTGTTGCCCTTGAACTTGTCCTCGCCCTTGTAGGCGTCGAGCGCGGCGTCGACCATCGAAAAGCCGACCTCGCTCTGGCCCGAGCCGATCAGCTTGAGATTGTCGACCGAGCCGCCCGTCACCTCGGCGGTCGCCTGCACGCCCGGCAGCGCCTTGGACAGCACCGCGGCGAGGCCGCCGCCCATCGGATAATAGACGCCGCCGGTGCCGCCGGTGCCGATCGCGATGGTTTTCTGCTGGGCCAGCGCGGCGCCGGCCAGGAGTGTCGCCGCCGCGGCGGCGCAGGCGAGAAGGCGGGGGATTCGAAATGTCATGGCGTTCTCCCTTGATTGGTCAGCTTCTTATTGTCGTCGTCGTGATGCGACGTTCGGTGGTACGACTCATGCGGCGACCGGCTACCGCGTCCTGATCTGCCAGGCGGCCAGCACAACGACGAGCACGAGACCGAACCAGGCGGGCTGCGGCACGTCGATGCCGAGCAGCCATTCGGACGCGGGCTCCAGCAGGCTCGGGAACACGAGCAGGAGGCCGGCCAGCGTCCACCCGACGCGCTCCACCGTGGTGCAGCGGCGGAAGCCCCAGTTCTGCGCCGCGACCGCGAGCGCGCCGAGCCCGACAGCGGTCTTCAGCGTGATCAGCGCGATGTCGATCCAGGTGCCGTTCTTGGGCACCGCCATCAAGAGGCCGACGCCCATCGGATCGAGGATGAACACGAACGGCACCAAAAACGCCGGCAGCGTGTATTTCCACGCCTGCAGCGTGGTCCGGTAGGGATCGCCGCCCGTGATGGCGGCCGCCGCGAAGGGCGACAGCGCGGTGGGCGGCGACACCTCGGACAGCACCGCGTAGTAGAAGATGAACATGTGCGCCGCGAAGTCCGGCACGCCGAGCTTGGTCAGCGCCGGCGCCGCGATCACGGCGCAGATGATGTAGGACGCCGTCACCGGCACGGCGAGGCCGACGATCCAGACGATCAGCGCCGTGTAGATCGCGGTCAAGAGCAGGCTGTTGCCCGCATAGGCGAGCACGATCGAGGAGAATTTCAGCCCGAGCCCGGTGAGCGTGACGACGCCCACGATGATGCCGGCCGAGGCGCAGGTGGTGGCGGCATTGAGCACGCCGATGGTGCCGTCGGAGAGCGCCCGCACCAGCTTCTTCGGCCACAGCGCCGTCTCGGGCCGCAGGAACGACAGGCCGAAGGCCAGGAGCGTCGACCAGAACACCGACAGCATCGGCGAATAGCCCGCCACCATGAAGCCGATGACCGCGAACAGCGAGACGAAGTGGAATCCGTATCGCCTGAGCATCTGCGGGATGGTGAGCGACGTGTCGTAGGGCACGTTCCTGGCGCCGAACCGCTTGGCGTCGAGCTCCACCATGAACAGGAGCGACAGGTAGTACAGGACGGTCGGGATGATCGCCATCCAGATCACGTCCAGATAGCTGATCTTGAGGAACTCGGCGATCAGGAAGGCGGCGGCGCCGAGCACCGGCGGCGACAGGATCGCGCCGAGCCCGCCGGCGGCGAGCAGGCCGCCCGCCGCGTTCTTCTCGAAGCCGGCCCGCGCCATCATCGGATAGGCGACGGCGCCGATCGTCACGGTCGTCGCGACGCCGGAGCCGGAGGGTCCGCCGAGCAGGAACGACGACAGCACCACGGTGCGGCCGGCGCTGTTCGGCTTGCCGCCCATCACGGCGAGCGAGAAGTCGATGAAGAACTTGCCGGCGCCGGAGTGCTGCAGGAAGGCGCCGTAGATGGTGAACATGATGATCAGGGTGGAGGAGACGTCGACGGCGACCCCGAAGATGCCTTCGAGCGTGATGAAGAGATGCCCGACCAGCCGCGTGAACGTGTAGCCGCGATGCGTCCACGGCGGCGGCAGCCAAGGGCCGACCAGCGCATAGACGATGAACAGGATCGCCACCGCGGGCATGATCCAGCCGGTGGTCCGCCGCGTCGCCTCCAGCAGGAGGACGATGAAGATCACGCCGAGCACCACGTCCCAGCGGTCCGGCACCGCGGCGCGGTCGGTGAACTCCTCGCCGCCGATCAGCGCGTAGGCCAGGATGCCGACGCAGCAGACCGCCGCCACCACGTCCCACCAGCGGATCGCATTGCGGAAGCGCGCGGCGAGCGGAAACAGCAGGAAGCACAGCACCAGCACGAAGCCGACATGGGTGTAGCGCAGCTCCTGGGTCGGCACGATCGCGTAGGCGGCGTAGAGGTGGAACAGCGTCGAGGCAACCGCGATGATCGTGACGATCAGGCCGGCGCGGCCGGACAGGCGGTTGGCCGCCCCCTCCTCCTGCTCGATATAGGCCTCGGCCTTGCGCAAGGCCTCGTCCGAGATGGCGCCCTGGGTGGTGAGGCGCACGTCGGGCAGCGCTGAATCGTCGGCGGCGGGGCGGCCGGAGGAGCCCGGCACGTAGCCGGGCGGCGGCTCAAGCGGCCGGAACGGATCGTTTTTTTCCGCGGCACCATACAGGGACGACCCGGGCAGCGACGATCCGGACGGGGACGCGGGCCCGCGCGGCGAGCCGGGCTTTTCCGGCGCCGTATCGTTCGATGCGGTCGGGTGCTCGGGATTCGATCGCGACGCGGGATGCGCGTCGGTCCGCTCGTCCGCCATGCTCGCTTCCTGCCCTGGCGCCGTCGCCGGCGGCCTGTCGTTCGTCGCAGGCTCGTGTCGGCCCGCTTGTGCCGAACCCTCCCAAGCCGCACCGCGAATGTCCAGTGGGACGAACGGATGACGGGAGGAGCCGGTGGGCGATGCCTGTCCCCTTCCCTCTCCCCTCGTGGGAGAGGGAAAGAGCGGCTGGCCGCACGAAAGAAAGACAGAAATGCCGCCGGCTACGCCGTCTCCATCCGGGCCACCGGGCGGCCGTCCTCGCGGGTGACCCGGACGGCGAAGTCGTAGCGGCCGATGTCGAGGCAGATATCGAGATCGCCGGGATGCATGTGGGCGACCTCGGGATCGCGGAACTCGGCGATCTGGCCGCCGGCCAGGATCAGGTCGCGGGCCGCCGCGGCATCACCGGGCCGGCCCTCCAGGAGATTGCGCAGATGGATGGCGCAGACCTCGTCCTCGTCGGCCCGCGCCAGCCCGGCGCGACCCATGGCGACCAGACAGATGCGCTCCGGCCGCCCGGCCAGGACGGCCCGCGCCGTCGCCGGCGCCGTGACGAGCGCGCCGGCATAGAGCCGCTCGGCGCCGGCCAGCGCCGCGACGATGCCCTGGGTGCCGGCGCTGGTGCGCTGGATCACGGTGCGTCCGGCGACATCGACCTGCGACGCCTCGTAGGGAGAGTTGCCGAGATCGAATCCCGGCACCTTCACGGCGTCGACCTCGCCCATGCAGAGGCTGCCGACCCCGGCCTCACGCAGCGCGAACGCCTCCTCGACGCTCTCGGTCATGACGATCTTCTCGGCCCCCCGCGACAACACCACGGCCGCCGTGGTGAAGGCGCGGAACACGTCGATCACCACCACGGTGCCGTTCGCCCGCCGCGCGCCGTCGAGAAGACTGTCGAGAACGATGTGCACGGTCGGCCGTCCCTTCTGATGGCTCGAACACACTCTTCCATTGTCACGAAGCGGTGCCGGAGAGTCGAGGCGCTTCGGTTCCCCTCCCCCCGCGAGCGAAGCTCGTGGCGGGGAGGGGTCAGGGGTGGGGGGAACAGCGCTCGCCCGGATCGAGTGCGGTCGCGATGACCTCCAGCACACCATCGACATTGGCGAGGACATCATTGTTCCAGAAGCGCAGGACACGATAGCCCTGCGCCTCGAGATAGGCGGTTCGCGTCACGTCGTGAGTGGCGTTGGCGTCGGCCGCATGCTGCCCGCCGTCCAGCTCGATGACGAGGCGCGCAGCATGACAGGCAAAGTCCGCAAAATAGGGACCGATCGGCGCTTGGCGGCGCCAGTGCGACGCGCCCGGAGGAACCCGCCGGAGATGCCGCCAGAGCTTTCGCTCGGCGTCGGTCAGCTCACGGCGCAGGACTCGTGCGCGGTGAACCCGAGGGTCGACTGGACGGGAGTCGCGTGCGGACACGCCGTTTCCCCCCACCCCCGACCCCTCCCCGCCACTCGCTGCGCGAGCGGGGGGAGGGGAGACGGGCGTTGCGGGTCGGGGCCGAAGCCTCGACGTCTCATTCGCGCGGACCGCTCCTCACACCGTGCCGGACGCTCCGCCGCCGAGGGCGGCCTGGGCGGCGGCGAGGCGGGCGATGGGGACGCGGAAGGGCGAGCACGACACGTAGTCGAGCCCGATCTTCGAGCAGAACATCACCGAGGCGGGATCACCGCCGTGCTCGCCGCAGATGCCGGTCTTGAGCTTCTCCCGGGTCTTGCGGCCGCGCTCGGTGGCGATCTTCATCAGCTCGCCGACGCCTTCGGTGTCGATCGACACGAACGGGTCGATCTCCAGGATGTTCTTGGCCGTGTAGGCGCCGAGGAAGCTGGCGGCGTCGTCGCGGCTGATGCCGAAGGTGGTCTGGGTGAGATCGTTGGTGCCGAACGAGAAGAACTCGGCCGACTCGGCGATCTCGCCGGCGCGGAGCGCCGCGCGCGGCAGCTCGATCATGGTCCCGACCTGATACTTGAACCGGGTCTTGCTCTCCTCCATCACGGCCTTCGCCATGGCGTCGATGCGGGCCTTGACCAGGTCGAGCTCGGCCTTGGTGGCGATCAGCGGCACCATCACCTCGGGCACCACCGGCTCGCCGGTCTTCGCGGCCGCCTCCACGGCGGCCTCGAAGATCGCCCGCGCCTGCATCTCGGCGATCTCCGGATAGACGACCGCCAGACGGCAGCCGCGGAAGCCGAGCATCGGATTGAACTCGGCCAGCTCCTTGGCGCGGTCGGCGAGCTTCTTCGGGTCGGCGCCCATCGCCTCGGCCACCTCGGCGATCTCCTGCTCGGTGTGCGGCAGGAACTCGTGCAGCGGCGGGTCGAGCAGCCGGATGGTCACCGGCTTGCCCTTCATCACCTCGAAGATCTCGGCGAAGTCGCCGCGCTGCATCGGCAGCAGCTTGGCCAGCGCCTTGCGGCGGCTCGCCTCGTCGTCGGCCAGGATCATCTCGCGCACGGCGCGGATGCGGTCGCCCTCGAAGAACATGTGCTCGGTGCGGCACAGGCCGATGCCCTCGGCGCCGAACTTGACGGCGACGCGGGCGTCGTTGGGCGTGTCGGCATTGGTGCGCACCTTGAGCTTGCGGGCCTTGTCGGCCCACGCCATCAGGGTGGCGAAGTCGTCGGAGAGCGTCGGCTCCTGCATCGGCACGCGGCCGGCCAGCACCTGGCCGAGACCGCCGTCGATGGTGATCACGTCGCCCTTCTTGAAGACCTGGCCGCCCGCCGTCATGGTCCCGGCCGCGTAGTCGACCCGGATCGAGCCGGCGCCGGCGACGCAGGGCTTGCCCATGCCGCGCGCCACCACGGCGGCGTGCGAGGTCATGCCGCCACGCGTCGTCAGGATGCCCTCCGACGCGTGCATGCCGTGGATGTCCTCCGGGCTGGTCTCGACCCGCACCAGGATCACCTTGCGGTTCTGGGTCTTCAACAGCTCGGCCTCGTCCGAGTTGAAGACGATCTCGCCCGAGGCGGCGCCCGGCGAGGCCGGCAGGCCGGTGGCGATGATCTTGCGCTCGGCCTTGGGATCGATGGTCGGATGCAGGAGCTGGTCGAGCGACATCGGCTCGATGCGCAGCACCGCCTCGTTGCGGCTGATCACGCCTTCGCTGGCGAGATCGACGGCGATCTTCAGCGCCGCCTTGGCGGTGCGCTTGCCGTTGCGGGTCTGCAGCATCCACAGCCGGCCGCGCTCGACCGTGAACTCCATGTCCTGCATGTCACGGTAGTGCTTCTCGAGCTTGGTGTAGTACTTGACCAGCTCCTTGAACGGCTCCGGCATCGCCTGTTCCAGCGACGGCTTGTCGGAGCCCGACGCGATGCGGGCCGATTCCGTGATCTCCTGCGGGGTGCGGATGCCGGCGACGACGTCCTCGCCCTGGGCGTTGATCAGGAACTCGCCGTAGAGCTTGCGCTCGCCGGTCGACGGGTTGCGCGAGAAGGCGACGCCGGTCGCCGAGGTCTCGCCGAGATTGCCGAACACCATCGCCTGGACGTTGACGGCGGTGCCCCAGCTCTCCGGCACGTTGTTGAGCCGGCGATACGTGATGGCGCGCTGGTTCATCCAGCTCGAGAACACGGCGCCGATGGCGCCCCAGAGCTGCTCTTCCGGATCCTGCGGGAACGGCTTGCCGGTCTCGCGGATCACCCGCTCCTTGTAGCGGCCGATCAGATGCTCCCAGTCCTCCGCGGTCAGGTCGGTGTCGAGCGTGTAGCCGTGCTCGTCCTTGTGCTCGTCGAGGATCTCCTCGAAATGGTGATAGCCGACGTCGAGCACGACGTTCGAATACATGGTGATGAAGCGGCGATAGGAATCGAAGGCGAAGCGGCGATCGTTCGCCTGGGTCGCCAGCGCCTCGACGGTCTCGTCGTTGAGGCCGAGATTGAGCACCGTGTCCATCATGCCCGGCATCGAGGCGCGCGCCCCGGAGCGGACCGAGACGAGCAGCGGATCGGTCTTGTCGCCGAAGCGCTTGCCGACGATCGCGGCGACGTGGTCGAGCGCCGCGCGCACCTGCACGGCGAGCGTCTTCGGGTAGGTCTGCTTGTTCTGGTAATAGTAGGTGCAGACCTCGGTCGAGATGGTGAAGCCGGGCGGCACCGGCAGGCCGAGGCTCGCCATCTCGGCGAGATTGGCGCCCTTGCCGCCGAGCAGGTTCTTCATGTGGGTGGCGCCTTCGGCCTTGCCGTCACCGAACGTGTAGACCCACTTGCCCTTCACGGCGACCGGCGTCGGCGCCTTCACGGGCGGCTTGGCGGCGCCGGCCTTGACGACGCGCGCCGCGGGCTTCGCGGCGGCGGCCGGCTTGGTCGCCCGCGCGACCGGACGGACCGGCTTCGCGGCCGGCTTGGTCGCCGATTTGGAAACGGATTTGGAGACGGCCTTGACCTGCGGCTTGCCGCTGGACTTCGCAGCCGGCGATGGACGGCGCGCCGCGACGACCTTGCTGGCCGGCTTCGCGGCCGGCTTGGCGGTCTTTGCGGTCTTGGCCGCTGCCGCCGGCGCGCTTTTGGCGCGGGCCTTGGCGGCGACGTCCATCTTGCCCCGACCTGCAGCGGATCGCCCTCCCTTGGCGGTCGCTACGGGACGGCGCGGTGCTTTGCTCGACTTGGCCATGGATAGCTCCGGTGTGCGCTTGACGCAGAAGACTCCTCGGGCGGCGGGCGCAATCTGCACGCCTTGCCGGGGGTCGGTCCCTCCGGTCCTCGACGGACCTTGTCATCCGAACTGAAATCGTCCGGGTTTTGTGCTGCGCAGTGTCCACCGGCTGCGACGATTTTTCTAGCCCTCGATTCGGGAAAAATCCGCGACCGCGAGAGTCGCGGCGCGAATCCCGTCGAGCAGCCGCAAACGGTTCGCGCGAACCGCCTTGTCGTCGGCGTTCACCGTCACCTTCTCGAAGAACGCATCGACATGCGGACGCAGCGTGGCGATCGCGGCCATGGCGGCGGCGAAGTCCTCGCGCGCCACCGCGGCTTCGGCCTCGTGCTGGGCCGCCTCGATCGCCTGCGCGAGCTGCCGCTCCTCGGCATCCTGGAACAGGCCGGCCTCGACGGCGCCGCTGTAGCGGGTTCCGTCACGTTTTTCCTCAATGCGCAAAATGTTGGTCGCGCGCTTCACGCCGGCGAGCAGATTCTTGCCGTCCTCGGTGTCGAGAAATTTTGCCAAGGCCTCGACGCGACGGACGACGAGGACGAGATCGTCTTGTGCGGCGAGCGCCAGCACCGCGTCGACCAGATCGTGCCGGGCGCCCTGCTCGCGGAGCTGCACCTTCAGACGATCGGCGAAGAAGGCCAGGAGGTCGGCGTCGAATCCGGCTTCGGCTCCCTGCAGCTTTTCATTCAGAGAGCGCTGATGCGCTTGGATTATCGAGCTGAGATTGATCTGAAGCTTGTTGTCTAAGATCACCCTGATCACACCCAGCGCGGCGCGCCGGAGCGCATACGGATCCTTCGAGCCGGTCGGCTTCTCGTCGATCGCCCAGAAGCCCACCAGGATGTCGAGCTTGTCGGCGAGCGCCAACGCGACCGAGACCGGATCGGTCGGCACCCGGTCGGCCGGGCCCTGCGGCTTGTAGTGCTCCTCGCAGGCCGCGGCGACGGCCGCGTCCTCGCCCTGGGCCAGCGCGTAGTACTTGCCCATCAGGCCCTGCAGCTCGGGGAACTCACCCACCACCTCGGTGAGCAGATCGGCCTTGCAGAGCGTCGCGGCACGCCGGACTTTTTCCACGTCGGCGCCGACCAGCGGCGCCAGCTCCACGGCCAGCCGCTCGATGCGGGCGATGCGCTCGGCCTGCGTTCCGAGCTTCTCGTGGAAGACGATCTGGTCGAACTTCTTCAGCCGGTCCTCGAGCCGGGTCGAAAGATCCGTCTCGTAGAAGAACTTGGCGTCGGACAGCCGGGCCCGGATCACCCGCTCGTTGCCGGCGACGATCGCCTTGCCACCGTCGCTCGCCTCGGTGTTGGAGACCAGGACGAATTTCGGCGCCAGCGTCCCGGTCTTCGGGTCGCGCACCACGAAGCACTTCTGGTTCGCCCGGATGGTGGAGCGGATCACCTCGCCGGGGATTTTCAGGAACGCCGGGTCGAACGAGCCCATCAGCACCACGGGCCATTCGACCAGCCCCGCCACCTCGTCGAGAAGGCCCTGGTCCTCGACCAGCTCGTAGCCTTGGGCGAAGGCGAGCTGGCGGGCTTCGTGCAGAACGATGTCGCGGCGGCGCGCCGGATCGAGCACCACCTTGGCGTCCAGCAGCTTTTGGACGTAGTCGTCGTAGTGCTTCACCCGGAAGTCGCCGGGCGACAGGAAGCGGTGCCCTCGGGTGGTGTCGCCGGCCGCGATGCCGTCGACCGCGAACGGCACGATGTCGGGGTCCTCGGTCTCCGGTCCGAAGGTGGCGACGATGGAGTGCAGCGGCCGCACCCAGGTGAGGCGCCCGGAGCCCCAGCGCATCGACTTCGGCCACGGGAAGGTGCGCACCACGAGGGGCAGGATCTCGGCCAGGACGTCGATGGCCGGCCGCCCGGCCTTCTCCACCAGGGCGACGTAGAAGTCGCCCTTCTTGGGATCCTTCTGCACGGTCGCCTGGGCAATGTCGGTCAGGCCGGCGGACTTGAGGAATCCCTCGATCGCCTTCTCGGGGGCGCCGACGCGCGGCCCCTTCTTCTCCTCGCGGAGATCCGGCTGGCGGGCCGGAATGCCCTGCACGGCGAGCGCCAGGCGCCGCGGCGTCGCGAAGGCCGTCGCCCCCTCGTAGACGAGCCCGGCATCGACCAGCTTGTCGGTGACGAGCTTCTTCAGGTCGTCGGCCGCCCGCCCCTGCATGCGGGCCGGGATTTCCTCGGAGAACAGTTCGAAGAGAAGGTCGGGCATGATGGATCAGACTCGGCGGCGCCGTTCCCCTCCCCCCGCGCGCGCAGCGCGTGGCGGGGAGGGGTCAGGGGTGGGGGGCATCGGGCCGTTGCCCAGAGCCTGGGCGATCACGGTCAGGACACCCTCGATGTTGGCGAGGACGTCGTTATTCCAGAATCGAAGTACACGGTAGCCTTGCGCGGCGAGATACTCGGTTCGGACCGCATCGACGGCGGCCGCGGTGGCTTCGCCGTGCTGACCCCCGTCGACCTCGATCACCAGCCTACGCTCGTGACAGGCGAAGTCCGCGAAATACGGTCCGATCGGCGCCTGCCGGCGCCAATGCGACGAGGTCGGGGGAAGCCGCTTCAAGTGCCACCACAGTCTCTTTTCGGCTTCGGTCGGGACACGGCGCAGGGCACGGGCGAGGCCGGTGCGAGCGTCGATGCGCTTCGAATTTGCCTCTGCCGTCAAAGAGCCCCCCACCCCCGACCCCTCCCCGCCACGCGCTTCGCGCGCGGGAGGAGGGGAGCTGAAACGCCGTGCCCTCTCCGACATCACCGTCTCCGCAAGGAGGCGGGGCAATGGCCCTACCCCGCCCCGCCGGCCGCGGTGGCGAGCCAGGCGCCGCCGCAGGCTTTGGCGAGCTCACGCACGCGAAGAATGTAGCTCTGCCGCTCCGTCACCGAGATCACGCCGCGGGCGTCCAGGAGGTTGAAGACATGGCTCGCCTTGATGCACTGGTCGTAGGCCGGCAGGGCCATCAGGTGGCGCGTCTTCTTGCCGTCCGCCCAGCCGGCCTCGAGGTACTTGCGGCAGGCCTCCTCGGCCATCCCGAACTGCTTGAACAGCATGTCGGAATCGGAATGCTCGAAATTGTGACGCGAGTACTCCTGCTCGGCCTGCAGGAAGACGTCGCCATAGGTGACGCGCTCGGCGCCGTCGCGGCCGTTGAAGTTCAGGTCGTAGACGTTCTCGACGCCCTGGACGTACATGGCGAGGCGCTCGAGCCCGTAGGTCAGCTCACCCGCCACCGGCGCGCATTCGAAGCCGGCGACCTGCTGGAAATAGGTGAACTGCGACACCTCCATGCCGTCGCACCAGCACTCCCAGCCGAGCCCCCAGGCGCCGAGCGTCGGGCTCTCCCAGTCGTCCTCGACGAAGCGCACGTCGTGCAGCGCCGTGTCGATGCCGATGGCGGCGAGCGACTTCAGATAGAGGTCCTGCAGGTCGGGCGGCGACGGCTTCAGGATCACCTGGAACTGGTAGTAGTGCTGCAGCCGGTTGGGGTTCTCGCCGTAGCGGCCGTCCTTCGGGCGGCGCGAGGGCTGCACATAGGCGGCGTTCCAATGCTTCGGCCCCAGCGCCCGCAGCGTGGTGGCCGGGTGGAACGTGCCGGCGCCGACCTCCATGTCGTAGGGCTGCAGAATGACACAGCCCTGGTCGGCCCAATAGCGCTGCAGGGCGAGGATCAGGCCCTGGAACGAGCGTTCCGGCCGCATGTGCGGCGGCAGGTCGGAGTGAGGCATGGCGGCTCGCTTGGACGGTCATCGGCCGAGCCTCGCCGCATCATGGACATGTCGCGGTCGCGCCGGCCGGAGGCCGCGGGACCCTAAAGGCAGCGATTTGGGGGGTCAAGGCGAGGCGCGCGGCGCCCCGCGGATCGTCCGCCCCCGCCCGGCGGGCGAGGACGGAGCGAAGAGCCCTACTCCGGCCGGTAGACGCCGGTGCGCGGGTCGCGCCGAAGCTTGGGCAAGCGGGCCGGATCGACGGCCTCCACCGGGCGCATCTGCTCCAGCTCGTCGTTGACGCGCCGCCATTCCTTCATCAGCGCGCGGCCGAGTGCCGCCACGCCGAGCGCTGCGACGGTGGCGGCGATCATGGGCGGGAACACGAACGGCATTGCCGGTTCTCCTCTCGGCCCGCGGTTCTGCAGCGGCGCGGGCGGGCCGCTTCTCGGTCAGAGGCCGTAGCGGCCCCAGATGGCCCTGGTCTCCAGGGCCGAGATCGCATCGTCGGCCAGACTACGCGGGCCGGCGAAGCCGGGATCACCGGTCGCGCCCATCAGGCGCCGCGCCAGAAAGCCGCGCTCCGGCGAGACGAGCGGCGTCGTCACGTCCTTGCCGAAGCGCTCGCGCAGATAGGAGCGCAGGTCGCCGAGGCGATCGACCAGGCCGTGGCCGAGCGCCGTCGACGCCGTCCAGTACTCGCCCGAGAACAGGGTTTTTTCCGGGCCGGAGAGGCGGGCGCCGCGGCGCGAGCGCACCAGGTCGATGAAAAGCGCGTGAATTTCCGACTGGATCGCGCGGATGCGGGCGACGTCCTCGGGGTTCTCGGGGAGGAAGGGATCGAGCGAGGACTTGTTCTCGCCGGCCGTGTAGATGCGCCGCTCGACGCCGAGCCGGGCGATCGCCTTGTCGAAGCCGAAGGTCGCACCGATCACCCCGATCGAGCCGACGATCGAGGCCGGGTCGGCGACGATCTCGTCGGCCGCGCAGGCGATCATGTAGCCGCCCGAGGCGCCGACATCCTCGACGGCGGCGATGACGGGCAGCTCCTTCTCCTCGGCGAGCTGGCGGATCCGCCGGAAGATCAGATGCGACTGGGCGGCCGAGCCGCCCGGCGAGTTGATCAGCAGCGCCACCGCCTTGGCGCCCCGCATGGCGAAGGCGCGGTCGAGGCTGCGCGACAGGCCGGCGAGCGTGACGCCGGGCCGCAGCGGGGTCGACACGCCGATCACGCCGCTGATGCGGATCACCGGCACGAAGGCCGCGTCGGCGCGCCAGCGCCTCGGCAGCACGGGCGCCAGCCAGCGCCGCGCCCCGGCCACGATGTCGTGCGGAAAACCGCGGTCGGGCTCGCTCTTGCTCGGCTCCGTCATGTTGCTGTCGATCCTCCGCGGCAGTTTCGACGACGGGCGATTGAGTCGCCGCCGCGACGACAAGCCCGCCCGGGCCGATCGGGTTTCGCACCGCACCGGACCGGATCATAGAAGCGTGATGGACCGGTCGCGAGTTACGGATCGTTTACTCTTCGCGGCGTTGAGTGGAACGGCGCGACATGGTGGATCGAACCCTAACGGTGATCACGAGTCGGCGCACATCTTGCATTGCAGAGAACGACAACAGCATCCGTGCGTTGCATCGCCGCGCGGAGAGACCATCGACCGGAGCCCCCGCCATGGACATCAAGGTCCTGATCGTCACGACCCTGTTCGGCCTGATCGCGGTCCTCTACCACGTCGCCGACCGTCGCTTGGCGCGGTCAGACGAGAAATGGCGGGCCGAGAAGGCCTGACCGATCGTCCGAGGGCGCGAGAACGATGCTGCCGCAGGCACTGCCTGCACAATCCGCAAGCACATCGAGGTGATCGGGGCCGGCCGTCAGAGCGTGGCCAGCGGCAGGGTTTTGGCGTGCCTCAGAACAGCGTCCGCCTCGGCGGTCGGCCGCCCTGCCTCGTCGTTGAGCAAAAGTCCGGACCAGAGCGCGAACGGCGCCCGGCCGCCCTTGCTGGCGCGCACCAGGACCCGGATCGCCGGCTGGCCCGGCTTGCCGTGCACGGGCAGCACGGCGACGCTGCCGAACCCGTTCTCCAGGTGCAAGACGATGTCCGCGAGCCGGTCCGCCGGGTGGATCAGCGACAGCGTTCCGCCCGGACGAAGCAGCCGCTCCGCCGCAGCGATCCAGCTCCCGAGCAGGACCTCGTCGGCCACATGGGCACGCCGCCGGTCCGGATCCGGCGAGGCCGAGAGCCGGCGGCTGTCGTTGAAGGGCGGATTCATCAGCACCCGGTCGGCGCAGCCGGCCGGCAGCGCGGCCTCGGCGAACGCCCGATCGGGCGCCGCGACGTCGAGCCGCACGGCCGCGACCCGATCGCCGAAGCCGTTTCGCCCGGCATTCTCGCTCGCCGCCGCGACGAGCGCGGCGTCGATCTCGACCAGCGTCAACCGCAGCCCCGGCACCCGCTGCGCCAGCGCGAGGCCCGCGGCGCCGACCCCGGCGCCGAGCTCGACGGCATGCTCGCCCGGGACGGCCGGCGTCGCGGCGGCCAGCAGGATGGCGTCGTGGCCGAAGCGGTGGCCGCGCCTGGGCTGCAGCAGCCGCAGCCGCCCGCCCAATGCTCCGTCGTCGCTCCAGGCCTCGGCCGGGAAACCGTCGGGCCGGTCCGCCGGACCGGACGCGGCCTCAGGGCGCATCGGGGCGCAGCTCGTGGGCGAGGCCGGCGTCGCTCAGCAGCCGCCGCGCCTCCCTGATCCGCGGCTCCGCTACCAGGATGCGGCGGGGCAGGATGCCGATCGAGCCTTCCAGCACGCTCATGTTCTGATCGAGCACGATGTGCTCGATCCGGGCGCCATCGAGCAGCGCCACCACGGCCGAGACCAGGACGGGATCGTTGGTGCGCACGATCTCCTTCATCGGGAGGCGTCTCCTGCGGCATGGCGCGGCGGCTCGCCCGGCGCCGGCTGGGCCAGATAGGCGAGCAGCTTCATCTCGCGCCGCCCCCGCGTCACCGTGTCCAGGATCAGGCCGCAGGCGAAGGACAGGAAGGCCAGGATCATCAGACCGGTGGAGAGCAGCGCGGTGGGCAGCCGCGGCACCACGCCCTGCTCGAGATAGGTCACGATCACGGGCACGGAGAGGACGACCGACAGAAGCGCGAGCGCCCCGCCGACCCCGGAGAAGAACGGCAGCGGCCGTTCGACGCGGTACAGCTTGCCGATGGTCCGCAGGATGCGGAACCCGTCGCGCCAGGTGTTGAGCTTCGATTCCGAGCCGTCCGGCCGCGAGTAGTACGGCGTCGCCAGCTCGGCGACCGGCATGTCGAGCTCCAGCGCGTGAACCGTCAGCTCGGTCTCGATCTCGAAGCCGCCGGACAGCACCGGGAACGATTTCACGAAGCGCCGCGAGAACACGCGATAACCCGACAGCATGTCGGAGAACGAGGTGCCGAACATCCGCCGCACCACGCCGGTGAGCACCAGGTTGCCGAGCCGGTGACCGCGCCGGTAGGCGCCCGTCCCCTCCTCGACCCGCACCGCCACGAGCATGTCGAGGCGATCCGCCAGCAACCGCGCGATCATGTCGCGGGCACTCGGCCCATCATAAGTAGAATCCCCATCGACGAGGACATAGACATCGGCGTCCACGTCGCTGAACATGCGACGGACGACGTGGCCCTTGCCCTGCTGCGTCGCCCGGCGCACGACGGCTCCGGCCTCGCGCGCGGTGTCGGCGGTCCGATCCGTCGAATTGTTGTCGTAGACATAAACAGCGGCCTCGGGCAGCGCCGCGCGGAAATCGGCCACGACCTTTGCGATCGAAGCTTGCTCATTGTAACAAGGGACCAACACCGCGATCCGCGGGAGCGGCCCGACCGTCGCCTCACGCGGGTCCATCCGAACGACTGAACGCACTACCGTCCTCCTGCGGGCGACCGAGGGCGTCCCACCAGGGGAAAACACCGCACTTGCCCATGCACCGTAGCATTTCTATTGTCCCGGGTCCTTGATTTCGGAGAATCGGCTTTGGCCGTCGTTATTCCTTTCGAGTCTCATTCCGGCGCTTCCGTCGACCGTTTGGTGTCCCATGTGACCGCCGACATGGCCCGCGTCAATGCGGCGATCCTGTCGTGCACGGGCTCCGAGGTGACCATGATCCCGGAGGTCGCCAACCATCTCATCACGTCGGGCGGCAAGCGGCTTCGGCCGATGCTGACGCTGGCGATGGCGCAACTGTCCGGCTACCGCGGCGAAGGCCACGTCAAGCTCGCCGCCTCGGTCGAGTTCATGCACACCGCGACGCTGCTCCACGACGACGTCGTCGACGAGAGCGACATGCGGCGCGGCAAGCTCGCGGCGCGCATGCTGTGGGGCAACGAGGCCAGCGTGCTGGTCGGCGACTTCCTGCTCGGCCAGGCCTTCAAGCTGATGGTCGAGGTCGGATCGCTGCGCTCGCTGGAGATCCTCTCCAATGCCGCCGCCGTGATCGCCGAGGGCGAGGTGCGGCAGCTCGCCGCTGCCAAGAACACGGCGACGACCGAGGACGAGTATCTCGCGGTGGTGCGCGCCAAGACGGCCGAGCTGTTCGCCGCGGCTTGCGAGGTCGGACCGGTCATCGCCGAGCTGTCCAAGGCCGAGCAGGCGGCGTGCCGCTCCTTCGGCATGAATCTCGGCATCGCGTTCCAGCTCGTCGACGACGCGCTCGATTACGGCGGCAAGGCCGCCAAGCTCGGCAAGAACGTCGGCGACGATTTTCGCGAGGGCAAGATCACGCTACCGGTGGTGCTGGCGTTCCGGCGCGGCTCCGACCCCGAGCGCGAGTTCTGGCGCCGCACGCTGGAGACCGGCGAGATCAACGACACCGATCTCGAGCAGGCGATCGGCCTGATGGCCAAGCACCGGGCGCTCGACGACACCGTGACACGGGCCCGTCACTACGGCTCGATCGCCCGCGACGCGCTGGCGCTGTTCCCGGACTGCGAGATCAAGCAGGCGCTCGAAGAGGCGGTCGAGTTCGCGGTCGCCCGCACGCACTGAGGCGGCCGGCGGCCCGGCCCCCTGCCGGCCCCCGGCCGGCCCGGCGATGACGCTGGCGCCGGTTTCGGCTAGGCTGTCGCCATGACGATCCACCCCCCGGTGACGCGCACCACCACGGCAGCCGAAGGACTGCCGCGCTGGCGATTTACGGTCGACGAGATCCATCGGATGACCGAGCTCGGCATCTTCGACGAGCACGAGCGCATCGAGCTGATCGGCGGGGAGATCGTTCCGATGCAGTCGAAGGGTGGCCCCCACGAAATCCTCAAAACGTATCTGATGCTTCACTGGGCGAAGCGGCTGCCCGAGGATCTGCTCTTCACGACCGAGACGACCTTTCGCCTGTCGATCGACACCTTCCTGGAACCGGACTTCGTCTTCTACCCGAAGGCCGGCGGCTGGAAGGGCCTCGCGGCGTCCACGGCGCTTCTGGTCGTCGAGCTCGCCGATTCGAGCCTGCGCTACGATCTCGGCCGCAAAGCCGGCCTCTATGCCGGCTTCGGCATCGCGGAGCTGTGGGTGATCGATGCCGTGCGGCTCGTCACCCATGTCCATCGCCATCCCGGTCCCGAGGGCTACGGCTCGGTCCGCGAGGTCCCGGCCGATGCGCCGCTGGTGCCGGACGCAAGTCCGGCGCTCGCCGTCACGCTCGCGGATCTCGATCTGCGCTGAGTTTTTCCGCGGTGCTAACGCACCAGGGCGGTCGCCTGCACCCACCAGGACGGATGTGACGTGCCGAGCGTGAGCGCCGCGTCGGCGGCGGCGCGCGGATCGTCGAACAACGCGAAGCAGGTCGAGCCCGACCCCGACATGCGGGCGAGCCGGCAGCCGCGCAGGCGCGCGAGCAGCGCGATCAGCTCGCCGACGGCCGGCGCGATCCTGATCGCGGGCGCCTCGAGGTCGTTGCCGTTCTCGGCCAGATACTCGTAGAGCCCATCGGCGTCGGTCGGCAGGTCGGCGTCCGCGGTCGGCGCGCCGCGGCGTTCGCCCGGCGCGAGACCGAGCGCCACGAACACGTCCTTGGTGGAGAGCGGAAAGCCCGGTCCCACCAGCACGGCGAACAGCGGCGGCAGCGCGACCGGCGGCGACAGCACCTCGCCGACGCCGCGCATGATCCGCGGCGCGCCGGCGAGGCAGACCGGCACGTCGGCCCCG
Organism: Rhodoplanes roseus; assembly: GCF_003258865.1. Taxonomy (GTDB): domain Bacteria; phylum Pseudomonadota; class Alphaproteobacteria; order Rhizobiales; family Xanthobacteraceae; genus Rhodoplanes; species Rhodoplanes roseus. The sequence goes on along the minus strand of NZ_NPEX01000064.1, from coordinate 4,453 downwards.
GCCTTCAGGGCGGCCTCGGCGAGCCGCGGGTCGTCGGCCGGCAGGCCGTTGACACGGGCGAGCAGCCGCAGCGCGGCCGCCGCGTCGGACGAGCCCCCGCCCAACCCGCCGCCCGCCGGAAGCCGCTTGATCAGGTCGAAGCCGCCGAGCGCCAGCCCGGGCACCCGCTCGGCCAGCAGGCGCGCCGCCTTGAGCACCAGATTGTCGTCGACCGGCCCGGCCTGTGTCGCCGTGGGGCCGGAGACCGCGAGCCCGTGTGGCACGCCCGGCCGCAGCGTCAGCCGGTCGCCGAGCGACGTGAAGGTGACGAGGCTTTCGAGCTCGTGATAGCCGTCCGGCCGCTTGCCGAGCACCCGCAGCGTCAGGTTCACCTTGGCGGGCGCGGTGTCTTCGAGGAGATCGGCGTCGAGCGTGGCGGTCATGCGTGGTCCCGGACCAGGCCTGCGGCGTTGGCGGGCGACGACCCGCGCAGCGACCGCAGACGGAACCACTCTTGTTCGCAAGATGGGTCGCCGGGTCAAGCCCGGCGACGGCACGGCAGCGGCGTCGTCATTGCCGTCGCGACCGTGACGCGCTCAGCCGCCGTTGTTGTCCGCGGGCTTCGGCTTCTCGGCGTCGGCGGCGGTCGAGGGCTCCTCGGCCATGCCGGTCTTCAGCTTCTGCTCGATCTTGCCGAGATCGTCGGGCTCCGGCTTGAGATCGCGGGCATGCGTCCACTGGAACTTCGCCTCGAGCTGGCGGCCGACCTTCCAGTAGGCGTCGCCGAGGTGATCGTTGATGGTCGGATCCATCGGCTTGAGCTCGACGGCGCGCTCGAGATGCTTGATCGCCTCGTCGTAGTTGCCGATGCGGTAATAGGCCCAGCCGAGCGAGTCGACGATGTAGCCGTCGTCGGGACGCTGGTCGACCGCCTTGCGGATCAGCCGCATGCCGTCGTCCAGGTTGACGTGCTGGTCGATCCAGGAATAGCCGAGATAGTTCAGCACGTGCGGCTGGTCGGGATAGAGCTCCAGCGCCTTCTTGAGATCGGCCTCGGCCTTCGCCCACTGCTTCGAGCGCTCGTAGCAGATGCCGCGGAAGTAGAAGATCATCCAGTTCGGCCGCGACGGATTCTTCACCAGGTCGATGGCCTTGCCGTAGACGTCGGCGCACTCCGCGTACTTCTTGCGGTCGCGCAGGATGTTGCCGAGCGCCAGGATGGCCTCGATGTCGTCGCCGTGCGCCGTGATCAGCTTGCCGAGCTGGGCGCGTGCCTCGTCGGTCCGCTCCAGCGAATCGAGATTGAGCGACATCTGGATGTCGGCGTTGCGGCGCAGCGGCGAGTCGGCCGGCACCCGCGAATAGACGCTGATGGCGAGCTCGGGCTTCTTCATCGCCTCGTAGAGATCGGCGAGCGACAGCAGCGCCAGGGCGTGATCGGGCTCCAGATAGAGCGAGAGCTGCAGATAGGCGAGGCCGCGATTGGCGAGGCTCAGCTCCTCCTCGCGGCGCGCCAGCGCGGCGCCGAGGCCGTACAGCGCCTCGGCTGCACCGGCCTGCGGGGTGTCGATCATGCGCGGAAGCTGCTCGCCCTTCTCCAGCGAGGCGATCGCGCCGCGGATCAGCGGATGGCGCGGCAGCGAGGCGTCGAAGGTCTGGAAGACCTTCAGGGCCTCGTCGCGCTGGCCGTTGCGCGACAGCCAGCCGCCCCAGGCCTGCACGACGCGCAGCGCCGAGGAATCGAGCTTGTAGGCCCGCTCGAAACGCTTGCCGGCTTCCTTCTTGTTGCCGGCGAGATCGTAGGCGAGGCCGGCATGCAGATCCTTGAAGATGCCGTACCAGTCGGGTCCGGACAGGCGGTCGATGGTGTCGACGGCGCTCTTGGTGTCGCCGGCGCCCTGCTGGGCCCAGGCGGCGAGCAGCGTCGCGATCAGGTCGCTCACCGGGCCGCGGGCGGCCTGAGTGAGCTGCGTGCGGGCCTGGCCGTACTGCTTCTGCTTGAGGCTGCGCACGCCGAGCACGAGGCGCACGTTCGGATTGCGAGCGTTACGGTCGGACTGCAGCAGGCGGTCGCCGATCTTCACGGCCTCGTCGATGTCGCCGTCGGCGAGCACCGCGTAGAACGCCGATTCGAGCAGGTCGGGATTCTTGGGGTCGCCGCGCAGCGCCGCTCGGTAGTAGGCCGAGGCCGACGCCGAATCGCGCCCGACGCTGGCGGCCCGCGCCGCCAGATAGTCGCCCGAGAGGCTGTTGCGGGACGGCCCGCGAACCGGTTCGCGTTGCGACACGGCCACTGCGGTCGAGGTCTGTGCCGCGACCATGCCGGGCAGGCTCGTGAGCAGGACAGCCGTAGCGGCGAGAGCCGCGGCTCGGATTGGCGACGCACGTCTCACGGCTGGCTCATCTCCTTGTGGACGAAGACCGTTGTTTCGGCCGCGCGTCCGGCACCCGCACCCGCTCGTCGTGCAACCGGCCTTCACGAGGGCCGACTCGGCACAACCCGGCGATCAGCCCGACACGTCATCCACGGCCGTACGCGGTGGCCGACAATGACCGGTTTGGCTGGCCCCCGCAAGAGATGCAGCGCCGCGGCGCGCCGTGAGACCAGCAAAGACCGCGCGAACGCGGCCGTTTGGCGGCGCGCCCATGGCACCCTCGTGGCGTCGGCCGGAATAGAGCCGCATCGGCTTCCGACCGGCGGCGCCGCGACTCACATGCTGGGATAGACCGGGCCGCCGCCGCCCTCCGGCGCGACCCAGGTGATGTTGCCGTTGGGATCCTTGATGTCGCACGTCTTGCAGTGCACGCAGTTCTGCGCGTTGATCACGAAGCGCATTCGCGCCTGCGGGCCGTCGTCCTCACGCACCCACTCGTACACGCCGGCCGGACAATACCGCCCGGAGGGTCCGGCGAAGACGTCGTATTCGGACGCCTTCTGCAGGCCGGGATCGGCCAGCAGCAGATGCACCGGCTGATCCTCCTCGTGATTGGTGTTGGAGAGATAGACCGAGGAGAGACGGTCGAAGGTGAGGACGCCGTCCGGCCGCGGATAGGTGATCGGGCGGCAGCTCGCCGCCGGCTTCAGGCAGGCGGAATCCGGCTTGCCGTGCGGGCGCGTGCCGAACAGCGAGAAGCCGAGCGTGTTGGTCCACATGTCCAAGCCGCCGAGGCCGATGCCGATGGCGGTGCCGAAGCGCGACCACAGCGGCTTGGCGTTGCGCACCTTCCACAGATCCTTGCCGATGTCGGAGCCGCGCCAGCCGGTCTCGTAGGCGGTCAGCTCGTCGCCGGCGCGACCCGCCGCGAGCGCCTCGGCGACGTGCTCGGCCGCCAGCATGCCGGACAGCATCGCGTTGTGCGTGCCCTTGATGCGCGGCACGTTGAGGAAGCCGGCGTCGTCGCCGATCAGCACGCCGCCCGGGAACGCCACCTTGGGCACCGACTGCCAGCCGCCTTCGGCGATGGCGCGCGCGCCGTAGCCGATGCGCTTGCCGCCCGCGAAGGTGTCGCTCACCAGCGGATGCGTCTTGAAGCGCTGGAATTCGTCGAACGGCGACAGATAGGGATTTTCGTAATTGAGGTGCAGCACGAAGCCGACCGCGACCAGGTTCTCGCCGTAGTGATACAGGAACGAGCCGCCGCCGGTCTTGTTGTCGAGCGGCCAGCCGAAGGTGTGCTGCACCAGGCCGGGCTGGTGCTTGTCCGGCGCGACCTGCCAGAGCTCCTTGATGCCGATTCCGAACTTTTGCGGCTCGCGGTCGCGGCAGAGATCGTATTTCGCCAGCAGGCGCTTGCCGAGATGACCGCGCGCGCCCTCGGCGAACAGCGTGTACTTGGCCCGCAGCTCCATGCCGCGCGTGAACGTGTCCTTGGGCTCGCCGTCGCGGCCGATCCCCATGTCGCCCGTGGCGACGCCGACCACCTCGCCGTTGTCGCCGAACAGCACCTCGGAGGCGGCGAAGCCCGGATAGATCTCGACGCCGAGCGCCTCGGCCTTGCCGGCCAGCCATTTGCAGACGTCGCCGAGCGACACGATGAAGGCGCCGTGATTGTTCAGGAGCGGCGGCATCAGGCGGTTCGGCAGCCGCACGGCGCGCTGGCCGAACAGCATGTAGAAGCGGTCGTCCGCGACCGGCGTCTTGATCGGCGTGTCCTCGCTGCGCCACTCCGGCAGCAGCCGGTCGATCGCCACCGGATCGATGCAGGCGCCCGACAGGATGTGGGCCCCGACCTCGGCGCCTTTCTCGACGACGACGACGGAGGCGTCGGGCGCGACCTGCTTGAGACGGATCGCGGCGGCCAGACCGGCGGGCCCGCCGCCGACGATCACCACGTCGAATTCCATCGCCTCGCGGGCGGGCAGTTCTCCGGACATCACGTCACCCCGGTTCGATCGGCTCGGTGGTGCGGACGATGTCGGTCTGCACCTGCTCGGTGGTGAGCGTCGCCGGAATCACGTCCTGGGCCCAGGAAT
>NZ_NPEX01000648.1 GCF_003258865.1 Rhodoplanes roseus | reverse complement strand
AGCGGCAGCGCCGCCCGCGCCTCCCAGCGGCCGGCCGGACCCGCCGGCGCCGGGCTGTCGACGACGCGCTGCGCCTCCTGCTCGGGCGTCAGCGCCGCGACGGGGTCGCCGCCCTGCAGACGCGAAAACGGCTTGTCGGCGGAGGGGGCGTCCTTGAGCGGCGCGGCCGTTCCGTAGCCGCCGTGTCCGGCGTGCTGGGCGAATGCCGGCGTCGCCGCGAGCGCGGCGGTTCCGGCCAGAAACATCCTGCGGTCCATGGGGGTCCTCCGACCATCGTCGCGTCCGAGCGTCGACGGTGGGGGACGAACGTGGCGGACTGCGGACCGGTTCGGCGTCAGAACGGGTTGACGGGAAAATACTTCAGCCAGAGGTCGGCGAACTTGCCCTTCTCCCACAGGCGGAACAGGGCCCAGTTCATGGCGAGGCGGAGCTGGTCGTTGCCCTTCTTCACGGCGATGCCGACGCCCTCGCCGAAATAGCGGCTCTCGACGAAGGGACCGCCGACGAAGCTGCAGCAGCCCGCCGCCTCGGTGCCGTTGAGCCAGAAGGCCAGCCCGTAGCCGTCGCCGAACAGCAGGTCGACCTCGCCCTTGGCGAGGGCG
>NZ_NPEX01000647.1 GCF_003258865.1 Rhodoplanes roseus | reverse complement strand
TCGTCGGACACCGGCAGGCCGCCCTCCCAGTCGACCGGCCCGCCGATCGCCGCCTCGGCGAGGCTGAGCATGCGGGCCGCGATGCCGCGCGGCCGGGCGAAGCGCCCGGGCGGCCGCCGCGACGAGAACAGGTAACCGGGCAGGCAGCAGTAGAAGCCGCGATGCGACAGGAACAGGCGGGCGAGCAGCACGGTCAGGCCGCGGGTGCGCGAATCGAACACCAGCTCGAACGGCGGCAGCTTCCTCAATCGCCCGACCACCGGCAGCGGCGGACGCGTCAGCCCGGCGTGCTCGATCACGTTGGAGATCAGCGGAAGCACGAAGGGCGCGAGCTCGTGCGCCATCGACGTCTGGTGGCTGGCGATCCACCAGATCGGCCGCCCCGGATAGGCCCGCGCGATCGCCCGCAGGAACGGCATCTTGAGCAGGGAGTCGCCGAGCCCCTCGCGGTCGACGATGACGGCGATGGGGCGGAGATCTCCGGCGGGCGGGGCGGAGGACGAAGCAACGGACACGGAAGCACTCACGACGCGATGCTGATGGGGGCGGCGGTGCGGCTCGCTCCAAACCCTCTCCCCTCGCGGGAGAGGGTGCCGAGCGAAAG
>NZ_NPEX01000646.1 GCF_003258865.1 Rhodoplanes roseus | reverse complement strand
CGGCCCTCCGGGCCGCCCCGGGACGACGGCCAGGACTTGACCCCGCCACCGGTCTCGCCTTCAACACCGGGATGATCCGGGTCACCGACGATATCGCTCTCGAAGAGACCGAGCTCGAGGAGCAGTTCATCCGGGCCGGCGGCCCGGGCGGGCAGAACGTCAACAAGGTGGCGACCGCCGTGCAGCTGCGCTTCGACGTGCGCGGCTCGCGCTCGCTGCCCAACGACGTGGCGATCCGCCTGATGCGCATCGCCGGCAGCCGGCTGACCAATGACGGCGTGCTGGTGATCACGGCGCAGCGCTTCCGCACCCAGGAGCGCAACCGCGAGGACGCCCGCGAGCGCCTGGTCGAGATGATCCGCGAGGCGGCCGTGCGGCCGACGCCGCGGATAAAAACGCGGCCGACCCGGGCCTCCAAGGAACGCCGCGTCGACGCCAAGAAGCGCCGCTCCACCGTGAAGAGCATGCGGCGGGGCGGGGCGTCGGACGACTGACGCTGAAGCGTCTCGAATCCTGCTATATCCTGGTCTTGGATAATCGATGGTCATTCCGGGGCGCCGCGCAGCGGCGAACCCGGAATCCAACCGAGACGTGCAGCATGTGT
>NZ_NPEX01000645.1 GCF_003258865.1 Rhodoplanes roseus | reverse complement strand
CTCGCCGGGTGGCCCCGGCGGCGCGCGCTGATCGAGTGTCTCTCCAGGGCAGGCGCCTCGGCGCCTGCCCTTTCAGTTTGGGCGAGGCCCGATGCCCGGCAAGCGCGTGCAGTTCGACGACGAGACCTGGCAGGCGATCGCGCTGCTCGGCCGCGACTCGATGAAGGACTTTCAGGAGCTCGCCGACGAGGCTTTCGCCGATCTCTTGAAGAAGCACCGGCGCCCGGTCGGCCTCAAGGACGAGCTGCGCCAGAGTCTCCGCCAGGCCGCCGCGAACGACGCACCGACCCGCCATCCGGACCGCCCGGCATCGGGCAAGAAGCCGGTGCGACGTGCTGCCGCCCGGCGGAACTGAATTTTCCGCAGGCCGTTGGCGGACGAATCGGGACTGTCCATCGAACAGGAGGCGTAGATGCAGGCTATTCTGCTGGCCGCGGTGCTCGGCGTGTTGGTGCTCGTCCTCTCCGGCCGTCTCACCCCGTTCGACGACAGCCCGCAGCGGCAAGCCGTGAGCACGGCCCCGGCGCCGGCGACGCCTGCCCCGACGACACCGCCCGCCCCGTCCAGCCAGCAGACGGCCCAGGCGCCCGCTCCGACGCCGCCTCCGGC
>NZ_NPEX01000644.1 GCF_003258865.1 Rhodoplanes roseus | reverse complement strand
TGAAGGTGAGGGCCGGGGTGCCGACCAGCAGGGTCAGCACCACGGCGCCGAGCCCGGCCGGCTCGAGGTTGAGGAACAGGCCGAGCACCGGGGCGGCGACGACCAGCGGCAGGCCGGTGGCGAGCCAATGGGCCAGGCCCTTCACGGCGACGGCCAGCTCGATGGGCGTCCGGCCCATCAGGATGAGGTCGAGCGAGCCGTCGTCGTGGTCGGCGGCGAACAGCCGGTCGAGCGCCAGCAGCGAGGCGAGCAGCGCCCCGATCCACAGGATCGCCGGGCCGATCCGGCGCAGCAGCGCGAGGTCGGGCCCGATCGCGAACGGCATCAGCGTGACCACGGTGAGAAAGAACAGCACCCCCATCATGGCGCCGCCGCCGATGCGCAGCGCGATCCGGAGATCGCGGACCAGGAGGGCGCGCAACGCGGTCATGCGGGGACTCCGGCACGATGTGAGGGAGCCTTGATCGCAGCGCTCGAGCGCGTGGCTACCCCCCTCCCTGTCCCTCCCCCACAAGGGGGGAGGGAACGCTGGAGCCGCGGGGTTATTTTGCTCCGGCTGTCGGTGCCCGTGGTCGCGTTCGGCCCCGCGCCGGCTGGCAGCCGGCTCCCTCCCC
>NZ_NPEX01000643.1 GCF_003258865.1 Rhodoplanes roseus | reverse complement strand
AAGGCCGGCGGTGGGACGTCCGCCGGGAGGACGGCGCGGCAACTGATGCCGAGCCGACCCGCGACGGGTGCGTCCGGCGTCCTGCGCCGGGCGCGTCGGACCGCGCCGCGCGGCGCCGTCACGCCATGTTGTGCAGGCCGGCGTCGACGTAGATGGTGTCGCCCGTCATGCCGGACGCGCTGCCGCCGACCAGGAACGCCACCGTGCGCCCGACCTCGGCGATGTCGACCAGCCGGCCCGCCGGGCTGCGGGCGACCGCGTCGGCGACCAGCTCGTCGAACGCCGCGATGCCGCTCGCCGCGCGCGTCTTCAGCGGGCCCGGCGACACCGCGTAGACCCGCACGCCGGCCTCGCCGAGCTCCGCCGCGAGATAGCGGGTGGTCGCCTGCAGGGCGGCCTTCACGGGTCCCATGATGTTGTAGTTGCTGACCACCTTGTCGGCGCCGTAATAGCTCATCGTCAGCATCACGCCGCCCGGCCGCATCAGCGGCTCCGCCAGGCGCGCCATCTCGATGAACGAGAAGCACGACACCCGCATCGCCTGCTGAAAGCCGGCCAGCGAGCAGTCGATCACCCGGCCGTGCAGATCGTCGCGCGGCGCGTAGGCGATCGAGTGGACGATGAAGTCGAGCCGGCCCCA
>NZ_NPEX01000642.1 GCF_003258865.1 Rhodoplanes roseus | reverse complement strand
TGGGACATCGCCTCGTCCTCGGTGGAGACCGAGGACGGAAAGTTCGACGGCTATCCGTGGGAGGCGATCGCGCGCAAGCTGATCGCGCCGTTCGGCATCTCGCTCGAGACGGTCGGCACGGTCGATGCGACGCCGTTCCCCGAGATGTCGGTTCAGCCCGGCGAGCTCGTATGGGCGACGCTGGAGCGACTGGCGCGCGATCGCAAGATCGTGCTGGGCTCGACCGAGCGCGGCAATCTCCTCGCGATCGGAGATCATTCGGGCTCGGCGAGCGATGCGCTGGTCGAGGGTGGCAACATCAAGAGCGCCAACTGCACGATCCAGGACGATTACGTCTACCAGAAGTACTGGACCCTCGGGCAGCGCGCCGGCCACGACGACGCATGGGGCGACGACGTCTCCCGCATCCGCGCCGTGGCTCAAGGCAGCGCCACCCGGTATCGCCCGCTGGTCAACATAGCCGAGCACCCCGACACGCCCGAGGGTCTCAAGAAGCGCAGCGAGTTCGATGCGCTCCACCACGAGGGCGCGATGATCCAGGCGCAGGTGACAGTGCAGGGCTGGCTGCGCCCCTCCGGCGGGCTGTGGAAGGTCGGCACCTATCCTCACGTCAAGTCGCCGATGCTGTTGCTCGATCAGCCCCTCGGCAT
>NZ_NPEX01000641.1 GCF_003258865.1 Rhodoplanes roseus | reverse complement strand
TGGGACATCGCCTCGTCCTCGGTGGAGACCGAGGACGGAAAGTTCGACGGCTATCCGTGGGAGGCGATCGCGCGCAACCTGATTGCGCCGTTCGGCATCTCGCTCGAGACGGTCGGCACGGTCGACGCGACGCCGTTCCCGGAGATGTCGGTTCAGCCCGGCGAGCTCGTATGGGCGACGCTGGAGCGCCTGGCGCGCGATCGCAAGATCGTGCTCGGCTCGACCGAGCGCGGCAATCTCCTCGCGATCGGAGATCATTCGGGCTCGGCGAGCGACGCGCTGGTCGAGGGCGGCAACATCAAGAGCGCCAACTGCACGATCCAGGACGACTACGTCTACCAGAAGTACTGGACCCTCGGGCAGCGCGCCGGCCACGACGACGCATGGGGCGACGACGTATCCCGCATCCGCGCCGTGGCTCAGGGCAGCGCGACACGGTACCGCCCGCTGGTCAACATCGCCGAGCATCCGGACACGCCGGAGGGCCTCAAGAAGCGCGCCGAGTTCGACGCCCTCCATCACGAGGGCGCGATGATCCAGGCGCAGGTGACGGTGCAGGGCTGGCTGCGCCCGTCCGGCGGGCTGTGGAAGGTCGGCACCTATCCTCACGTCAAGTCGCCGATGCTGTTGCTCGATCAGCCCCTCGGCAT
>NZ_NPEX01000640.1 GCF_003258865.1 Rhodoplanes roseus | reverse complement strand
ATCGAGGCGGCGAAGCGGTTCAACGACAATCTGATCGACCTGCAGAAGACCCTCGGGAAGCTGGAGCAGACGCTCGGGAACGAGCTGATGCCGTCCTTCGCCGACCTAGTGAAGGAGATCGACGCGTTCTTCTCGCAGGAGGGTGTCGGCAAGGTCATCAGGGCCGAGATCGACGGTGTCACCAAGGGCATTCGCGACGCCGTTCAGGAGGTGAAGGACCTGTTCGCCTGGTGGGAACGGGTCAAGGGCTACGTCGGATTCGGCGGTGGCCAGGACACCAGGTCCGACCAGACCCGCGAGATTCAGAAGCGCCTCGCCGATCGCGAGTCGCAGCTCGGCAGCATGGAGGGCCATGCCCGCGCCTGGGAGAATTCCGGCCGCGGCGAGCTTCCGACCGACCTGCGCATGCGCCGCCGTGCGCTGCTCGACGAGATCGAGCAGCTGCGGACCCAGCTCCGGACGCTCCGCGAGGAGATGGAGAAGACCAACAACACCGCCAAGAAGTCGAGCTGGAGCGGCGGCGGCGGGCTCGGCGGACTCGTCGTCCCGGCCTCGTTCGGTGGCGGCGGATTCGGTGGCGGCGGGTTCGGCGGTGGCGGTGGTGGCGGCAGCGTTGCGATGCGCGGCCTCGGCGGTCTGCCGGGCATCCCCGGGGG
>NZ_NPEX01000639.1 GCF_003258865.1 Rhodoplanes roseus | reverse complement strand
GAAACTCCGCCGATCGGCGGAGTTTTCGGAGCCGGGGCGGCCTGGGCGGCGAGGCCGTCCTCGAACAGCTTTGCCTCGCGGTCGCGACGGGTCAGCAGCCCGTCGAGCCCCTTTCCCTTCCAGATCCGCTTCATCGCGCGGATCAGCGCGGGAACGGCTGCGAAGTCCCGCTGCGCCATAGCCGCCTTGATCGCCCGCATCTCGGTGTAGCGATCGCCGTCCCGCCCGAACGACGCTCCGCGGTTGAAGGTGAGCGACACCAGGGCGCCGAAGCAGTGGGGGTGCAGCGCGTCACAGTTCGGGAGCGCGTTGCGCACCGTCGCCTCCCAGCGCGGCACGACGCAATCGCGGTGCACGGCGATCGCCGTCTCCCACGGGACGTCGACGAGATGCCTGATCGCCGCGGTCGCGTCCTTGCCGTCCTGCCCGGTCCTGCCGGCGACGGCCACCATGGCGGCGAGCATGTCGTCCGGCACGCGGCCGCGCCAATCGGCCTCGATGGTGCTGCGCGCCGTCTGCCCCAGGTCGTAGCCGATCCCGACGGTCGCGCCGGACTCCTCCCCCGGCCAGGTCGGCCGCCGGTACTGCCGCTCGTAGGTCGCGCGGTCGGTCACTTCGTCGCCGACGATGTCGTCGAACGCACGGTCCGAGATGCGCAT
>NZ_NPEX01000063.1 GCF_003258865.1 Rhodoplanes roseus | reverse complement strand
CATGAGGGGCGGGTCAGAGCCGTACGGTGGGCAAAGCCGCGCAGCGGCGTGCCCACGCCGTCAGGCCTCACCGCCTCCGACGACGCCTCACTCTCCCCGTCACCCTGACGCGCGCGGGCGAAGCCCGAGCCTCGAAGGGCGACGGACCGGACCGCATCCTTCGAGGCCCGGCTGCGCCGGGCACCTCAGGATGACGGATCGAGGTTCCAAGCTGCTGATTGAGACGTGAGTGAGAATGTAGGGCGCAATCGCGAAGCGTGTTGCGCCGACCCCTGCGCGGAGGTGATGCCGAGCCGGCGAAATACGCTTCGCTATTGCGCCCTACGACGATCCGGGCCGCGCTTGCTCGAATGGTTGCCACCCATTGATCCAAATTGTAGTCTCGCGATCATGCGCCGTTCCCTTATCTCGTCAGGCATCGTCGGTGGATTGGCCGGCTTCGTCCCCGGCCTTCTCTTGGGCCTCGGAACAAATTTTATCGTGTTGCGTATGCGACGATCGAAGGCGGGAAGGTTCGCGAACTTCGGGTTTGTTACTGCGTTAGGTGCGATTGGCGCGCTGAGCTTTACGATGTGGATACCTATTGCCGAATACGTGGAAGTAGAAGAATTCCTGCCAAGATACTTTCTGGTAATGATACTAACGCACGTGGTCATGACCTTTCGAGTTCTCGTACGCTTCGTTGAATGGCTCGGAGATATGATATGAGCATGGCCGTCCTGACGCCGATCTTTCCATATCTCTCAGCCCTGATCGGTGCGACACTAGGACTCGTTATTGGCTCATGGTTTGCTCTATTATTTACATCACTTAGGCATCGCAACTTTCCCGTCGACCAAGCGACAGAGCTTTTCATTCGTCCGATTTTGTTCTCCATCCCTCCAATCGCCGGCTACTTTTGTACTCGCTTCTTTTTTGGGTTGCCGGAATTCAATCCCCACGAAAGTATTATTCATTTTATCCAAGAAATTATGATCCAACGTGCAGCATGGTTCTTTGCTGCTGCGTTTATTGGCCTGGTGAGCACATTGCTGATATTCGTTTCCGCAATATTCCGCAAATCGAGTCGCACCCGCGACAGCGCACTATTTCGTGGCGCCGCTTCCGCTTGGGAAGCTTAGGGTCTGGTAACATAGCCAGTGGCAGAAGGTCGCGGCAATTTGGATTGCAACCCATCTCGAAGCCGTGAATATGGCGATGCTGTGCCGACGGAACAAGCGTTACTGCTATGCCCCACGACTGATGCCGCGGAAATAATATGTTGTGCCTCGTAGGGTTGGTTAACGTTGAAACAGCATAACCCGCCGCCATCGTCGGAAGCGCAGTGAAAAACGAAAGGTGGGTCATAGCGCCAACCGCGCTTGCCCACCCTACCCCTCGGCCGCCTGCCTGAACCCCATCGCCAGCACATACAGCTCGGCCGAGTCGGCGCGGCTGGCGGCGGGCTTGACGTGCTTCACCTTTGCGAAGTCGCGCTTGAGGTCGGCGAGGAGGTCGCCCTCGGTGCCGCCGCGCAGGACCTTGCAGAGGAAGGAGCCGCCGGGGTCCAGAACCTCGCGGGCGAACATCGCGGCGGCTTCGGCCAGCGCCATGATCTTGAGGTGGTCGGTCTGGCGGTGGCCGGTGGCGTTGGCCGCCATGTCGGAGAACACCACGTCGGCCGGGCCGCCCAGGAGCGCCTTGAGCTTGTCGGGGGCGGCGGGGTCGAGAAAGTCGAGATGCAGCACGTCGACCCCGGGGATCGGCGGCATGTCGAGGATGTCGATGGCGACGACCCGGCCCTTGCCGGCCTCGGCGCCGACCCGCTTCGCCGCCACCTGGCTCCAGCCGCCCGGCGCGGCGCCGAGATCGACGACGCGCGATCCGGGCTTCAGCAGGTGGAAGCGGTCGTCCAGCTCGATGAGCTTGTAGGTGGCGCGCGAGCGATAGCCCTCGCGCTTCGCCCGCGCGACATACGGGTCGTTGAGCTGCCGGTCGAGCCAGAGCTTTTGGGCCAGCGTACGGCCCTTGCGCTTCTTGACCTGGACTTTCAGGGGTCGCTTGCTGTCGTTGGTCATGGAGTCGGTTGCTCGGGGCGATGCGCCCGCTCTCGATCGTGGTGCGCGCAGCCTGCGAGGCGTGGCACGGGTCGACCCGCGCATCCCTTCACACGCAAGACGATGCTCTTCGTAGTGCGATGGGTCGCCGGGTCAAGCCCGGCGACGACGGCGACGCGAGACAGAGGCGCCCGCCGCGGTCACTGCCGCTCCCACACGCCGTCGGCGCGCATCATCTTGACCAGCATGCCCTCGCGAAGCCCGCGGTCGGCGACGCGCAGGCGCGGGCACGGGAAGGCGCGGCGGATCGCCTCCAGGATGGCGCAGCCGGCCAGCACCAGGTCGGCCCGCTCCGCCCCGATGCAGGGGTTCGCCACCCGCTCCTGGTAGGTCATGGCCATCAGGCGGTCGATCACGGCGGCGATCTCGGGGCCGCGCAGCCAGCAGCCGTCGACGCGGCGCCGGTCGTAGCGCGGCAGGGCGAGATGGACGCCCGCGATGGTCGTGACGGTGCCGGAGGTGCCGAGCATGTGCATGCCGCCGAGGTCGTGACCGTGGCTCGCCGCGAATGCCGTCAGGGCGGTCGTGACCTCCGCCACCATGGCGTCGAAGATCGGCCGGTCGACGGCGACGCCGCCGAACCGCTCGGCCAGCGTGACCACGCCGATCGGCAGCGACACCCAGCCCTGGATCACCGGCTTGGGCGGGCCGCGGCCGGCCGTCTCGGAGCGCGACAGGCGCACCAGCTCGGAGGAGCCGCCGCCGATGTCGAACAGGATGGCGCCGCGCGAATCCGGATCCATCAGCGGCGTGCAGCCGGTGGCGGCCAGCTCCGCCTCGGTGCGCTGGTCGACGATCTCGATGTCGAGGCCGACCACCTCGCTGATGCGGGCCTGGAACTCGGCGCCGTTGACGGCCGCCCGGCACGCCTCGGTGGCGATCAGCCGGGCCCTGCTGACGCCGCGGGCCCGCATCTTGTCGCGGCAGATCGCGAGCGCGTCGACGGCGCGGGCGATGGCGGCGTCGCCGAGCCGGCCGGTCAGCGACACGCCCTCGCCGAGCCGGATGATGCGCGAGAACGCGTCGACCACCCGGAAGCCGCTGCCGGTCGGGCGCGCGACCAGGAGCCGGCAGTTGTTGGTGCCGAGATCGAGGGCCGCATAGGTCGGCCATGGCGCGGGGGCCTGCCGGGACGGCTCGCCGGGCGACGCCGAAGTCGGCCACGCCAGGCCGGGCTGCTCCGGCGCCCCCTCTCTCCCCAGACGCGCCGATCCGAGGAGGCCGCCTGTGGGGGCCTCTTGATCCATTAATCGCCTTCGCGCCGGCCGCCGCGAAGGCGCCAGACGTCATCACGATGTGTTGTTTCGTCGACTCGAAGTGTAACAGGCCTTTCTACGGACGCAATTGCCAAGGCGTGGCGGGAGGGCCACCGCACCATGCCACCACCAAAAATTGAACCTGAAATCATCCGTTCGGCGGATTTGTAGCGATCGCTCCGATGGACTAGATCTATCGGCCCGCCCAGAACCCCCGAACAGCAGCAGTCCATGATCTCTCCCGACGATCCCCGCCTTCCCGGGTCGCGCACCGGCGCCCCCTCCGCCGACGGTTCGGCCGCCGGCGACGCCTCGGCCTGGGCGACCGCGCGCTTCGCGGTCGGCCAGCCGGTGCCCCGAACCGAAGACCCCGTGCTGGTCCGCGGCCAGGGCCGCTATACGGACGACGTCGGCCTGCCCAGCCAGGCCTTTGCCGCGATGGTGCGAAGCACGCATCCGCACGGAATTCTCCGCGGGATCGACACGGCCTCGGCGCGGGCGATGCCGGGCGTGCTCGCCGTCTACACGGCGGCCGACCTCGCCGCCTACAACCCGCTGAAATGCCTGCCCCCGATCGCCAATCACGACGGCTCGCCGATGGCCAAGCCGGCCCGCCCTGCCCTCGCGGTCGACCGCGTGCGGTTCGTCGGCGACCCGGTCGCCGTGGTGGTGGCCGAGACGGCCGTCCAGGCGCGCGACGCGGTCGAGGCCGTGACGCTCGACATCGAGGACCTGCCGGCCGTCACGACGACGGCCGCGGCGGTCGCCCCCGGCGCGCCGCAGCTCTATCCGGAGGCCCCCCGCAACATCGCGGTGGACTGGCGCACCGGCGACTCCGCGAAGGTCGAGGCGGCGTTCGCGCAGGCCGCCCATGTGGTGCGGCTCGACCTCACCGTCAGCCGCGTCGTCGTCGTGCCGCTGGAGCCGCGCGCCGCGGTCGCGGCGTTCGATCCCGCGTCCGAGCGCTTCACGCTCCACCTCGCCTGCCAGGGCGCCTTCGGCATGCGCGGCCAGATCGCCGACCTGATGAAGGTGCCGACCGACAAGGTGCGGGTGCTCACCGGCCATGTCGGCGGCTCCTTCGGCATGAAGTCGGCGGCGTTCCCGGAATATGTCTGCGTGCTGCACGCTGCCCGCGCCCTCGGCCGGCCGGTGAAGTGGACCGAGGACCGCAGCGCCAGCTTCCTGTCCGACACCCATGGCCGCGACCAGGAGCGCACCGCCGAGCTGGCGCTCGACGCCGACGGGCATTTCCTCGCGCTGCGCCTCATCGGGCACGCCGACATGGGCGCCTATCTCGGCCTCATCTCCCCGATGCCACCGACCGTCAACGCGCTGAAGAATGTCGCCAGCGTCTACCGCACCCCGCTGATCGAGGTTCGGACGCTGTGCTGCTTCACCAACACGACGCCGGTCGCGGCCTATCGGGGCGCCGGCCGCCCCGAGGGCAACTACATCATGGAGCGGCTGATCGACGTCGCGGCCCAGCAGACCGGCATCGACCGCCTCGCGCTGCGCAAGCGCAACCATGTCCGCCCGAAGGATCTGCCCTGGGCGGCCGCCTCGGCGATGACCTACGACTCCGGCGACTTCCCGGCGGTCTTCAAGCGCGCGCTCGACGCCGCCGACTGGGCCGGCTTCGCGGCCCGCCGCCGCGCCAGCCGCAAGGCGGGCAAGCTGCGTGGCATCGGCATCGGCAGCTATCTCGAGGTGACGGCGCCGGCCAGCCCCGAGATGGGCGGCCTGACCTTCGAGCGGGACGGCACCGTGACGTTCACGACCGGCACGCTCGACTACGGCCAGGGCCACGCCGCGCCGTTCGCCCAGGTCATCGCGGAAAAGCTCGGCATCCCGTTCGAGCGCATCCGGCTGCGCCAGGGCGACAGCGACGCGCTGATCGCCGGCGGCGGCACCGGCGGCTCGCGCTCCAGCGCGGCCAGCGGCACGGCGGCCGTCGAGGCCAGCCTCAAGGTGATCGAGCAGGGCCGCACCATCGCGGCCGCGGTGCTGGAGGCCGGCGTCGCCGACATCGAGTTCTCGGACGGGCGCTTCACGGTCGCCGGCACGGATCTGGGCGTCGGCCTGCTCGAGCTGGCGACCCGCCTGCACGGCGGCCTGGTCCTGCCGGAGGGCGTGCCGCAGAGCCTCGACGTCGCGCTGGTGAGCCCCGGCGTGCCGTCGACCTTTCCGAACGGCTGCCACGTCGCCGAGGTCGAGATCGACCTCGACACCGGCGTCCCCGCGGTGGTGCGCTACGTCTCTGTCAATGATTTCGGCACCGTGATCAATCCGATGATCGTCGACGGCCAGATCCACGGCGGCGTCGTGCAGGGCATCGGCCAGGCGTTCTGGGAGCGCGTCGTCTACGACGCCGAGGGCCAGCTCGTCACCGGCTCGCTCACCGACTACGCGCTGCCGCACGCGGCCGATGTTCCTCCACTCGATACCGCCTATCACGCGGTGCCGACGCCGACGAACCCGCTCGGCGTCAAGGGCTGCGGCGAGGCCGGCTGCGCCGGCGCCCTGGTCTCGGTGATGAACGCCGCGATCGATGCGCTGTCGGACTACGGCGTCCGCCATGTCGACATGCCGCTGACCTCGGAGAAGCTGTGGCGCGTCATCCACGGCGGCCGGGCGGCCGCCTGATCGTCCGGCCTCGGCCGGACGGCACGGCCGACGCCGGGGTGGACGCGACGCGGAGAACCTATAATACAAAGTCGCGACGGCGCCGCCCCGCGTCGTCCTGTTCCGAGGCTCCGCGATGACCGAGACCCGCCTGCCGCTCGCCGCCGCTCATGCCGGGGACACCCGCGTCATCGTGGCGGTGAGCGCGGCGCATTTCGTCTCGCACTACTTCATCCTGGCGCTGCCGCCCGTGTTCGAGATGGTGCGGGCGGATTTCCAGGTCACCTACACCGAGCTCGGTTTCGCGCTGATCGTGTTCAACATCGCCTGCGCGGTGTGCCAGACGCCGGCCGGCGTCCTGGTCGACCGCATCGGCGCACGCCGCGTGCTGGTGTTCGGGCTCGTCGCCGGTGCCGTCGCGCTGGCGGCGTCCGGGCTCGTCGGTTCGTTCTGGCTGTTCGTCCTGCTGTTCGGGCTCGGCGGGCTGGGCAGCGCCGTGTACCACCCGGCCGA
Organism: Rhodoplanes roseus; assembly: GCF_003258865.1. Taxonomy (GTDB): domain Bacteria; phylum Pseudomonadota; class Alphaproteobacteria; order Rhizobiales; family Xanthobacteraceae; genus Rhodoplanes; species Rhodoplanes roseus. The sequence continues at coordinate 20,583 of NZ_NPEX01000063.1, read as the reverse complement.
TTACGCCGCGCTGTCGAACCGCGTCGCGGCCGAGCGCATCGGCCGCGCCTACTCGATCCACACCTTTGCCGGCATGCTGGGCGGCGCCGTCGCGCCGCCCGTGATGCTGTTCCTGCAGAGCCAGATCGGCTGGCGCGGCGCCTTCGTCGCCTCCGCCCTGCCCGGCCTCGCGCTCGCCGCCTATCTGTCCACGGTGGGACGTGACCTCCTGCCGGTGGAGCCGCGCACGCAGGCGCCGCGGGGCGCCGCCGCGGCGAAGTCCGGCGGCTCGGTGCGGCTGCTGACCTCGCCCGTGATCCTGATCAACTTCGTCTTCTTCGCGCTGTTCGCGGTGTTCCAGCTCGGTCTGCAGACCTATTCAGCCGTGGCGCTCGCCGCCGCGCATGATCTGCCGATCGCCGCCGCGAGCCTCGCCATGACGGCCTATCTGCTGCTGAGCGCCGTCGGCGTGCTGCTCGGCGGTCTGCCGGTCGGCCACGTCAGCCCGGCGCTGCTCACCGTCCTCGCCATGCTGGTCGTCGCCGCCTGCACCGTGACGCTCGGCATCGCCAATCTGGGCACCGCCGGCGCGGTGCTGCTCCTCGGCATGGCCGGGCTCGCCGGCGGCATGTCGATGCCGGCCCGCGACATGATCGTGCGCGCCGTGACGCCGCCCGGCGCGTTCGGCAAGGTGTTCGGCTTCGTCACCACGGGCTTCAATCTCGCGGGCGTCGCCGGCCCGGTGATGTTCGGCCTGCTGATGGACCACGGCCATCCGGGCGGCGTGTTCCTGGTGGTCGCCGCCGCCTGCCTGTTGTCCATCGCCACCGTCGCGGTCGGACGCAAGCCGATCGCGCCGGCCTGACCGCGACGACGTGCGCCTCGCCCCGCGAGACCGCGCATCGCATTCCGGGTTTTCAGGAAAGCACAAGAAACGATGGGGAGAGACGAATGCCAGGAGACAGCTACGCCGTCGTGAAGGTCGCCGCCGTTCAGGCCGCCTCGGTGTTTCTCGATCGTGAAGGCTCGACCGAGAAGGCCTGCCGGCTGATCCGCGAGGCGGGCCGCGCCGGCGCTCGCGTGATCGCGTTTCCGGAGAGCTTCATCCCGGCGCATCCGATCTGGTTCCACCACCATCCGGCCACCAGCGCGATCGCCAACCGCCTCTCGGTCGCGCTGTTCAAGAACTCGGTCGAGATCCCCGGCCCCGAGGTCGCGGCGCTGTGCGCGGCCGCCCGCGAGGTCGGCGCCTATGTGATGATCGGCGTCTGCGAGAAGCGGCCCGACACCATGGGCACGATGTTCAACACCCAGGTCTACATCGCGCCGGACGGCAGCTACCGCAAGCACCAGAAGATCATGCCGACGGTCGGTGAGCGCCTCGTCCACACCGGCGGCTACGGCGACACGTTCGGCGCCTTCCCGACCGAGTTCGGCCCGATGAGTGGGCTGATCTGCGGCGAGAACTCCAACCCGCTCGCCGTTTTCGCCCTCACGGCGGAAGGCACCCGCCTGCACGTGATGAGCTGGCCGAGCCACTTCCCGACCAGCGGCGATCCGATGCGCAACCGCGTGTCCGTCGACAGCCAGGCCTTCGCCCAGATGAGCAAGGCCTTCGTCGTCTCGGCTTGCGGCACCGTGGACGAGCGGACCATCGAAATGCTCGAGCCGAGCCCGGAGTCGGAGAAGTTCCTGCGCAACCCGGACTGCTGCGGCGGCAGCGTGATCGTCGCCCCGAACAGCCGCATCCTGGCCGGCCCGATGGGGGCTGAGGAAGGCATCCTCTACGCCGACTGCGACCTCGAGCTCGGCATCCTCACCAAGCTCCGCCACGACTTCGCCGGCCACTACAACCGGCCGGACATTTTCCGGCTGCACGTGAACCGCGCCGCGCCGTCGATCTACACGGTGCACAATGCCGATCTGGCGCCGCCGGCCGAGACGGCGCCGCCGCTGCCCGGCGCACCGCAGCCGCGCGGAATCCTCGACCAGCCGCGCACGGACGACACGGACGCCCCGTCGCGCGATTGACGCGGCGCGCCGGCGGACGTTCTTCGGACGGTGGAGCGGTCGCGAGTCGCGGCCGCGCTGGTTCGAGGCTCGCCGTCATGCATGTGTTCGAGGCCGTCGACTCGCGGAAAAGCTGCCGCGCCTTCCTGCCGACGCCGGTCGACGGCGCGCTGGTGCGCGAGCTGATCGAGCGGGCGACCCGCGCCGCCTCCGGCGGCAATCTTCAGCCCTGGTCGATCACGGCGCTCACCGGTGCGGCACTCGCCGATTTGGTGCGCGACGTGCGGGCCGCGCTCGGCACGCTCGATCCGCGCAATTTGAACGGCGACTATCCGGTCTATCCGGAGCCGCTGTTCGAGCCGTTCCGCACGCGCCGCTTCGAGAACGGCGTCGCGCTCTATCGCGCCCTCGGCGTCGCCCGCGGCGACGACGCCGGCCGGCTCGCCCAGTACATGCAGAACTACGCGTTCTTCGGTGCGCCGGTGGGCCTGTTCATCGCACTCGACCGGCGCTGCGGCCCGGGCCAGTGGACCGATGTCGGCGGCTTCCTGGCCACCCTGATGATGCTGGCCCGCGGCTACGGACTGTCGACCTGCGCGCAGGAATCCTGGGCGCGGATCACCACGATCGTCACGCCGCTGATCGGGCTGCCCGACACCGAGATGCTGTTCTGCGGCGTCGCGGTGGGCTACGCCGACGAGAACGCCCCGGTCAACCGCGTCCGCACCACGCGGGCCGGCGTCGACGAGGTCTGCCGCTTCGTCGGCTTCGAGACGACCTGACGTCCAAGGCCTGGAGGCCATCATGCTGTATGTCGTCTACGGGCGCGATCGTGCCGGCGCCGGACCGACGCGACGTGCGCTCCTGAAGGACCACTGGGCGTTCATGACGCCCTACATCGACGCCATGGTGGCCCGCGGGCCGACCATGTCGGAGGACGGCAAGGTCGTGACGGGCAGCCTGCACGTCGTCGATCTCGCCGACGCCGCGGCCGTGCGGACGTTCGCCGAGGACGACCCGCTGGCGAAGGGCGGCGTGTTCGACGAGGTCGTGATCCGCCGCTTCGACAATCTCACCGGCCGCACCATGTGGCAGTTCCACGGGGACGCCGACAATCCGCGCTTCCTGTTCGTCGGCGAGGCGGACGCGGTGCCGGACGTGCAGGCCGACGGAATCGTTGCGGCGCAGCGCACCCTGCTGGCCCGGCCGGAGGCGGCGCCCGCCGTCATCGTCGCCGGGCCGCTGCTCGACCCGGAGAGCGGCAATTGGCGCGGCACTGCGGTGCTGCTCGAGGCACCCGACCGCGCCTCGGCCGAGTGGCTGCTCACCGCCGATCCGGCCGCCTCGCTCTACGACCGCGCCACGCTGCACCGCTGGCGATTCGGCGGCGCCGAGAACCTGCAGGACCTGGTCAGCCCCGCGTGAGGCTGCCGGCCGCATCCTCCGCGGTGTAGGCGCTGGCGATCATGTGGTCCGTGATGGCCGCATAGGCGCGGCGCCACGCCGCTGCGACGCTCGGCGTCCAGTCCGACCCGAGGCAGCGTTCCATGCTCCACAGAAGGGCCTCGCCGACCACCGGATAGTGCTCGCGCGACACCCCGTAGTCGACGTGCTGGCGGGCCAGCGTGGCGGCCGCCGGCATCAGCACGGCGGCGTTCTCCAGGCTGCCGACGATGACGGCGAGCGTGCCGAGGAACTTCTGCTTCTGCTCGTCGATATTGCCGCGGAACAACGGCTGCACGTCGGGCGCGGTCTCGAACAGCCGGCCGTAGAACAGATCGGTGAGCCGCCTGGATTCCGCCCAGACGCGGTCGAAGGAGGAGCGGACGTGCTCGATGTCCTCGGGCGACAGGATCTGCATGGCGGCAAACCGACGTCCCATTCCGCGGGTCCGGCGGCGCCGGCCCCGAGGCCCGTCGTGATCGCTCATTCCGGGCCGTGATAACGGCCCCTTGTTACCACCAACGGGCTGCGCTGCGAAGAGGTGTCGACAAGCCCCCGGCCCTATCGGTGCCGCACCCCACATCCGACACATGCGCGCCCGAGCGCGATCAGGATCGCGCCGGCTCTCGGCATTGTCGGCTTCGGGGGAATGGTGGCTGGGGGACCTGGATTCGAACCAAGACTAGCGGAGTCAGAGTCCGCTGTTCTACCATTAAACTATCCCCCAACGCGGCGCCGGCAGGTCCGGAGGCGGGTCCGAACGGCGGCGACGAGAAGACCACGCCCCGGCAGACCGTGGCGCGATGGGGATCATATAATCTGGATGACGGCGGCGGTCTACCCCCTGTTCACGGACGCCCGCAATGCGGGGACTTGGAGCCGAGCGGCAGGCGATGTGTCACCGGCCGGTGGCGCGGGCGTGATTCGGAAGGAGGGGCAGACGGCGCCTGTGCGGCCCTCGAACGCGGCCACCTTCAAACCAAAGCCGGTTCCGCCGCTAGTGGCAGCCCGTCTCCGACTGTGCCCTTTCTGCAACCCGCCGAGATAATACAATTTTATCAGCGATTAGAGCCATCAGCCTATATATCTGTGATTCCACACAGATTCCAACCGACGGTGGCGCCGACCGGTGGCCGCTTCCGGCAATTGCGTTCGCTGTTGCCGATTTACAACCAATTTCTCCCCGTCCTCCCCATTATTGCACCACCGTTGCAGTCCCAGGGGGGTTCCATGAAGGCAGTTCTTCTCGCATCCGTTGCATTCGTCGCGTTGGCGGGTTCGGCATCCGCAGCCGACATGGCCTTGAAGGCGCCCCCCATGCCGGCTCCGGTGCCCGCGTTCAGCTGGACGGGCTGCTACATCGGCGCGCACGCTGGCGCCGCCTCGATGAGCGGGTCCTACACGGATCCGACGTCCTACTACTATTATTATGGATACGGGGGCTCCGACAACCGGGGGGTCGGTGCCATCGCGGGAGGCCAGCTCGGCTGCAACTACCAGGTCGGCATGCTGGTCCTCGGCGTCGAGGGCGAGGGTTACTGGTCGGGGGTCAAGCAGACCCACGAGATCTCGTACGGCTTCGACAGCTACTCGACCGAGATCAAGAACAAGTACGGCTTCGACGTCGCGGCCCGGTTCGGCATCGCGTTCGATCGCGCGCTCGTTTACGGCAAGGCCGGCTGGACCTGGGGCCGCTTCGACGTGAGCTCCGGCAACACCCTTTCGACACCCTACACGGTCTCGGGCGACGCGACGCTCGACGGCCTTCTCCTCGGTGTCGGCCTCGAATACGCGCTCACCAACAACTGGACGTTCAAGGGCGAGTACAACTACCTGAACTACGGCACCGGCACGGTCGATCTCACGATCTGCAGCCCGGGCGTCTGCTTCGGGGGCTATCGCACCTCGGCGAGTGCCGACATGCACGTCGTCAAGCTCGGCGTGAACTACAAGTTCGGCTGGGACGCGCCCGTCGTCGCCCGCTACTGATCTCTGCTGAAGCGCGAGCCGAAAAGCCCCGGGCCTTCGCCCGGGGCTTTTCCATGACGAAGAACCGAACCGCCGTAGACTACTCGCTGCAGGCGACCTCCCGGGCGCGGCGCGACGGGCGGGCGATGTTGATGGCCTGGAGGGCCGTCGCCACCACGCCGAAGCCGATGCCGAGCGTCGAGACGCCGGCCCAGCCGCCCGCCTGCCAGGCCGCAGTACCGGCCGCCGAGCCGAACGCCCCGCCCAGAAACATCGCACCCATCAGCACCGTGTTCAGGCGGGCCCGGGCCTCCGGCCGCAGCGCGAAGACGATGTGCTGGTTGGAGACCAGCGCCGACTGCATGCCGAAGTCGAGCAGCACCACGCCCACGATCAGCCCGGCGAGCGACGTCCAGGCGCCGAACACGAGCCAGGAGAGCAGCGTCACGGCGGCTCCCATGGCGGCCACGCGAGTCGCCCCGTAGCCGTCCCCGACGCGTCCGGCGAGCGGCGCGGCCAGGATGCCGACCGCGCCGACGACACCGAACAGCCCGGCCACGTCCGCTCCGAGCCCGAACGGCGGCCCCTGCAGGCGGAACGCCAGCACGGTCCAGAACGCCGTGAAGGCGGCGAAGATCAGGGCCTGGGTCGCGGCCGCCAGCCGCAGCGCCGGAAACTCGCGCCACAGATGGACGAGCGAGCGCAACAGCCGGCCGTAGCCGAGCTGCTGATCCGGCCGGCTGTGCGGCAGCACCAGCATCATCAGGCCGCCGGCTCCCAGCGCCATCGCGGCTCCGAGCCAGAACATCTCGCGCCAGCCGCCATGGGTGGCGACGAAGCCGGCGAGCGTGCGGCTCAGCAGGATGCCGGTGAGAATGCCGGCGAGCGCGATGCCGACCGTGGTGCCGCGCCGCTCCGGCGCCGAGAAATGGGCGGCGAGCGGAACGATCTGCTGGGCGACCGTCGAGGCGAGGCCGAGCACCAGCGAGGCCAGCACGAGCAGCACGGCGGTCGGCGCCAGCGCCGCCAGCATCAGCGCCACCGCGAGAACACCGAACTGGAACACGATCAGCCGCCGACGCTCGTGGATGTCGCCGAGCGGCACCAGAAGGAAGAGGCCGATCGCATAGCCGAGCTGGGTGGCGGTCGGGACCAGGCCGGCGATACGACCGGGAAGATCGTCCTCGATCAGGCCGAGCATCGGTTGGTTGTAGTAGATGTTGGCGACCGCGATGCCCGCCGCGCCGGCCATCGCATAGATCGTGGCGCCACGCACCGCGGTGGTGGACCGCTCGTTCGACGGCGTCTGTTCCATCTCGATCTCCTCGAAGTGCCGCGACGTCCGGGTCGGGCCGTACCGACGTCTGCCCGACGATCCGGTGCGACGATCACGTTCGAAGGAGATAGGCCTCGGGGGCCGCCCGTTCTGTAGCATCTGCGGATGACGATCGCCAAACTTACGTATGATCGCGAGACTGGAACGAATGCGCGAATCGTGCCGCGCCCGCGGACACCGCGTCTTCGACGTGCTCTGGGCTCGGACGCGGACCGACAGGACCGGCCGCCCACCTCACGTCTGGTCGTAAGCTCCACCGTTGCCGCCAACCCCCGTAGCGAGGATCCATGTCGAAACGAAACGTCGCCGATCTGATCGTCGAAACGCTCCACCAGATCGGCGTCGGCCGCATCTACGGCGTCGTCGGCGACAGCCTCAACGCGCTCACCGAATCGTTGCGGCAGCACGGCTCGATCGACTGGATCCACGTGCGGCACGAGGAGGCCGCGGCCTTCGCGGCGTCGGGCGAGTCGCAGATCACCGGACGGCTCGCGGTGTGCGCGGGGTCGTGCGGCCCCGGCAACCTGCATCTGATCAACGGTCTGTTCGACGCGCAGCGCAGCCGCACGCCGGTGCTGGCGATCGCGGCGCAGATTCCGTCGGCCGAGATCGGCGGCGGCTATTTCCAGGAGACGCATCCGCAGAACCTGTTCCGCGAATGCAGCGTGTACTGCGAGCTCGTCTCCGATCCGGCCCAGATGCCCTATGTGCTGGAGAACGCGATCCGGGCGGCGACCGGCGAGCGCGGCGTCGCCGTGATCGTGATTCCGGGCGACGTGGCGCAGCGCCCGTCGCCGGAGCGCGGTATCGCACCCGTCGCCGGGCTGCTGCCGCCCACCCCGATCGTCACCCCGAGCGACGATCGGCTCGACGCGCTCGCGGCGATGTTGAACGGCGCCGAGCGCGTCACGCTGTTCTGCGGACGCGGCTGCGCCGGCGCCCACGACCTGCTGATGTCGCTCGCGGAGACGCTGAAGAGCCCGATCGTGCATGCGCTCGGCGGCAAGGAGCATGTCGAGTACGACAATCCCTACGACGTCGGCATGACGGGCTTCATCGGCTTCTCGTCCGGCTACGAGGCCATGCACTCCTGCGACATGCTGCTGATGCTCGGCACCGACTTTCCCTACAAGCAGTTCCTGCCGAGCGGCGTCGCCATCGCGCAGGTCGACATCCGCGCCGCCAATCTCGGCCGCCGCTGCAAGCTCGATCTCGGCATCGTCGGCGACGTCGGGGCGACGATCGCCGGCCTCCTGCCCCGCCTCGCGCCGAAGCAGGATCGCGCCCATCTCGACAAGAGCCTCGACCGCTACGTCGAGTCCCGCCGCGGTCTCGACCACCTCGCCCGCGGCACGCCGGGCCGCCCGCCGATCCATCCGCAGTATCTGGCGAAGCTGGTGAGCGACCTCGCCACCGACGACGCCGCCTTCACGTTCGACGTCGGCACGCCGACCATCTGGGCCGCCCGCTACCTGGCGATGAACGGCAAGCGCCGGATGGTCGGCTCGCTGGTGCACGGCTCGATGGCCAACGCCCTGCCGCAGGCGATCGGCATCCAGGCGGCGCAACCCGGCCGGCAGGTGATCTCGCTGTCGGGCGACGGCGGCTTCACCATGCTGATGGGCGACCTGATCACGCTGACCCAGATGAAGCTGCCCGTGAAGGTCGTGATCTTCAACAACGGCGTGCTCGGCTTCGTCGCGCTGGAGATGAAGGCGGCCGGCCTGGTGGAGCTCGGCACCGATCTGGAGAACCCGGACTTCGCCGCCATGGCGCGGGCCATGGGCATCCATGGCGTGCGGGTGGAGGATCCGGGCGACTTGTCGAAGGCGATCGCCGACGTGCTGGCCCACGACGGGCCGGCCGTGCTCGACGTGGTGACGGCCCGCCAGGAACTGTCGATCCCGCCCACCATCGACATCGCGCAGGCGAAGGGATTCAGCCTGTGGCTCCTGCGCGCCGTGATGAGCGGCCGCGGCGACGAGGTGCTCGACCTCGCCCAGACCAACCTGCTGCGGCGCTGAGTACCGCCGTCCGGCCGTGGCCGGGCGCAGCCGAGTAAGACCCAGGTATGACGCCGTCAGACTCGCGGCCGATATCGGTGTCGCGATCGGACGACTACGGTCTCCGCCATCGGGACGGGACCTCGTCCTCGACGCGCCGTTGAAGGAATGCCGGGCCGTGCCCCCCGAAATCGCAAAGCGGCGCGGCCCATCACAAGGAGACCACCGATGAACGATCTCTCGCGTCAGCCCCGCATGGGCGCCTCGCTCCGCACGCCGAGCGATCTCGGAGAGCAGGCGACGACCGACATCGCCGCCGCACTCACCGGCCTGCTGGCCGACATGTTCGCGCTCTATCTGAAGACCAAGAACTTCCACTGGCATCTCTCGGGGCCGCATTTCCGCGACTACCACCTGATGCTCGACGAGCAGGGCGACCAGATCTTCGCGACGACCGACGCCATCGCCGAGCGGGTCCGCAAGGTCGGCGGCACGACGCTGCGCTCGATCGGCCACATCCACCGCATCCAGCGCCTGCTCGACAACGACGCCGACTACGTGACGGCGCCCGACATGCTGGCCGAGCTGGCCGACGACAACCGTCGGCTCACCGGCTTCCTGCGGGCCACCCACACGGTCTGCGAAACCCACAACGACGTCGCCTCCACCAGCCTGATCGAGGTGTGGATCGACGAGGCCGAGCGCCGCAGCTGGTTCCTCTACGAGGCGACGCGCAACCGCTGACCGCGGCGCCGCCGCAAAGCCGACCCCCGATCAGCCCCGTCGCCAGGGAGAGTCCCGTGCCGCAATCCCAGTCCACCAAGCTCCTGCCGCCCGGCACGGCCGCTCCCCCGTTCAAGCTAGCGGCGACGCCGGATCAGGTCGTCTCGCTCGACGATCTGCGCGGCGACCCCGTGATCCTGGCGTTCTATCCGGCCGACTGGAGCCCGGTCTGCGGCGACCAGATGGCGCTCTACAACGAGGTGCCGCCCGAGTTCCACCGGGCCCGGGCGCAGCTCCTCGGCATCTCGGTGGACGGCGTGTGGTGCCACACCGCCTTCGCCGAGCGGCGCAAGCTCCACTTTCCGCTGCTCGCCGACTTCGAGCCGAAAGGCGAGGTGGCGCGCCGCTACGGCGTCTATCGCGAACAGGACGGCGTCGGCGAGCGCGCGCTGTTCGTCATCGATGCCGAGGGCGTCATCCGTTGGAGCTACACGCGGCGACGATCGGCCTGGACGCCACGGTGATGTCGGAGGCTTTCCGGGGCCGCTGGGACGAGAAGATCGAGGCTGACTTCAGCGGCGGCGTGCGCAGCGACGTCAACGGCACGCCGACGCTGTTCGTCGACGGCGTCCGCTACGACGGCCCGCGTGACGCCGACAGCCTGATCGAGATGCTCGACACGGTCGCCCGCGCCGCCACCCGCAAGACGGCCGCCCACGGGTGACGACGCGGCGGCGGGCCGCTTGCACGGCCCGCCGGACTGGGCCACAGTATCGGCGTGTCTCCGCCGGCTCGTGATCCCGTTGCCGATCAGCGGCTTGGAGTGACGTCTTCCGGATCAGGACGGCGGGGCTGCGCAGCATTTCGTCGCTCGTTTCACTGCGATGCCATTGCCATCACGTTGCTGACGTCCCGTTGCTGACATCCCGTTGCTGACGACATGACGTTCCTGGTCCGCCTTCCCGCCGATCATTATCCGGCCGATGCGCTCGACGGCCTCGCGCCCGGTCCCGGCTTTCATCTCGGCACGGCGCGGGCCGCCGCCTGGGCGGCGCAGCTCGCCTACGAGGACGAGCCCGACAAGCTCGCGGCGATCGCACGCGCGTGGGGGGCGAGCCTGGTCGCCTTCAGTCCCACGACCGCCACGGCGCTGCCGATGCCGCAGACCCGCGGCATCGTGTTGCGCCGCGACGGCACCGCCCTCCTCGCCTTCGCCGGCACGGACCCGCTGGTGCTGGCGAACTGGCTCACCGACTTCCTGTTCTTCGTGAACGACGACGGCATCCATCGCGGCTTCCTGGCGGCGCTCGCCGTCGCCGGCATTCCGCCGCTGCTGGCCGAGCTCGACCAGTTGTCCGGCATCGACCTGGCGGCCGTGCTGCCGCCCGAGCAGGCCGCCAGGATCGTCGCGACCGTGGCGGTCGTGAAGGTCTCGGCCGTCGCGGTCGTCAAGGTCTCCGCGCTGGTCGCGCAGCGCCGGGCACGGGCCGCCGGAGGTGTGCCGTGATCTGGTCGACCATCCTGTCCTTTCTGGGCGGGCCGCTGATCAACGGCCTGCTCGGCGCCTACCAGAAGAAGCTCGATGCCGCCGGCAGCCGCGACGGACATGCGGTCGACCTCGCCAAGGCCGAGATCCAGGCCGAGATCGAGACACGAAAGCAGGTCGCCGAGATCCGCCGCGCCGAAGGGGCGTGGGGACCGATCGGGCTGATCATGTTCGGGTTCGGCCTGTTCGCCCTCTCGTACTTCGGCAAGTGCGTCGTGTGGGACACGATGCTCGGCTGGGGCACCACGCCGGCCATCAAGGGCATCACCAGCGAGACCTTCGGCACCATCGTGCAGTGGCTGTTCGGCAGCGGCACCGTGCTGTCGGTCTCCCGCATGTTGGCCACGCGGCTCGGCCGCTGACGTGCCGCGGCCCGCCGGGCCGTGGAGCCTGCCTCCGGGCGGGCAGGGGGGACGACATGGACTGGGACTGGACCTTCCGGCTCCTCGCCGCGGTGACGACGATCAACACCGCCCTGATCGGCATCGCCTCGTATTTCGCGCCGCGCCTCGCCGCCCGCTTCAAGGCGGCCGGTGACCTCGCGGCGACATCGTCGCTCGCCGACAAGACCGCGCGGCGCTGCGACGAGATCGTCACCGAGCACGGGCGGTTTCGAGAGGAGACGCGCTTGGAACTCGATCGCGTCCGGCTGCGGACCGAGGAGACGGCCCGCGCCGTTGGAGCCCTCAAGGACGATGTCCGCGACGGCTTCGCCGAGCTGAAGGACGACGTGCGGGACGGCCTTGCCGAGGTGAAGCAGCGCCTCGATCTGTTCCTGCAGCACCAGGTCGCGCCGTCCCCCGCGCCGCGCCGCCGCCGCGCCCGCCGCACCGACGGCTGACCTCGCCCGCATCCGTCTCCATCCGACCGCCATCACGACCGGCCGGGCCTCCCGGCCGGCCGCTCCTGTTCGCACGAAAGGACCTCGCCATGGCCATGACCGAAGCGGCGCGCAAGAAGCTCGCCGAGAAGCTCGTCGACCTGCAGATCGAGATCGCGCCGCAGCTCGCCAAGATGGACGAGCTGAAGGATCAGCTCCGCGCCGCGGCGATCGAGGGCAAAGCCGGCTTCACCGACGAGGTGGCCGGGAAGGGCACAGTAGAAGTGTCGGCCGAGCGAAAGGCCCAATTCAAGGGCCTGATGCCGATGCTCGTCGCAGAGGTCTACCTGGCGCTGAAGGACGCGGCCAGGAAGAAGCTCCACGACGACGGCCTCGTGGAGGACAAGAAGATCTTCACCAAGGGGGCCAAACCTTCCGTCACGGTGCGGCTGGCATGACGGACCGGATGTCCGCCGCTCACCCTCCCCCTGCGGGGGAGGCTCGGGGAGGATGACCCGCCGATGCCGCGGCTGCTCGCGCTGCACGCCGTGCAAGCAGCCGGGACCCCGTGGCCCGACATAATCGACCGGGTACCAAAGACAGGATCCGAAACGACGAAGCCCGGGCGCGTGGCCCGGGCTCCAACTTTCGGGGAGGTTGTGTCCGTCAGAACTTGTAGTTCACGCCGGCCTTCACGATGTGGAACTGCTCCTTCAGATCGGTCGGGAGCGGAATGGCCAGGGTCGGGCCGCCAGGGATCGCGGCCGTGAACGCGTAGGCCGCGGAGCGGGTGCCGAAGTCGAGGAAGTCGTACTCGACGAAGCCCGTCCAGTTCGGCGTAAACATGTATTCGGCGCCGGCGCCCCAGGTCCAGCCGGTCCGGGTGCTGTCCTCGCTGCTGGACAACGAGATCGCTGCGCCACCGAGGCCGAGGCCGCCGAGGCCGAGCACGTTGATGTCCGACTTGGCCTTCTCCCAGGCGAGGCCGCCCTTGACGTAGAGGAGGGCGCGATCGACGGTGCCACCGAGCCGGCCCGTGACGGTGCCGAACGCCTCGGTCTTCGAGTTGCAGTTGATCACGCCGAGCGCGAAGCAGTTGCTGCTGCCCGAGATGTCGGCCCAGTAGGCGTCGGCCTGCAGACCGACCACCACCCAGCCCATCTGGTAGTTGTAGCCGACCTGGCCGCCGACGAACTGGCCGTTGATGCCGTGCGAACTCTGGGTGTTCAGAGGCGGAATGCCGCCCAGCCCGCCGCCCGCGAGAGCGGCGATGGTGCCGCTGATGTCCCAGTTCTGCTCCTGCGTACCCCAGCCGGCGCCACCGCTGATGCCGAGATAGAAGCCCGTCCAGGTCGGAGCGACCACCACCGGCGGCGGCGGCGCCTTGAGCGCCATGTCGGCGGCTGTTGCGATGCCGATCGTACCCAGACCGATCGCTGAGCTGAGCAGTGCCACCTGGATCGTTCGAGACATGGTCATTGTCTTTTCCCCCGTGTGTAATTCCATCGGGTGGCACCATATGACCTCGTTTCGCATCACTGTATTTTTGCCACGCCGCGACACACCCAAGACTCGAACAGAAGATTATTTTTCTATCTTAAGTAGAAATGTCCAGTGATGTAATGAAAATTACGTAGTCAGTGTGCACGACTCGAACCGGCTAGTAATCGCAATCTAAAATCCGCCGATCCGTCCAGCAGTGTGACCCGAAAGTGGTGCCGGAAAGCTCTGAGTGAAACACTGTCTCTGGTTGCATTTGTGTCGAAAACCACCGGACTCATAGGTGTCGAACGACCGGTCGTGAGCCCCCGGCTTGCCGTATCGCTCCGTCGGCCCGTACGCTCGACCGATGTGCAACCTTGATTGCGTCACGACGCGGCAGTCCGCGATCCGCGCACTTTTCCGCATCGCCCATGCTCGCACTGCAAACTGCCGCCGATGCCGAGCGTGTTTGTTGGGCGCGGGCAGGTGTTGGCTCGCCTTCGAACCGCAGCGCTGGGACGACCAACTGACCTAGGCCGGCCGTTCGGCGCATTCGGGAACACCGCGATGAAGCGCCCGCTCCATCTGATGTTCGTCTCGGCGGTGCTCGGGCTTGCGGCCGGCTCGGTCCTCCAGGGCTTGCGCCTCGCCGCGCTCGCCGGCCTGATCGCGGCGGGCGCGGGTGCCGACACCAACGCGACCGACCTCACCGCGATCGGCGCCATAACGGTGGCAGTGCGCCTCGCCCTGTTCCCGCTGTTCGTCGCCTTCGTGGTGCTTTGGGCGAGATCGAGGCCGCGCACGTCCACCGGCCGCTACGACTTCAACCGGGTGCTTGCGGACGCCCCGCTCTGGTCACGGGTGCTGGTGCGCGGAATGGCATTCTGGGCGCTGGTCGACTTTGCCCGGATCTGCCTGTCAGTGTTCAATCTGATGAGCCGTCCCGACGACCCGTGGAGCATTTGGCTGTTTCTCTATGCCGTCACCCTCGCGGGTTTTACCGCCATGCTACGGGAACCGGCTTCAGATGGAGGCGGGGGCCGCCAGTAGAACATTGCAGTCACACCCATGGCGTCCTTAAGCTCGGACCATGTGCAATCTCTATTCCGTCACCAAGGGCCAGGCGGCGATCCGGGAGCTGTTCCGGGTGGCGCAGGACAGGGCCGGCAATCTGCCGCCGATGCCGGGCGTATTCCCGGATTACGCCGCGCCGATCGTGCGGGCCGGGCCGGACGGCCGTGAGCTGGTCACCGCACGCTGGGGCATGCCGGCTCCAGCCTTCGTCATGAGCGGCCGAACCACCGACCCGCTCGTGACCAACGTCCGTAACGTGAAGTCGCCGCACTGGCGCCGCTGGCTCGGCGAGGGCAGCCGCTGCGTGGTGCCGTTCACGTCGTTCTCCGAGTACGAGACGACCCCAGAGGGCAAGAAGGTCCCGGTGTGGTTGGCGCTCGGAGAGGATCGGCCGCTCGCCGCCTTCGCCGGGATCTGGACGACCTGGACCAGCACCAGGAAGAAAGCCGAGGGCGAGGTGACGTGCGACGTGTTCGCCTTCCTCACCACCGATGCGAACGGAGTCGTCGGCCCGATCCACCCCAAGGCGATGCCAGTGATCCTGCGGAGCGAGGACGAGGTCGCGACTTGGCTGACGGCGCCGGCGGCCGAGGCCCTCGCGTTGCAACGGCCGCTTCCGGACGACGCGCTCCGGATCGTCGCCCGCGGCGAGAAGAAGGACGAGCGGATGGAGGTGCGGTGACGAGATGCAAATGCGGATGGAGGGATTGAAGGGGGAAGAACGTTCTCGCATGTCCACCGGCAGGGCCGTTCTGCTGATCGCCTGCTGCATGAGCCGCGTGACGCCTTGATGGGGTTCCGATGCGGCTGCGAGCCCCGGGGCGGCGCGTTACCGCCGCCCACTGCTCGGACGGCGGTGCTGTTACTTCCCTGACCCGAAGGCCCCCCGTCTGCTACCCGGCGAGGATCAGGCGGACCTCACCGTGTCCAGGAACTTAGCGACCTCGGCCCGCAGCTGTTCGCTTTCCTTAGAAAGCGAACGAGCCTCTCCAAGGACCGCGGCAGAGGCCGATCCGGTGTTGTTGGCACCGCGGCTCACGTCACCGATGTTGGCGGCGACCTGTGCGGTGCCCTGTGCCGCCTGCTCGACGCTCCGCGAAATCTCTGCCGTCGCTGCACCCTGCTCCTCGATGCCGGCCGCGATCGATGAGGCGATCTCCGCGATACGAGAGATCGTGCCTCCGATCTCCTTGATGGCAGTCACCGACTCCTCGGTGGCGGCCTGCATGCCCGAGACTTGCGCCGCAATGTCGCCCGTCGCTTTGCCCGTCTGCGCTGCCAAGGCCTTCACTTCCTGGGCGACAACGGCGAAGCCCTTCCCAGCTTCACCGGCACGGGCGGCTTCGATCGTCGCATTCAACGCAAGCAGGTTCGTCTGCTCGGCGATCGCGGTGATCAGTTTCACCACGTCGCCGATGCGTGCGGCCGCCTTCGACAGATCGTTGATCCGCTCGTCCGTCCGCTCGGCCTGCCGCACGGCATCTGCCGCGATACGGGTCGACTCCTGCACATGGCGGCCGATCTCCTGAACGGAGGAGTTCATCTCGTTCGTCGCCGATGCGACGCTCTGGACGTTGGATGATGCCTGGCCGGCGGCCGTCGCCACGCTCGCCGAGAGACGCTGCGTGCTTTCGGCCGTATCGGTCAGTTCCCCGGCGGCAGCCTGGAGGCGAGTTGCAGAAGTCCCGACGGTCGAGACGATGCCTCCCACGGCTCGCTCGAACTCGGCAGCCAAGGCGTTCATTTCGTCGCGGCGCTTCCGAGCCGCCATCTCCTCGTTCGCGGTGCTTTGCTCCCGCGCGCGCTTCGCCTCGATCCCGTTTGTCTTGAAGACCTCGACGCTTCGGGCCATAGCACCGATCTCGTCCTTGCGGTCGGCGCCTGTCACCACCGCGCCGAACTCGCCCTCGGCGAGACGCTTCATCGTGTCGGCAAGGCTGGTGATCGGCTTCGAGACCCCTGTCTGAACAATGAAGAAGGCGAGGGCGCCCAGCGCAGCCAGGACTGCGACGACCGACGCACAGGTCATCCACACGGTGGAGGCCGTGGCAGCCGCGAGTGCCTTCGAAGACGTCCGAAGGTTACGTTCGATTTCGTCATTCAGGGCTGCGTGCTGCTTGCGATAGGCGTCGTTCCTCGATGCCAACGCGAATGCCTCCCTGATGGCGCGGTCCCGATCGCCGGCTAACACGGCTTGCTCGATCGGGCGCGATACCTTGATTGTCGCGTCGTAGTCAGCGAGCAGCGCGTCGATCGTTCCCGCGTATCGGGGAAGCTGCGCCTTCGCCTCGTTCATGCGGGTCTTGTATTCGGTGCGGTTCGCGGCGATCTGATCGATGACTGCTTGTCGGTCGGCCGGCACGGGATCTGCGATCAGACGCCATTGTAGGCGCCCTTCGTTGAAGAGCAGCTGGCCCGCCCTGATGCTGATCTTCATACCGCCGACGTCGTTCTCGATGAGATCGGTATAGTGACTGTCGGCCTCGAAGATTCGGAGCGCGGTCATTGCCAGCGCACCGAGCGTCAGGGCGGCCATGAGGCCGATACAGATGGCGACCTTGGAAAAGATTCTGAGGTTGGAGAGCTTCATGGTTGCGCCCCTCGGAGCATGCGCTCTCAATGTGTCAGACTGTCGACAGTCGAGCGCCTAACCGTGAATACTCCGCATTGGTTAATCGAAAATTATCTGCCTGCTCAAAAAGGGTCCCACAACGTTTGTAATCGCAGCGCCAGTATTGTGAAAATTGGGGGGCTGCCCGGCGCCATGCGCGGGGGGCCTGCTTAAAGCCGGGACGACTAGTCCCTTCGGGGGAGGATAGTATTCTGCTCGGATCGATTCGCCGGAGGGAGTCGTGAAGGATAATCAGGGTGGAAGCAATTCAAGAGGCGAGGAACTCGCAAGTTCGCATGTCAAGAAGCGATCCGTTATCATAGCTGGACAGAAGACCTCAGTGAGTCTGGAACATCTGTTTTGGATTTCGTTAAAAGAAATTGCGGATAAACGTAAGCTGACGATTTCAATACTTATGTCTGAAATTGACGAGCAGAGAATGACTGCTAATCTCTCTTCTGCATGCCGCGTGCACGTTCTCAGATTCTATAAAGAACAGCGTCCATCGGCAGACGGCGACCCAGGCTCCGAGCTCACTTGACCGGCACCAAAAAAGCGCGCCCCCGGGATCCACCCGCGAGCGCGCAAGTTCGCAGGCTCTTAATGGGAACCAGTTTCAGAGCCTGCATGGGAACCATGTTTATGGTCATCTTCCGACCGTCCTCTGTCGGGGTCAGCCCGCTCTGGAAAAGACTCCCGCCGCGCGTCGGCGGCGAGAGCAGTCTGGGAGGAATGGTCTGACGGACCTTGACCAACGCCATGGCCTGCGGAGCGGTTTCGCGGCGTAATCCTACCGTTCGAACTCGTCTCGTTTCTCAGCCGCCGGGCGGTGCTATGGGACTGGCGTTGTCGGCCGGGCATGTCGTTATTGGGAACGTTGATCGAGTTCGAGATGCCTCGTTGCGGGGCCGCACAGAGGGCTGGCAGCGATCTCGGCGCGACCGGCGCACTGGGGATCGTGGTGGTCACGTCCATCGCAGTTCTGCGTTCGCGGGGCAGGGGCTATTCACCGCGTGAATAATTTCGGCACGATCCGGCGCCACGACCGAGCACGCGGGCCGGCACGAGGATCTCGCCGAGACCGTCGACCGTGATCATCACCATGGCACCTTCCAGCTTCTCCGGCGGCGCGGACGGGGCCGCGGCATGTGTCGCCGCCGGCTCGGCCTCGCCGGCGATCAGGGCGACGAAGGCGATCTTGTCGACCTTGCGCAGGTCGATGCGGTCGAGATGGTCGAGCACGAAGCGGCGCAGGTCGGCCGGCGCGATCACCGGCGCCGGACACCCCCTGGATCGGCAGTCGCCCCTCGATCAGCTTGCCGACCGCAACGCCGACGGCGCCGCCGGTCACGGCGTCGCCGAGATGGATGTCACCCTCACGCAGCGCCGGCTCTGCCGGCCGGGGCTGCGGCTTCGGCGCTGCGGCCTGCACCCCTGGCGGAGCGGTGCACACCGACGGCCAAACCGGCGCTGGCCGAGGGCTGCCGCGAAGGCGTGCTCCGGAGACGAGACGATCGACACTCGCGGCATGGGGTCCTCCTGCTTATCCGAACAGCGCATCCGAGGCGCGCAGCTCGCCGCGGCCCTCGATCAGCTCGAGGGTCCGCAGCCGGGACAGTGCGTTGTTGAAGCCGCCGCCGCTCGGCTCGTAGCCTGCGCGAGCGGCGAGCTCGTCCTTCGACATCGCCCGCGGATGGATCTCGGCGAGCCCCGACAGGGCGGCGCGCTCCGCCTTGCCGAGCTTGCCGAGCCAGTGCTGCAGGAGCGCCCGGCCGGTCGGCAGCGGCTCAAACGTACCGAGGTCGGCGAGGCCGCGGTCGGTGATGCGGAGGCGATCGCCCGATCCCTCGAGCCGACCGGCGGAGCGGGCCGCGGAGATCGCGTTGTTGAAACCGCCACCGTCGACCGCATAGCCGGTGAGAATCGCGATCTGGTTCTTGGCGCGACCGTCCGGGTACTGCGCCAGCACGGTTAAGACGAGCCGCTCCGCCTTGGGCAGGGTGGCGCCGGCGGCGGCGACCGAAGGCGTGCGCGGTGCGGCGGCGCGAGCCGGCGCGGGCGTTGCCGGCCGACATGGGGCAGCCGGCATCGCGCCGCGAGATTCGACCGGGGAGATCGGCGGTGCGGCGGCGCCAGTGCGCAGCCGGTCCATCGTTTCGACCAAGCCCTTGGAGTAGGGGGCGAGCAGCACCAGAACCTGCGCGCGCCCATTTCCTACCCCCGCCGCGTATCCGGCGTCATAGCCGCGCCTTTCCGCCTCGGCGAGTGCCGTCGCATCAGGCATGTTAATTTTTGCGGCCTCGTTGGAGGCGAGACGGCGCTTCAGATCGGCGACCTCGGCGCGCAGCGCCTTCGGGTCGTTGGCCTTGGTCTCCGCCTCGACAGCGGCGAGCCGCTCCTTCAGGCTGCCGAGATCGAGCGGCGGAAGGTCGATGCTGGTCCGCTTCTCGCCGCGCTTCGGCGATCGGGACGAATCCCAGGTCGCCTTCGGCGGGAACGCCACGTCGGCCAGGATGCCGCGGGCCGGCAGCCAGACGACCGCCTCCCCGCGCGCCTTGGTGGGCAGCCCGCCGAGCATCGCGGCGCCTTCGGCCTTGTCGGCCTGACCCTCGATCCAGGCGCCGAGCGCCTTGCGGTCCTGGCTCGCGGTGAGGCGGAACGCCACCAGCCCGTCGACCTGGGACAGCACGCTCTTCGACAACGCCGCCGGCCGTTGCGAGATCAACCAGGACGTGAGCCCCTTGACGCGGCCGCGCCGCACGACGGTCTGCATCATGCCGTGCAGCTTGGTCGCGTCGCCCTCTCGATCGAGGATGCGCTCCGGCGCCCACAGGTCGGCCTCGTCGAAGACGAGATGCACGGGCTCGCCCGTGGCCTTGCGATAGAGCGCGTCCAGGAAGGCGAGCATGAAGCGCCGCTCGGAGGCGGCGGTCTCGAATCCCGACAGGTCCAGGATCGCGCTCTCGCGCATACCGGCGACCGTCTCGCCGATCAGCGCGCCGTGCTGCGGCGAGACGGGCAGGTCGGCGTGCGGGCCACCGAACACCACGACGTCCAGGGCCGAGGTCGTCCGGCCGTCCGACAGCAGGCGCAGGCCCCACCAGACGCCGAGCGGATCCGGGATGATCACCCGGCCACGCTTCGCCAGGATGCGCTCGACACAGGTGCCGGCCCCGTAGGTCTTGCCGGAACCGGTCATGCCGACGATGCCGAGGCGATCATCGAGGGCGGCGTCGGGAATCGGATGGCGGCTCATGAGCCCGCGTCCTCCGGTTCCGCCGCTTCGGTCACCTTCGACCAGAGATCGAAAAGCGTGTCGTCGGCCATGGCGCACGATTCGCAGACCAGGCCCGCGACGGCAGGGAGAAGCGGCTTTGCGATGTCCTCGTCCGGGCCCATGTGCTGGGCGAGCGCACCGATCTGCAGCTCGAGACCGTGCTGGCGGCGTACCGCGCCGAGGTCGACGACCAGCCGCTCGATCGAGATCCGGAAGAACGTGATTGCGCCGGCGTGCATCACGCCCTTGCCGCAGCGAAGGCACTTCGTGAACTCTCGTTGTTTCATGATGCTGCTCCCGAGCGGGTGGTG